>CALSRA010000021.1 GCA_943788635.1 uncultured Alphaproteobacteria bacterium | reverse complement strand
GAAGCATCAGCATGACGATCTGATGTCTGGCCCTCACGAGGAGGTGGAGAAAGAAAATAAACGCCTCCGCAAGGAAGTCCGCTTACTTCGCGAGGAGAGGGAAATATTAAAAAAAGCGGCAATCTTCTTTGCAGGCCAAAGCCGATGAGATTCGCTTTCATCGACGCCTGGAAAGAAGAATGGCCAGTGGAGTGTCTCTGCCGCGTTATGCGGGTCACATCGCGTGGGTTTCGCGCTTGGCGCCTGCGCCCGATGAGCCAACGCCAACGTCATGATATGGTGCTTCTGGCCCATATCCGTGAGCAACACCGTCTGAGCCTGCAAAGCTATGGGCGGCCGCGCATGACCGAAGAGCTGCAAGAATTGGGGCTTGAAGTGGGGCACCGGCGCGTGGGTCGCTTGATGCGTGAGAACGGCATCAAGGTTATCAGAACCCAGAAATACAAAGCTACGACGGACAGCAACCACACGTTCAACATCGCGCCCAACTTGCTGGCTCAGAACTTCTCAGCGGATGCGCCTAACCAAAAATGGGCGGGCGACATATCCTATATCTGGACCAGTGAAGGCTGGTTGTATCTGGCTGTCATCCTTGATCTGTATTCCCGTCGCGTTATCGGCTGGGCCGTCAGCAGCCGTATGAAGCGGGATTTGGCGATCCGGGCGTTGGACATGGCCGTGGCACTGCGACAGCCGCCAGAGGGCTGCATTCACCATACGGATCGCGGGTCGCAATATTGTTCGCACGACTATCAGAAGCGCCTTTTGAAGAATGGCTTCAAGGTATCGATGAGCGGCAAAGGCAATTGCTACGACAATTCCATGGTTGAGACCTTCTTCAAATCCATCAAGGCAGAGCTCATCTGGCGCAACCGCTGGGATACACGTCGCCAAGCAGAAGGAGCTATATTCCAGTATATCAATGGGTTCTACAATTCCCGCCGCCGCCACTCATCACTGAATAGCAAAAGCCCCTTGGCATTCGAACGAAAGGCCGCATAAATGAGTTGAAAGACCGGAACGTAAGCGGGACAAGACCAGGCAGATAAGGATAGATGTCCAGATTGAGCTTTGGCGGACGCCGCTCTATGCGGCACAGCAGCAGATGTTTAACGGCGTCAAAGCTAATCGCGCTTAAGCGCAGGGCATCTCTGATCGCGCCATGTAGGTCATTGAGGTCGAATATCTCAAGCAGCCTTAGGACCTGTACGTACTCCCGCTTCCCCGGTTTGCCCATCCGAGCTTCAAGGAGGCGACGCAGAGTTACGAATACATCTGGCAGATCCCAACCCACCAACGGCGCCGCCTGGTCCAGGGCACCGACCTTCTTCTCCAGCAAAGGCAGATAGTGGATCGGGTTGAAGATCAGATCCTCCCGATCATAGGAACGGGGATGACGAGCGATCTCCTCACTGGCGCAGCCGATGATGACCTCATGGACATAGCTACGGACCCAGACGTCCTGATGGCCAAAGGCGACGGGCACCGAATAATCATTGTTTCGATACCGTACCAGGGATAGGGAACTGACCCGCGTGGCCTGTCTATCACAGGCATCGAACAGGACGGGAGGCAAGTCTGCCAGCACATCCTGATCACGAACAAGCCGCGCACCGATACTCTCGCGCTCGCCACGCAAAACATCACGTTGGCGCTTGCGGCATTGCTCTTCCAGGTGAGCATTGAAGGCATCCCAACTCTCGAACTGTGGAACCGGCACCATGAAGTTCCGGCGGGCAAAACCGACGATGCCTTCCACGTTACCCTTGTCGTTCCCTTTGGCTGGGCGGCCATAACGATCTTCAAAAAGATAATGAGACTGGAGGCCGCTGAATGCCCGTGTCCGTTGTCGTGTGCCATCTGGCAATATCCGCGCCACCAGAACCTTGTCGTTATCATACAGGATCGATTTAGGGATGCCGCCAAAGAAGCTGAAGGCCCTGTTGTGGCCATCTAGCCATGCTTCCGTGGTCGCTGCGGGATAAGCACAAACGAAACAGGCGTCGCTATGAGGAAGGCTCATGACAAAATAATGGGCCCGGCACTGGATGCCGCCGATGACTGCATCCGCTTCACCAAAATCTGCCTGGGCATGGCCCGGAGAATGGCTCAACGGCACGTACATCTCCCGCTGACGTTGCCGGGCGGCAAAAACATAATCCTTCACGATGGTGATGCCACCGGCAAAGCCATATTCATCACGAAGCCGCTCAAAGATCCGCTTCGACGTATGACGCTGCTTCTTCAGACGTTTGGTATCGTCCTCAAGGATCTGGTCGATAATACCGACAAACGGATCAAGCTTGGGCCGGTTCGGCGCCTTCTTGCGGCGATAGCCAGGTGGGGTCGAGAACGCCAACATCTTATCAACCGTGCGACGGTCAATGCCGAACAACCTTGCCGCTTCGCGGCGGCTCATACCTTGAATTTTTACCGCATAACGCACGCGACCATACAATTCCACTTGCTTCATCCCCGCCCTCTGCAAAATGCAGAAAGCTTACCACTGGCGGATTTTTACTCCGGCCAACAACCAGACAATCTGGCCGCTTCAGTGGTGGATTATTGCTCCGGCGTTCTCAACAGCTATTTTTCAAACAGTGTTCTGGATGCTGGCGGAAGACTGGGGTATGTGGAAAACGGTCCGGTTGCCCGCCATAATGACTGGCCGTATACGGAAGAAAAAATATCCGCTTATGAATCCATGGTCGGGCAGCGAGCCAGTCTGGACTTCCATTACGTGCGCTGGAAAATCAGAAACTTTATGCGCAAGTTCGGAATATAAGGGCACTGGAATATCGCGTGCGTTCCCAAGGCATCCGTGACCTAACGGTTCGCCTCACGCTTTATCGCCTGCACCGCCGTTTCCAGCGACTGCAGAAATTCCGACCGGTCGCGCTTGGTAAACCCGCGCCCACCGCCACGGATTGCGCCCTGGTCGCGCAGGTCCGTCATGAGGTTCCGGACCGCCAGGGAATTGCCGATATTATCGGGGGTAAAGGGTTTGCCGTTATGGTTCAGAACCTTCGCCCCGGCCTTCACACAGCGGTCGGCCAGTGGAATATCAGCGGTAATCGCGATATCGCCCGGCCCGACATGTTCAGCGATCCAGTCATCGGCGACATCCAGCCCATCGGCGACCACGACCTGCTGCACCAGCGGGCTGCGCGAAGGGCGCATGCCGCTGTTTGATACCAGGTGGACGGTCAGGCCGTGCCGCTCCGCCACGCGAACCACCTCGTCCTTCACCGGACAGGCATCACCATCGACATAGATAGCCATAAACGCCCCGTTTCGCGGGTCAGTCCCGTGTCTCGGTCCCGACCTCTGTCAGCAGATGAGCGATGGCTTCATAGGGCTGCGCCCCGACAACGCCATGGCCCCCGGCCACGAAAGTCGGCACACCGGTCACACCATACTGGTGCGACTTCGCCCAATCGGCATCGACGGCATCCTTGAAACTGCGGGTTTCGAGAACCGTGCGGGCGTCATCAACAGACAGGCCGACCGCCTTGACGATATCCAGCAAGACATCGGCATCGCCGACATTGCGGCGGTCGACGAAATAGCCGCGATATATCGCATCGTGCAGCGCCTCGCCACCGGGCTGGGTATCCGCCCATTTGCCAAGTTCCTGCGCAAGCCGGCTATTATAGGTATGCGAACGCTCGCCATACGGCAGACCTTCGGTATCCATCAGCCCCTTCATCCGCTCATAGCTGGCCTTGAGGTCCATGCCCCGGCCCGCGAACAGGTCTTCGAGCGACTTGCCTTCCTGCGGCGTATCCGGGTGCAACGGGAAATGCACCAGCTTGACTTCGATGTTGAATTTTTCCTTCAGCTTTTCAATACGGACCGTACTGAGATAGCACCAGGGTCAAACGTAGTCGGTAAAGACTTCTAGAACGACGGGGTCTGCCATGCTGGCGGCTCCTTCGATTGCTTGAATTTCAGCCGTATCCGGCATTTCGCGGACAATGCCACGCAGCGGACAGGGCGACAACCCGCAGACGGATAACAAGACGGTGTTGCGGCTTGCCTGTGCTGTGTCCGACGTCATAGGCTGCGACCGGATTTCCGGAGTATTTGCATGTCATTCGGGCGGTTTCGCGAGCCACTGGCGCATTGGATCGGCCAGCGCTTCTTTTTCGGCTGGGTGATGCTTGTGGTTGCCGCGCTGGGCATTTTCGTCAGCGGCGCGGGACAATCCCATACCTTCAGTGTCTTCATCGGGCCAATCGGCGACGATCTTGGCCTGTCGGAAACCTACATCGCATCCGCCTATGGTTTTGCAACGCTCGGCGCGGCTTTCTGCCTGCCTTTGATGGGACGCATGGTCGACCGGCAGGGCGCCCGGCGGATGCTGTTGATCGTTACCCTCTGCCTTGGCCTCGCCTGCTTCGCCTTTGGTGCGGCAGGCGGCGTCGTCTGGCTCGCGCTCGGCTTTGCGGCGCTGCGATTCCTCGGCCAGGGCTCGCTGATGATGATCTGTACCAACCTGGTCTCGCAATGGTTCGCCCGTAACAGGGGGTTCGCCATCAGTATGATGACCTTGGGGTTTTCGGTATCCATGGCGATCCATCCGGCAGTCTCCCAATGGCTGATCGAATGGCTGGGATGGCGGCAGGCCTGGGTCTGGCTGGGCATTACGACCTGGGCGTTGCTGTTACCGCCAGTGCTGTTCCTGGTGCTGAACCGGCCCGCCGATATAGGGCTGCTACCGGACGGCGCCGCCGCCCCAAAACCGGTTCCGGAAGGCGCCACGCTTGCGGCCCGGGCCGCCCGTACCGATGCCTCGCTGACCCTGAATCAGGCGTTGCGCGGTCCCGCCTTCTACATCGTTGCCACCGGCTTGTGCCTGATGTCGATGATGATCACGGCGCTGCATTTCTTCCAGGTATCGATCTTCGCGACGCATGACCTGGATGCCGGCATCGCGTCCCGGGTCTTCGCTGTTTCCGCCATCACCATGGTTGTCAGCATGCCGCTGATCGGCCGGATGCTCGACCGGGTTCCAACCCATTTCATGTTCGCGGCCGGGCTGCTGATCGTCGGTTGCGCGCTGGCCGGCGCAACACTGGTCGATGGGCTGCTCACCGCAATCGTCTACGCCATGGTGTTCGGCCTCGGCAACGCCTTCACCATCACGCTATACGGCTTCATGTGGCCGCGCTATTTCGGGCTGAAACACCTGGGCAGCATCATGGGCGTTGGACAGATGATCGGCGTGGTCGGCGCCTCGCTGGGGCCACTGCCGCTCGGCGTCGCCAATGACTGGCTCGGCGGCTACGACCCGATGCTCATTGGTATGGCAACGGTCCCGGCCCTGTGGGCAATCGTGGCGCTGTTCCTGCGCGAACCAAAGGCCGAATAAACGGCTACTGCTTGTCCGGATAGGGCCGCGGCATCCCGGGGCGGACGGGAATCTGGAATGCGTTCAGGGTCATCGATGCGGTGACATACAGCCCGGCCACTCCGGTCAGCTCAACCAGTTTCGCTTCGCCCAAGATGTCCAGCGCCGCCTGATACGTCGCGTCGTCGACTTCGTGCTCGGTTGTCAGGCGATGGACGAAATTGTAGACGGCTTCCTCGTCTTTCTTCGCAAAGACCGGTGTTTTCCGATGTCGAATGGCTTCGACAATCTCGCTGTCGATCCCTTCCTGCACTGCGACCGGCGCATGCGAACCGAACACGATTTCCGCCGACCAGATGCGCCCGACCGTGATCGCCGCCAGCTCGATGAACCGTGGCTCCAGCAGCCCGTGCCGGCGCAGATACTGTTCCAGCACACCCAGTTTTTCGGCATAGGCCGGCGCATGCTGCCAACCGTGATACGGCCCGGTCAGCGGGGTGCCTTCGGGCAAGTCCCTGAAATTCGGTCGCGACGAAATTGAATCGTAATAGGCCCGCTGCTCGGGCGACATGTCCGCGGGATGGAATGGTTCAAGTCGGGACATTTTCGGGTTCTCCCTCTGATTCTGATGAAGATTCGCCGCCAGCCGCTGATTCCTGCTGCTTCTTCCACATCGCCGCATAGGCACCGCCGCGTTCCAGCAGAGAATCATGACGACCGCGCTCGACGATGCGGCCTGCCTCAAGCACAAGGATTTCATCCGCATCGATGACCGTGGACAGACGGTGCGCAATCACCAGCGTCGTACGGTTGCTGGATACTTCACGCAGGCTTTCCTGAATTTCCTTCTCGGTATGGGTATCCAGCGCCGAGGTCGCCTCATCGAACAGCAATACCGCCGGCCGCTTGAGTATCGTGCGGGCAATAGCAACCCGCTGCTTTTCCCCGCCCGACAGCTTCAGGCCGCGCTCACCGACACCGGTCTTGTATCCATCCGGCAGGGCTTCGACGAAATCATGGATGCGCGCCAGCTTTGCAGCGGCCTCCACCTCATCCTTGTCGGCGCCGGTTCGGCCATACAGCACATTGTAATAGATCGAGTCGTTAAACAGCACCGTATCCTGCGGAACGATGCCGATGGCAGCCCGCAAGCTGTCCTGCGTCACATCGCGAATATCCTGGCCGTCGATTTTCACCGACCCACCGGCGACATCGTAGAACCGGAAAAGAATGCGGCTGATCGTCGATTTCCCGGCCCCGCTGGGGCCCACAATGGCGACCGTCTTTCCTGGCGGTACGGTAAAGGAGACGTCGCGCAGGATCGGGCGACGGTCATCGTACTGGAAGTCGACATGGTCAAACACCACCTCGCCACCGCTGACTTGCAAGGGCGTCGCTTCCGGCTTGTCGGTGATTTCGGCTTCGATATCCATCACGCCGAACATCACTTCCATGTCCGTGAGTGACTGGCGAATCTGGCGGTAGACGAAACCGAGGAAATTGAGCGGCTGGTAAAGCTGAATCAGATACGTGTTCACCAGCACGAAATCACCAATGGTCATGGAGCCATCGACGACCCCCTGCCCGGCCATCACCATCAACAGCACCAACCCGGTGGCGATAAGCCCACCCTGTCCGACATTCAGCGCGGACAGGCTGACCGTGCTGCGCACCGACGCGTTCTCGTAGCCCTTCATCGCCTTGTCGAAACGGTTCGCTTCATGCAGTTCGTTGCCGAAATACTTGACCGTTTCATAGTTCAGCAGGCTGTCGATCGCCTTGGTATTGGCTTCGGTATCGCGGTCATTCATTTCCCGGCGGTACTTGATGCGCCATTCGGTAACGACCAGCGTGAAGAAAATATAGGAAACGATCGTGACGAAAGTGACCACCGCGAACCAGATGTCGAACATCTTCCACAGGATCCCGCAGACGATCAGGATTTCGAACAGGGTCGGCAGGATATTGAACATCATGAAGGAAAGCAGGAACTCGATCCCCTTCACACCACGCTCGATTACCCGGGAAAGACCCCCGGTCTGGCGATCCAGGTGAAACCGCAGGCTGAGCGCATGCAGATGTTCGAAGGTTCGCAGCGCCGCCCGGCGTACGGCGCGTTGCGCGACACGGGCAAACACGGCTTCGCGTAACTCGGCAAAGGCGACCGAACAGAGCCGGGCCAGCCCATAGGCCAGCAATAGTCCGACCGGGAGGATGATGACCGGGCTGATTTCGCCACTCAAGACGTCAACCGCATCCTTGTAGAGAAGCGGCACATAGACATTGACGACCTTGGACGCCGCCATAAAGGCGAATGCGATCAACACCCTGGTCCGCATCGACCATTCGCCGGCCGGCCACAGATAGGGCAGCAGCGTCACCAGCGCCTTGTATTGCTGCTTCCGGCCGCGTTCCTTGCTCGATTGATAGATGTTGTGCTGAGTCATACCGGGGGGATATCCGCGGTGCGGCGGCGGCCCAATAGCCCGTTACGCGACCGTCATGTGGTCAGAGGTAATAGACCAGCAGGTAGCCCCCAAGCAACACCATCACCCATAATGCGGCGCCGCTGATTGCCCAGGTACGTGCCATGATACCGCGCGGGCCATGATAATGAAAAACCCGCTCCAGAATAAAATCGAATACCCGGTCACGCCAGCGCCAGACCTCATCTCGTGCCTGCGCCAGACTGTCGACAAGACCATGCGCAGCCGCCGGCAACAGACGGCGATAAACCCAGTCGCTGTCCAGGTTTTGCCCGGGTTCTGACTTCGGATAGACACCGCAGCGGAACAGGATAACCGCGCCTAGCGCCGTAAAGGCAAGCAGTTGCAGTTGGTTGATGACATGCGCGCCGGTATACGGCACGTAATCGACCGGAAACGGCAGGACTGCGTAGAGCCGTGAAGGATCGATGCCGATCCAGATACACAGAACCGACGACAATGCCATCGCCAGCCACATGTTGACCGGCGCCTCTCGCACCTGCTTACCCGATGCGGGGCCGAAAAAGGCCGTATAGGGGATCTTGATCCCGGCGAGGAAGAACACGCCGACCGAGGCAAACACCAGCGCCGTCCAGGCAATCCAGTGCCCTTCCAGCGATGCCGCCGTCAGGATCATGGACTTGGTGGTAAAACCGATAAACAGCGGAACCCCGGCAATCGACGCCGCGCCGACAATCCAGAATACCGTCGTCCACGGCATGGACTTGTAAAGTCCGCCAAGCACGGAACCCTGGGCCGTTCCCGCCCGGTACAGCACCGCACCGAGCACCATGAACATCATGCCTTCATACAGGACATGGGCAAAGGCATGGGCTGCGACGCCGTTCAGCGCCAGTTCGGTGCCAATGCCGACACCGACAACCATGAAGCCCAGTTGGTGGTTCAGGATATAGGCCAGCGCACGACGCAGATCGTTTTCAATCGCCGCGTAAAACAGAGGGAACACCGCCATGATCGCGCCAATCCAGATCAGCATATCGGTTCCAGCGAAGCCCCGTGCCAGCGCGTAGATCGCAAGCTTGGTCGTAAAGGCGCTGAGGAACACGGTTCCCGTCACCGTCGCTTCCGGATAGGCGTCCTGCAGCCAGTTGTTCAGCAGCGGAAATGCCGCCTTGATCCCGAAACTCAACAGGATCAACTGACCACCGATGCTATCGATTCCGATATGGCCGAATGTCAGGCTGCCCGTCTGATTGACGATAACCAGCGCTCCCGACAGCAACAGCACACCGGAGCCGACCTGGACGACCAGATACCGCATACCGGAGCGGAACGACCGCTCGGTCCGGGTCGCCCAGACCAGAAAGACCGACGTAATGGCCGTCAGCTCCCAGAACACGAACAGGGTGATCAGATCCCCCGCGAACACCGCGCAGATCGCGGCCCCCGCGTAGCCCAGTCCGGCCACCTGCTGCACGACATCCCGAACATGCAGCGAATATATCACGGCCAGGAAAGCCGCCAGGGTGAATACGTAAGCGAATACAAGGCTCAGCTTATCGACCCGCAACGCGACGAGCGTATAGTCAAACAACGACACGACACCGTACTCACCCGGTGTCAGGTGCCAGACCTGCCAGCCACACAGCGCCGGCAGCAACAGCATGTAGATTGCCCGCACGTTACCGCGCAGAAACGGCACGAGGACCGCGCCGAGGATCAGGATTAATCCGGGAGGCAGCTGATCAATCGTCATAGTAATCTTCTTTACGCTTCACAAGCTGCCGCCAGCCCAACGCCGCAAAGATCAGGACCACGACAAAGCCAGCCCCCATCAGGGCGTACCCGCCATACCAGTATTCAATCGCGAAATGCGGATGCTTTTCATAAACCGGAACAATATCGGCAACGAACAGAAGCATGCAGAAAAGTGCCAGAATCGAGAACGCCTTTTCGGTGCGACTGGTCCGTTCGACCCAGGGTTTCTTTCGCTCGCTCATGCGATCAGCCTCCCCCTATCGGACGCAACAGGGTGTATAAGGTATCGGCAAAGAAAAACAACGCGATACAGCCCATCGCCGTCGTACACAACGCAATCAGGCAGAAAACCGGTGCCTCCTTGATCGCCACCGCTTCGTCCCCGGCGCCATCCGGGCGACAGAAGAAACCACGCCCGACAATCGGCAACAGATAGGCCACGTTCAGCAGCGACGAGAGCATCAGCACGCCAACGAAGACGAGTTCACCGGCATCCACGGCGCCGAGCGCCAGATAATACTTGCTCCACGCACCGCCCATCGGTGGCAGCCCGATCACACTTAGTGCGCCGATCATGAAGGCGAACAGGGTCACCGGCATCACCCGGCCGATGCCTTTCATATCGCTGATCTCGGTCTTGCCGGCGGCGACATAAATGGCGCCCGCGCAGAAAAACAGCGTGATCTTGCCCAGCGCGTGCATCGCAATATGCATTGCCCCACCGACAATACTGTGCGGCGACAACAATGCCGCCCCCAGGACGATGTAGGAAAGCTGGCTGACCGTAGAATAGGCGAGCCGTGCCTTCAGATTATTCTTGGTCATGGCGATGAACGACGCCAACAGCACCGTCCCCCCGGCGATATACATCAACCAGTCGCCCGTGCCGCTTTCGCGCAGAAAATCGGCGCCAAAGATGTAGATGATGACTTTCAGCACCGTGAACACGCCGGCCTTCACAACCGCGACCGCATGCAGCAGGGCGCTGACCGGGGTCGGCGCCACCATGGCTTCCGGCAGCCAGCGATGCATCGGCATCAATGCCGCCTTGCCGATCCCGTACATGTAAAGCAGCAGCAACAACCCGACCAGCGCACCTTCAAGATGTCCGTCCAGAATGCCGCCTTCGCGGAAATCCAGCGTCCCGGTCGCAAACCACGTCCAGACGATGGCGACGAGTTGCAACCCGATCGACGTGCCCAGCAAAATACCCAGATAAATCCGCCCGGACCGTTTTGCCTCGGTCGTTTCCGAATGGGTCACCAGCGGATAGGTCGAAATGGTCAGGATTTCATAGAAAATGAACAGCGTCAGCATGTTGCCAGCGGTCGCGACACCCAGCGCACCAAAGATCGCGATGGCAAAACAGGCATAGAACCGTGTCTGCTTTTTCTCGTGATGCGACCGCATATAGCCGATGGAGTAGATCGAATTGATGATCCACAGCCCCGAGGCAATGCAGGCGAACATCATGCCAAGCGGTTCTATTTCGAAGCGGACTTCCAGTCCCGGCAGGATCTCGAACAGCGTAATGCCGGGGCGGCCACCGGCATAGACTTCCGGTAACAGTTGCAGCACGACGACAAAGAGTGAAACCGCCGTCGTCAGGGTAACGGCCTCGCGCTGGTTCGGACGCCCCTCCGACATCAGGATAAGGACGGTTCCGACCAGCGGAATCGCAAGGGCCAGAAGGATCAGACTTTCGAAACTCACGACCCGCCTCCCAGCAATGCCTTGGCAGCATCAACCGCGACGCCGACACTGACGCGCGTATCCATGCCGAAATACACATTCGCGATAATCAGAACCCAGGTCGGTATCAGCATCAGCAGCGGCGCCTCGCCTTCAGGCGCACCGTCTGGCGACGGCATGAAATACGCGGCCTCGACGACCCGCCAGACATAGATGATCGCCAGCAGCGACGAGATCAGGATAAACAGCGCGATCCACCACATGCCGCTTTCGACGGATGCCAGCAGCAAATACCACTTGGACACAAAGCCGGTCGTCAGCGGCACGCCGATCAGCGCCAGCCCTCCGGCGACGAATGCGGCTGTCGTCCAGGGCATGCGCTTGCCGATTCCGGCCATGGCCTCGATCCGTACCGACCCCATGCGATAGAACACACAGCCCATCGCCATGAACAGTGCTGCCTTGATCAGTGCATGGTTGAAAAGATGCAGGATGCCACCGGCGACGCCGTTTACCGTGGCAAATGCCAGCCCCAGAACCATGTAGCCGATCTGGGCGACGCTCGACCAGGCCAGCATGCGCTTGATATCGTCCTGGAAGATCGCAACCGTCGAGCCCAACAGCATCGCGGCAATCGCCAGAATGAATAGCAGCGGCCCCAGCGACATGGTGCCAAAGGAGAATTCGACACCGAAAATCGTGAAGATGGTCCGTATCAGGACATAAATCGACACCTTCGTCGCCGTCGCAGCCAGGAAGATCGTCACGACCGACGGCGCGTAGGCATAGGAATTCGGCAGCCAGGCGTGCAGCGGGAACAGTGCTGCCTTCAACGCCAGCCCCACCACCATAAAGACAAAGGCGGCCTGCACGGTCCGGGTCCCGGTCAACGGCGCCACCCGCTCCGCCAGGTCGGCGATATTGAGCGTACCGGTCATCTGGTACAGCAACCCGACGCCGATCAGGAAGAAGGTCGCCCCGATCGTGCCAAAGATGAGGTAATTGAAGGATGCCGTCAGGGCCCGCCGGTTCGGTCCCAAACTTATCAGCATATAGGACGCCAGCGACGACACCTCGAAGAACACAAAGATGTTGAAGGCATCGCCGGTAATCGTCACGCCGAGCAATCCGGCCAGGCACAGAAGATAACCCGTATAGAAAAGGTATTCCTGTTCAGCCCCGATTTCGCGATCCACACTCGGCTTCGCATAGGTCATCACCAACGCGCCGATGGCCGACACAATCAGCAGGACATAGGCATTGACCAGATCGACCCGGAGCTCGATGCCCCAGGGCGGCGCCCAGCCGCCGAGCTGGTAACTGATGGCACCGCCTTGGACAACGGCCTGCAGCAGCAACCCGGAAATCACGAACGCGACCCAGCTTATCGCCAGCGTAAAGCCATAGGCGAAGCGGCCACGCCCCAACAGGACGCAAATCGGCGCAGACAGCAGCGGCACGACAACCTGCAATGCGGGAAGATGCGACATCATCGGGCGTTTTCTTCCTCTTTTTCGATGTCGTCTTCTTCTATGGAGCCGTAGGCTTCGTAAATTCTGACAATGATCGCCAATCCCAGTGCCAGAGTCGCGACGCCGACGACAATGGCCGTCAGGATCAACACGTGAGGCAGCGGGTTGGAATAGAGGACATCATCGCCGGGAATGATGATCGGCGCGGTACCGCCCGTGACCTTTCCCATCGTGATGTACAGGATAAAAACAGAGGCCTGGAATACGCTCAGCCCGACCATCTTCTTGATCAGGTTCTGTTGCGCAATGACGATATACAGCCCCGCCATCATCAGAAAGATGGCGATCCAGTAGTTATAGAGGCCCGGCCATTCCATCGCGGCTCAGCCCTCCATCTCATCGATCTTGTGGCCGCGCCCGGCGAACGCGAAGAAAATCGCCACCATGACCGAAGCGACGGTGAGGCCGACGCCAAACTCCACCGCAAAAATGCCCAAATGCTGCCCACTGACGGGATTTTGGCTAAGCACGTCGTAGTCCAGGAAATTGCGCCCGAGGAATAACGAGATAACGCCGGTCCCCGCATAGATTATCAGGCCAAGCGCGACACCGATGCGCACCCAGTGATCCGGCAGCACCTTGCGGGCGTTGTTCAACCCGTGAACCAGCGCATAGAGAATAAAGGCGGACGCGAAGATCACACCGGCCTGAAATCCGCCACCGGGGCCGAAATCACCATGAAACTGCACATAAAGGCCAAACAGCAGGATGTAGGGGATCAGCAGTTTCGACACAACGCGAACGACGAGATGATGGCTCATGCCTTGTCCTCTCCGTCTTTCCGGCGGCGGCGACCGCCGGCCCCAACCGCCAGCAAGGCCATGACGGCAATTCCGGCAGTAAAGATAACGGTGACCTCGCCCATCGTGTCGTAACTGCGATAGCTGGCCAACACGACAGTCACGACGTTGGGAACGCCTGTTTCCTTGATGCCCTCTTCCAGATAGACCGGCGCAACATGCTGGTGTATCGGCGCATTAGGGTCACCATAGACTGGCATATCCAGCGTTCCGTATACCAGCGCCCCGCCGGTCAGAAGCACCACAACCAGCGGTACAAACGGCTTGCGCGTGCCGGTCTTTTCAGTGCGGGTCGTCAGTGACAGCGCACCCAGCATCAAGACCGTCGAAACACCCGCGCCGACAGCGGCTTCTGTAAATGCGACGTCAACCGCATCGACGACGACGAAAAAGGTTGCCGCAAGCAGGCTGTATATGCCGCTGATCATGACGACAGCGAACAGGTTATGCAGCTTGACGATCAGAAACACGGTCAGCACCATGAAGCTGAGTACGACGATATCGACTACGGGTTCGATGACTCGCCTCCCTTCTCGCCGTCTGCGGTTTTCAAAGCCTCCGGCTTCACGCCCTGCGACAACGCGGCGTTGGCCAAAGCATAAGAAGCCGTCGGACTGGCGAAAAACACAAACACGAGCATCATCAGAAGTTTGACGCTAATCAGCGTCAAACCGCCCTGGATCATTAACGCGGCAATGAACAGCCCGGCGCCCAGCGTATCAACCAGGCTGGCGGCATGCATGCGGGTAAACAGGTCAGGCATCCGGACCAACCCGATATTGCCCACAATGATAAAGAACGAGCCCCCGGCAAGCAGCGCCCAGCTCAGGATATCGAGCAGCATGTCCATCAGCTCTCTCCCTCGCTATCTGTGGGGGCGGCCCGGCCACCCGGTCGCGCCAGATCGCCATAGCGGAAGAACTTCAGCACCGCGATTGTGCCAATGAAATTGATCAGCGCGTACAGCAGCGCGATATCCATGAAATCGGGCCGTCCCATCAGGAAACCCAACACCGCGATCATCAGCATTGTCTTGGTGCCGAACGCGTTGACCGCCAGAACCCGGTCATAGACGGTCGGCCCCATCAACGCCCGAACAAGGGCCAGCAGCATGGCGACAACCAAGGCTGCGGTGGCAGCGGCAAACATCATGTGCGTGGCTCCAGGGCCGTTACCCGGCCATCCATTTCACCACTCATGACACCGGCCGCGGTCCCGTCGGTCAGCGCGTGGACCAGAAATTCGTCCCCATCGATATCCACGGTGAAGGTTCCCGGTGTGAGCGTGATCGAGTTCGCATAGATAACCATCCCAAGCTCATTCGACTGGGTCACCTTCGTGCGGAACAGCTGCGGCTGAATTGGCATGCGCCGCGCCAGGATGCACTTGGTCACTTCGAAATTGGAAAGGATGATTTCCTTTATCAGCCACAGCAAGTATCCCGGATACCGCCGCGACAGATGAATCGGCATCGATTCGTGATCAATGACATCCATCCGATAGGCCACGAATACGCAGATAACGCAGGACAGAACGCCAAGACCGATAATAAACGGGATATAAATGCCGGACAGCAGCAACCACGTCGCGAACAGCGTCATACCCAGCGATATAGCGTGAACCAACTATTCTACCCCAAACCGTCCCTGTCCGGCGCCGCAAATTAAACCTGCGGCAACCTTGCTTGGTCGCAGTATGACAAAACCGCTCACGCTGGCAAACCTCTACTGACAAAAAAAATGTCCGGTTGGCGTTTTGAACATGAAATACCATATCAGACCCATGCTTAAATTTTCCTCTGTCGCCATTTCGCTGATAATCGCCTGCGCCGCCTGCACAGCCCCGCAAACGCAGGAAAGCCAGTCAGTCTACCCGCAGGTCTGGAAATCGACGCTGTCGCAGGATCACCCGCTGGTCGGGAAAATCTGGTCGCCGGAACAGGCCGCTTTCGTCACCGAGGAAACACTCCTCCAGTCCGTTGTAGAATCGGATCTGGTTTTCCTCGGCGAAAAGCATGACAACGCCGATCATCATCTGCTGCAGGCATGGCTGACAGACAAATTCGCCGCCAGTGGCCGGCGGCCCGCTGTCGTCTTCGAAATGATCGGCGAGGAACGACAGGACGTTATCGACAGCCACCGCGCCAAATACCCGAAAGATGCATCTGGTCTCGGCGCCGCCCTTTCATGGGAAAAGTCCGGATGGCCCGACTGGTCGGAATACCAGCCCATCGCCGATACCGCGTTGCGTCACGACGCGCCGCTCATCGCAGGAAACCTGCCACGCGGTCAGGTCCGTAATGTCGGCAGGAAAGGCTTGTCGGCCCTGCCGGCAGCACGGCAGCAGCGCCTTCATCTGGATGAGACGATGCAGGCAGATTATGGAAACACCATGCTTGAGATCGTCACCAAGGGCCATTGCGGCCTGATGCCCCGAAGCGCACTTGGCCCGATGGTCACCGTGCAACGGGTCAAGGATGCCGTCCTTGCCGATAATATGATCCAGGCCTATGCCCGTGCGGAAACCGATTCGGCGATCCTGATCGCCGGTGGCGGCCACGCGCGACGCGACATTGGCGCACCACAGACCGCCGCGCGCCTCGCGCCGAATGCGGGAATAATCACTGTTGTGTTTATTGAGGTCGACGATTCAAGCACTGACCCGGCTGACTATGCGGGTAATTTCAGCGCTGAGACCCTGCCGTTCGATTTCGTCTGGTTCACACCGCGCGCGAATAACCGGGATTACTGCGCCGAACTGAAGCAACGGTTTTCAGGTCACAAGAAACCCTGACAACCCGGCATGCTACTTCACAGCACGCGGCGACCATTTCTTCCATTCACGGCCATCCTCGCCGCGAACAACGGGCTCCGGCTTGGCTTCGCGCTGTTCCTTGAAATATTGGGCGATCCTGGAGAACGAAATTTCTTCGCCTTCGCCTTTCTCCAGCGCTTCGGTGTAAATCAAGTGCGCGCGCACCAGCTTGTTCAGATGATCAGTCGAATGATGGCCAAAGCGACCCCATAGCCGGTCGAGGAAATCAACGATCTCGGGCGCGGGTTCGATATCCGGCAGTTCCGGCCGCCCCAGTTCATATGCCCGGTATATATTCGGTTCCTGCGGTCCGATGGCCGTCGCCACGAATGTCGCAGGCATCAGTTTCCGGCCGTGATACGTGGCCGCGTAATGGCCCTGGGCCAGCCATAACAGGCGCTGCAGTTTCTGGGCCTGAAGATAGCTGTCCTCGAATCGCGCCCGTTCCACGAACCAGTGCGCAACGTCGAATATGGAACTGGTTGCCGGTGCCGCCATCGCCTTCCTTTGCCTCGCCCTCGCTTCGATTGCCACCAAGGATATTATATCCTACTAACCATGCGAAGTATTCGAAGTGTTAACAGGACACAAATCCAATGGAATTGTCAGGCGAGTATCAAATACCGGCGTCCCGGCAGGCCGTGTGGGATGCACTCAACGATCCCGAGATCCTGAAGCAGTGCATTCCCGGCTGCGATTCGCTGGAGAAGACCTCCGACACCTCGTTCGAGGCGACGGTGACCGCCAAAGTCGGCCCGGTAAAAGCAAAGTTCCAGGGTGCCGTCACCCTGTCCGATATTGATCCGCCGAACGGCTACACGATCTCTGGCGAGGGCAAGGGCGGTGCGGCCGGCTTTGCGAAAGGCGGCGCCAAGGTCGCGCTGGAAGAAAAAGACGGCGGGACACTGCTTCGCTACACGGTCGATGCGATGGTTGGCGGTAAACTGGCGCAGATCGGCGCACGGCTGATCGACGCGACATCGAAGAAAATGTCTGGCGAATTCTTCGGCAAGTTTGCCGAGATCGTGGGCAGCGCCGAACCCGAACCCGTCGAAGAACCAGCCGTCACCGAAGCCGTGACGACACCGGTTGAGCCAGAAGCACCACGCGCCGACCCGTATGGAACGCGCTGGAAAGGGTACAGCCCGATGACCTGGTTCAGCGGCATCCTGCTGGTCCTTCTCATCATGTTTGCGATATTCAAATACATCGTTGTCGGTTTCGACTGATTACCCGGCAATATTCTTGACCTGACCGGCGCGCGACTTCACACTCCCAACCAAGAGATGTGCAGTGAGGCTTTACGGATGGCATCCGTCATGTTTCACGCGCACAAAGCATTTGTGCGGTTCTGCCAGGGAGGGAAAGAATGTCGGTCTCCGTTTCCATGACGGTGAATGGTGAGGCTGTTTCCGGTAATGTCGAAGGCCGGACCTTGCTCGTCCAATTCATCCGCGAACACCTCGGGCTCACCGGGACGCATGTTGGCTGCGATACCAGCCAGTGCGGTGCCTGTGTGGTGCATATCAACGGCACCTCAAAGAAGAGCTGCACGACGTTGGCCGTCCAGGCGGATGGCGCTGATATCAAAACAATCGAAGGCCTCGCCAATGGCGACGAACTGCACCCGATGCAGGCGGCGTTTCGTGAACATCACGGGCTGCAGTGTGGATTTTGCACCCCCGGCATGGTGATGAGCGCGGTCGATCTGGTGAAGGAAAATCCATCTCCCTCCGAACAGGAAATCCGCGATTGGCTTGAGGGAAATCTCTGCCGTTGCACGGGCTACCACAATATCGTGAAGGCTATCAAAGCCGGCGCGGAAGCGATGAGGGGATGAACCATGAGCGAACACGGCATGGGCGCTTCGGTGCGCCGCAAGGAAGACTACCGCTTTCTAACCGGTAACGGTCATTACCTGGATGATATGGTCCGCCCCCGGCAGACCTTTGCATGTTTCGTTCGTTCACCACACGCCCACGCCAAAATCAGGGGCATCGACACCAGCAGTGCCGCGTCGGCTCCTGGTGTCATCGGTATCTTTACCGGCAAAGACCTGGAAGCCGATGGCGTTGGCCCCCTGATCTGCGGTTGGGGCATCACCGACAAGAACGGCGAACCCCATAAAGCCCCGGCACATCCGGCGCTGGCGACCGACGAAGTTCGCCATGTGGGCGACCAGCTTGCTGTCGTCATCGCCGAAACGCTGGAACAGGCTCGCGACGGCGCCGAACTGGTCTCCGTCGATTATGAGGAATTGCCGGCCGTCGTTTTGCCCAAGAACGCAATGGATGCGTCCAGTCCCCTGGTTCATGCGGATGTACCGAACAATCTTTGCTACGACTGGGAGCTCGGCGACAAGGCAGCGACGGAAGCCGCGTTCAGCAATGCTGCCCATGTCACCAGCATCGATATCGTGAACAACCGGCTGGTGCCGAACGCAATCGAACCCCGCGCGGCGATCGGCGAATATGATGCTGGCTCGGAAAACCTGACACTGTATACGACCAGCCAGAACCCACATGTTGCACGGTTGGTCCTGTCGGCCTTCAACGGTATCGCACCGGAACACAAGCTGCGGGTCATCGCGCCCGATGTCGGCGGCGGTTTCGGCTCAAAAATTTTCATTTATGCCGAAGAAACCGTCTGCCTGTGGGCCGCACGCAAGGTACGCCGCCCCGTCAAATGGACAGCATCGCGCTCCGAAGCATTTCAGACCGACGCGCATGGCCGCGATCATGTGACCCATGCCGAACTGGCAATGGATGCGGACGGTAAGTTCCTGGGTTTGCGCGTTAATACGATTGCCAATATGGGCGCGTATCTGTCGACCTTCGCAACCTGCGTACCCAGCTATCTGTATGCAACGCTGCTGGCAGGCCAGTACACGACGCCTGCGATCTATTGCGACGTTCAGGCGGTGTTCACCAACACCACGCCGGTGGATGCGCTGCGCGGTGCGGGCCGTCCCGAG
Source organism: uncultured Alphaproteobacteria bacterium (assembly GCA_943788635.1). GTDB lineage: Bacteria > Pseudomonadota > Alphaproteobacteria > UBA8366 > MarineAlpha4-Bin1. The sequence goes on along the minus strand of CALSRA010000021.1, from coordinate 2,838 downwards.
GCGACCTATGTCATCGAACGACTGGTCGAAACGGCGGCAAAGGAAACCGGCGTCGCGCCATCGGAGCTGCGTCGCCGCAACATGGTTGCCGCGGACGCCTACCCCTATCAGACGCCCGTCATCATGCAATATGACTGCGGCAATTACGGTGCTTCCCTGGATGAGGCGATGCGGATTGCCGACCACACAGGTTTCGCCGCCCGCAAGGCCGAAGCGCAATCGCGCGGCAAGCTGCGCGGTATCGGGTTCTCCGCCTATATCGAGGCCTGTGGCATTGCGCCATCGGCGGCCGTCGGGTCGCTCGGCGCCGGCGTCGGCTTGTGGGAAGCCGGACAGATTCGCTTCAACCCGACCGGCAATGTGACGGTGTTCACTGGATCACACAGCCACGGTCAGGGGCACGAGACGACCTTTGCACAGATCATATCGGAGCGGCTCGGCGTCCCGTTCGAGAATATCGATGTCGTCCACGGCGATACCGACAAGGTGATGTTCGGTATGGGCACCTACGGTTCGCGTTCGGCCGCGGTCGGCGGTTCTGCACTGGTCAAGGCAGCGGACAAGATCATTGAGAAAGGCCGCAAGATTGCCGCCCATATCCTTGAAGCGTCCGAAGATGACATCGAATTTGCCAACGGCAACTTCACGGTCGCGGGCACGGACAAGGCAATGAACATCGGCGAGGTCGCCTTTGCAGCCTATGTTCCGCACAACTATCCCGAAGGGCTGGAACCGGGCCTGAACGAAACGGCAGTCTACGATCCGCTGAATTTCTCGTTTCCGGCCGGCACGCATATCTGCGAGGTCGAGATCGACCCGGATACCGGCGCCGTCGAAATCGTCAATTACACGGCGGTCGACGATTTCGGTACGGTCATCAATCCGATGATTGTCGCCGGTCAGGTACAGGGCGGGGTTGCGCATGGCGTTGGCCAGGCGCTGCATGAAGGCTGCAACTATGACGAAAACGGCCAGCTCATTACCGGCTCGTTCATGGATTACAGCATGCCGCGGGCAGACAACACGCCGTCTGTCGACATTGGCTATACGTCCGTGCCCTCGCCGTCCAATCCGCTTGGCGTCAAGGGGTGCGGCGAAGCCGGCGCCATTGCCGCACCGGCAGCAACCATCAATGCCGTCGTCGACGCGCTATGGGACCTCGGGGTTCATGACATAGCGATGCCGGCAACAGCACATAAAATCTGGCAATCGATCCGCGCCGCCAAAGCGGCCGCGTAAGGAAGGAATGCAGCAATGTACGATTTCGAATATCAGCGCCCCGCATCGCTTGCAGACGCTATCACCGCGTTGAAGAGTGCAGAGGACGGAAAGCTTCTGGCGGGCGGGCATACGCTCATTCCGACACTGAAGCAGCGTCTGGCACGCCCATCCGACCTGATCGACCTGTCGGGTATCGCTGAGTTACGCGGCATCAAATCCGAAGGCGGCACGATTACCGTCGGCGCAACAACCTCGCATGCAGAGGTCACGGAATCGGACGCGGTGAAATCCGCGATCCCGGCCCTGGCCGAACTGGCGGGCATGATCGGCGACCCGCAGGTCCGCCATTGCGGCACCATCGGCGGTTCGATCGCCAATAACGACCCGGCGGCAGATTATCCCGGCGCCTTGCTTGGCCTCGGTGCGACGATCGTGACGGATTCCCGGGAAATCACTGCGGATGATTTCTTCCTCGGCCTGTTCGAAACCGCGCTGGAAGAAACCGAAATCATCACCGCCGTGAAATTTCCGGTACCGCAGGCGGCGAACTACCAGAAGTTCGCCCAGCCCGCGAGCCGCTTTTCGCTGGTCGGTGCCTTCGTCGCCAAAACAGGCGGCGGTGTGCGTGTCGCCATTACCGGCGCAGGCCAGGAGGGTGTGTTCCGGGTACCGGAAATGGAAGCCGCACTGAGCGCGAATTTTTCGCCCGACGCCATTTCCGGGATCACGGTATCAGACAGCAATCTGAACACCGATATTCACGCCAGCGCAGAATATCGCGCGCATCTGATCGGCGTGATGGTTGGGTCGCGCGGTTACCGCCTGCGGGTAAGCCTTCCTAAAGGTCGGCAATGCGCAAGTTGCCGACAGGCTCCCCTGCCTTGTAGCGGCGCCACATTTCAGCGTAGCCGCGTTCCAGTTGCTGGGCGAAGAGTCCGGTATCGAATAACAGCGTATCCTTGCCAAGATTCGCCGTTTTCTGTTTCAGTTCGGCCAAACGCTCCCGACGGGCCGCCAACACCAGCGCGATTTCCCGGTAGTCGTCCAGCGTTTCCACAACCAGTTCCGGCAGGCTAAATGCCGTCAGGATACTGGCGGAAACGCGTGATGCGAAATGCGTTCCCCGCAGCGCCAGTACCGGCACCCCGGCCCAAGCGCATCGCTGGTCGTCGTATGACCGTTATAGATCCGTGTATCCAGCACCAGATCCGCCAATGCCATACGCTTCAGATGCATCGGTTTCGGCATCATGTCGGCAAAGATCAGTCGGTCGGGATCCACAACCGGCCGCCCTGCCTCCCGGCGCAGGTTTTCAGCCGCGCGCGGATTGTTGACCAACAGCCACAGCACGGAGTCCGGAACCGCCTTCAGGATATCCATCCAGGTGGCAAACATGACCGGCTCGAGCTTGTAGGTATTGTTGAATTACGCAAAAACGATTGAGTCTTCCGGTAACCCGGCATCCGACCGTGTAATCTTCGGAAATTTCCTGCTGGTCATTGTTGATCTGATAACAATGCGGCATCACGGCGAGCGCCTCGCTGTAGAACGCGGCATGATCCGGCGGCGTCACAATATCGTCGGTGATGACGTAGTCGAAGAAACCGGCACCGCTTG
>CALSRA010000020.1 GCA_943788635.1 uncultured Alphaproteobacteria bacterium | reverse complement strand
GTGATATCAGCCTCGCTGCGCAAACATTAAAGCTTACCAATTCGGCGTATTTCTCATTGCCGACAACGGTCACCAATTGCCGGCAGGCAGTTCAGTTTCTGGGCTTCGATACAATTCGCAGCCTTGTTGCCGTCGCCAACTTCTTTCACGAATTTTCCGGTGACCCGTCCCTCGTTCCCTTCATCGAAGCCCTGGTCAAGCGGTCGCTGGAAATCGGCGCCTTGTCGCGGGAAATCGCCAGCCTGGAAGGACAGGAAAAACCCGAAGTCGAAAGCGCGCTGTGCGCGGGGATGCTGGCGCATATCGGTACATTGGTTCTCTACACAAATTTCCGGAAGGAATACGAGGCAGCCATGCAGAAGGGCCGGTGCCGAAGGTATCCCGATCGAAACAGCGGAACGGGAAATCATAGGCGCAACACACGCGGAACTAGGGGCGTATCTGCTTGGTCTTTGGGGCTTCGGATTTCATATCATCGACCCCATTTCAAATCACCACAGCCTCGCAAAAAGTACCGGCTTCGACGCCACGTCCGCCATTCACGTCGCACAATTCCTGACCATGAAGGATGACGGATCTGCAGCGGATAAAATGATCTGCGCAACACTGGATACAGCGCATCTTGAAGCCTTTGAAAAACTCGACAGGCTCGAAGTCTGGAAAACGGCATTTTCCAACATGTTCCCGGAAGGCTGAAGCCATGGCGAACCTCGAGAAAATCCTGATTGTCGACGATGATAAAAACCTGTTGTCAGGTATCAGACGGCAATTGCGTGAGCATTTCGAGGTCACGATCGCCGTTGGCGGTGCCCAGGCGCTGGAGGCATTGACCGAAAAAGGACCCTTCGCCGTAATCGTCAGCGATATGCGTATGCCGGAAATGACCGGGGTGGAGCTGCTGGGTGCGTTCAAGGAACGGGCACCGGAAACCGTTCGTATGATGCTGACGGGAAATGCCGACCAGAACACCGCGGCGGACGCGATCAATTCGGGCAGCATCTTCCGGTTTTTTACCAAGCCATGCGCCGCGGAAGATCTTATCGAAGGCATCACCGCCGGCATCAAACAGTATCGATTGCAGACGGCGGAAAAGGAACTTCTTGAACACACGCTCGCCGGAAGCCTGAAACTGCTTTCGGACATGATGTCGTTCCTCGACCCGCATATGACCCGGGATATCGCGAATATGCGGAAATGGGGTCGCGTGCTGGCCAGAATCATGAAGGCGCCAAGACCCTGGGAAATTGATTTCGCCTGTATGCTGTGTTCCATCGGCCAGATATCCGTGCCATCGGAACTTTTGCTCAAACAGAGTGATGGCGAAGAACTTAGCGAAGATGAACACGAGATCATCAAGCGGGTTCCCGAAGTGGGGAAAAGCCTGATTTCAAATAATCCCCGCCTGTCTTCTGTCGCGGATGCCATTCTTTATCAGGACCGGAATTTTGACGGCAGCGGCTTTCCCGAAGACGGTCCCGCGGGCACGGACATCCCGTTCGCCGGGCGGGCGCTGAAGGTCCTGAAAGAAATCGCGCGCCTGGCGCAAAGGTCCGTCGTGGGACCGGAAACGATTAATAGTCTGGAAGCACGGGAAGGCGCGTTTGATCCTGAGATTCTGACGGCAATGCGAACGGTCCTTCAAGAGGTCACGGTTGCAGGCCCTGACCAAATGATGGACGAAGTGTCGATCAACATGCTGCGGCCGGGCCAGGAACTTCAGGATGACCTGTTGTACGAGGACGGGAAATTACTGCTCGCGAAAAAGACGGTGCTGTCCGATTTACATATCAGCAGGCTTATATTGATCGCCAAGATTCAGCGGATAAAACAGCCTATCCGCGTTACGACGCCGCCCGTGTCATAAGGCGGCATTTAATTGCGCCTCCATGTATTCGGAGCCTGCAAAAACACAGACCCCAAATCAGTTCCCTCTGCCCGGCAGGGTTTCCAGGATATTTATCAGCCTGGAGGTCTGAAAAGGCTTTGCCATGGAATCGAGAATCGTAAAACCGTGCGCCATAGCCAGTCGTTTCACGACGTCCAGCAAACTCGCACTATGGCCGCTCATCAAGACGATGGGCAGAAAGACCCCATCTTCTTTAAGGTCTGCCAGAAATTCCACCGCATCATACTCGGGCATTGTCAGGTCGAGAATGAGAAGTTCGATGTCGTGCCGGCTGTTGGCAATTTTGCGGCCGCCATCACCACTGGACGCGCAAAGGAGTTCCGCATGCCCCCGTAAAATTCGGTTGCATTCCATCCGCAATTGCGGGATCGTCGTCCACAACCAGTACCGTCGGTAAAGCCGTCCCGGTTGGTGCCGCAACCGCGTATTGATCCTCATGTTTGCCTAACAGCATCCAGGTATTCCCCTCAAATATCTTTATCTGCAATACACAGGGGTTATGGCGGTCCGGCAGGTATCAACCTATCCCCAGATAGGGATATTGGGAAAATTCCCGGTTTTTCATTGTTGCTGGAAAAGGCCCATGACGTTACGTGAGCTTGATTATATCTCACAGCCCATTGAAAATTAGCCCTTTATTCCCATTTAAGCCTTGGGGAAGGCGAGGCGCAGCATCGATTTGTCAGACCTGAAACCATCAATGCCAATCAATGTATATATATGACAACTGAAACGTTATAGACGCGACCCTGACGCGGCCGCCACAATCTGCACAAAATTGCCGTATATGATGACGATTGAGCCAGCACAGCGAAAGATGGGGTACGAATGAAAACCGGGGATATGACCGAAGCCGAGGCCGATGCGCGGCATGCCGAAAAAATGGCCAATAAAAAGGCGGCGCGCGACAGGATGCTGGCGACAAAAACGATCGAGAAGGGCCTGCTGATCGTCCATACCGGCAAGGGCAAGGGCAAATCGACTGCCGCCATGGGGCTGGCGACCCGGTCCATCGGCAACGGGATGAAGGTCGGCATCGTCCAGTTCGTGAAGGGTGTCTGGGAAACCGGCGAACGCGTCGTGCTGGATAAATTTCCGGACCTCTGCACCATCAAGGCCATGGGCGAGGGATTTACCTGGGACACGCAGGACCGGCAGCGCGATATCGCCGCGGCGCGCGCCGCCTGGGATTACGCGAAAGCGCTGATGGCGGATTCGTCGTATCGGATGATAATTCTCGATGAACTAAATATAGTATTGCGTTATGATTACCTTCCCCTAGATGAAGTAGTCGAAACACTGGCCAGCAAACCGAAAGACCTCCATGTCGTCGTCACCGGACGCAACGCCAAGGACGAGTTAATCGAAATCGCGGATCTGGTGACGGAAATGACACAGGTGAAACATCCGTTCCGCAGCGGCGTAAAAGCCCAGGTCGGAATCGAATTCTAGAAACAGTATTTCACAGCCCCAAACCGCGACGGGAATCAGAACATGACACGCATTACGGCACTTTTCTTTACGGCACTGATGGCCGGGTCTCTTGCCCTGAGCAGCCCGGCGCGGGCGCTGTCCGAACAACAGGAACTGATCGACAAATCGGTCATCACGATCGAGAAGATGTCCGCGCGCGACGACATCAAGGATCACGTCCGAAAATATCTGCGCGAGGCACGCGGCGTTTTCGTCATCCCGGCCCTGATCAAGGGCGCCTTTATTATCGGCGGCGAAGGCGGCACCGGCGTGCTGATGGCCAAGGGCGGCGGCAACCAGTGGAGCTACCCGGCCTTCTACACAATGGGTGCAGCCAGCTTCGGCCTGCAGGCCGGCGGGCAGGTTTCTGAAACCATCCTGATCATCATGACGGCCAAGGGCCTCACCTCTATTCTGGATAACAAGGTGAAGCTCGGCGGCGATCTGAGCGCAGCGGTCGGTCCCTATGGCGTCGGCGTTGAAGGGTCGACGACGACGGCGGTCGGTGCGGATATCATCACCTATTCCATCGGCAAGGGTGCATTCCTGGGCGGGTCGGTCGAAGGCGCGGTGATCGAGCACCGCGATGCGATGAATTACGAATACTACAATGACACGACCGCCACACCGAAGGCGATCCTGCTGGATGGCAAGTTCAACAACCCGCAGGCCGACCGGATACGCCAAGTAATGTCAGGTGTCAGCGCCAAACCGGTCCAGTAGCAAACAGAGCTTCCGGCATGCCCGGCGCATTGATGCTGCAGGGCACCGGTTCCGATGTCGGCAAGTCCTTGCTGGTGGCGGGGCTGGCGCGAGCCTGCCTGCGGCGCGGGCTTGTCGTACGACCATTCAAGCCGCAAAACATGTCGAACAATGCCGCCGTAACGACCGATGGCGGTGAAATCGGCCGCGCCCAGGCATTGCAGGCGCGGGCGTGCGGCATCGCCCCGACCGTCGACATGAATCCGGTATTGCTGAAGCCGCAAGCTGGAACCGAAGCGCAGATCGTGTTGCGCGGCAAGGTATTCGGCAAGGCCGGGGCGCGCGATTACCATCGGCTGAAACCGGAACTGATGCCGCAAGTGCTGGACAGCTATCACCGGCTTGGCGCGGGTGTCGACCTGGTACTGGTTGAAGGCGCGGGCAGCCCCGCCGAGGTAAATCTGCGCGCCGGCGACATTGCCAATATGGGATTTGCCGAAGCCGCCGACGTCCCCGTCGTGCTGGTTGCCGATATCGACCGGGGCGGAGTCATTGCCAGCCTGGTCGGCACGCATGCACTGCTTGAACCACAGGAACAGGCACGGTTGCACGGCTATATCATCAACAAGTTCCGCGGCGACACCAGCCTTTTCGATCCGGCCCCGGCAATCATCGCGGAACGCACGGGAATGGAAAATTTCGGTATCCTGCCCTGGTTCGAAGCCGCGCGGCAGTTGCCGGCGGAAGATGCCATGGCGCTGGAGCAACCGGCGGAAACCGGGGCGGTGGATGTCATCCGGGTTGCCGTGCCGCGGCTGGGCCGAATCGCAAATTTCGACGATCTGGACCCGCTCGGTGCGGAGCCGGGTGTCGTTGTAACGATGGTGCAGCCGGGCCAAACCATACCCGCCGATAGCGATATCGTGCTGCTGCCGGGATCCAAGGCCGTTCGCGCCGACCTAGACGCGCTGCGGGCAGAGGGGTGGGACATCGATATCCACGCCCATGTTCGGCGTGGCGGGGTCGTCGTCGGGATATGCGGCGGCTATCAGATGCTGGGACAGCGCATCGCCGACCCCGGCGGCATTGAAGGACCGGCGGGCGAAAGTCGGGGACTGGGCCTGCTGGATATCGACACGGTTCTGGAAGGCGCCAAGACCCTGGGTGAAACCACCGGAATCGAAACCACAACCGGTTAAAACGGTGCGGGGATATGAGATGCATATCGGCCGCACGACCGGGTCGGGCCGGGCACGGCCGATGATCAACCTGAACGGCCGGAACGATGGCGCGGTTTCCCCGGACGGGCGGGTCATGGGCTGCTATATTCACGGCCTGTTCGCATCCGACACCTTCCGGTCGACCTTCCTGTCCCATATCCGTAGCGGACATGTCGCGGGCGTGGCGTATGAGGCACAAATTGAACGGGTGCTCGACAATCTGGCGGACCATCTGGAAACACATCTCGCCATCGACCGCTTGTTGACGATTGCCGGAATCAGGTAAGCCACATCGCGGCAAGCAACACGTGGAACAGGAAGTGCAGCAATCCCGCCACGGCGTATAACATCAGCGTGCGGTTGATGTCCCGGGCTGGTGGCGCGGGGATTTCCGTCGCCAAGCCACGCGGCCTTGGACACACCGCCCAGATACTGCCGTGGCCCACCGAGCGACAGATTCAGCGCCCCGGCCACTGCCGCTTCGGGCCAGCCTGCATTCGGCGAATCGTGTTTCCCCGCATCACGCCACATGACACGCAGCGCCCGCGCCGGATTGGCGGTCGGCGCGATGACCGCAGCCAGAATGAAGAATATCCCTGAAAGGCGCGCGGGGATGAGATTCACCACGTCATCAAGACGCGCCGCCGCCATACCGAAATCGCGGTACCGGTCGGATTTATACCCGATCATGCTGTCCATCGTATTGATCGCCTTGTAGGCGAACAGCCCCGGCAGACCGAGAAGGACATACCAGAATGCGGGCGCAACGACGCCATCGGCAAAATTCTCCGCCAGCGATTCAATCGCGCCACGCGCAACGCCGTACTCATCCAGCTTATCCGTCTGCCGGCCGACAATATGGGCGACAGCCGCTCGCCCCGCAGCCAGCCCGTCGCGCCGCAACGCGCGCGCCACGGCCCGGCCATGGTCGAACAGGCTGCGTTGCGCGATCAACACGACAACGAAAAACAGTTCCAGCCCCCAGCCATAGGGAATGCGCCGTGCGGCTTCCGACAATGCCCAGCCGGTCACACCCCGCCAGCCCGGCGACAATCACCACCACAACAACCCCGCGTATCAGCCGATTGGCGGCACTGCGGCCACTGCGATTCAGTTTGCCATCCAGAAATCCGATTAATCGTCCGAAAACCACCACCGGATGCGGAACAGCACGAAACAGCCAGCGCATATCCGCGACCACCAGATCGAGAATCAGGGCAATGGCCAACACAACCAGCGGGTCGGCAGAGCGGGCGATGGTTTCGGGAATCGAAATCATACGCCAATTATAGCGAGATTTAGCCTGACCCGCACGGCCCGGACTGATACGATATGGCCCGTTTTCCAGAAAAGCAGCAGAGGAAGAAAAATGGCGGAGAAAACCGGCGTTATCGTATGCGGCCATGGCAGCCGCGACGAATCCGCGGTGCATGAATTCCAGTCTGTTGCCGAAGGGCTGCGCAGCCGCCTGCCGGATTACGATATTGATTACGGCTTTCTGGAATTTGCCACGCCGATTATTCGTACCGGGCTGGATGCGCTGCGCGCACGCGGCAACAAGCGTATCCTTGCCGTCCCGGGCATGCTGTTCGCCGCCGGCCATGCCAAAAACGACATTCCCTCTGTACTGAATACCTATCAGGCCCAGAATGACAGCGTTGAAATCCTGTATGGCCGCGAACTTGGCATCGATCCAAAGATGATCAATGCCGCCGGCAGTCGCATTGTGGAAGCCCTGGATTCTGCCGGAGGATCTGTCCCGCGAGAAGAGACGCTGCTGGTGGTTGTTGGTCGCGGCGCGTCCGATCCGGACGCCAATTCCAATGTTTCCAAGATAACCCGCATGTTGTGGGAAGGGCTGGGCCTTGGCTGGGCGGAGACCGTGTATTCCGGCGTTACCTTTCCCCTGGTCGAACCGGGGCTTGAACATGCCACGCGGCTGGGTTTCAAGCGGATCGTCGTGTTTCCGTATTTTCTGTTCACCGGCGTTCTGGTGAAACGCATATACGGCTATATGGACAAGGTCGCCGCACGGCACCCGGACATCGAATTCGTCAAAGCGGGATACCTGAACGATCACCCGCTTGTGCTGGACACCTTTGCCGAACGGGCGCTGGAGATTCTGAGCGGCGGCAACACGATGAATTGCCAGCTGTGCAAGTATCGCGAACAAGTGCTCGGCTTCGAGGATCAGGTGGGTCTGGTGCAGGAAAGCCACCACCATCATGTCGAGGGCATTAATGCAGGCGGTACCGATCAGCCCCACGATCACGGGCACAGCCATGACCACGATCATGGACATGATCACAGCCACGGACACCATCACCCATACCCCCATGCCGACCACCCCATGGGGCCGCGCAGCATGGAAAAGGATACGGACCCGGTCTAGTGACGAAAACGCTGTTTGACGCGTATCTCATGGTCGACTGGAGCGCGGCAGCCAAACCATCGAAGGGCAAGGATTCGATCTGGTGTGCCCTGCTGCAGCGCCAGGATGGACAATTGCGCCTGGTCCGACGGGAGAACCCGCACACACGCAGTGCGGCGACGGCCGATATCGCCTGCCTTCTGGCGACCCTCGCGGAAAACGGCACACGTGTACTCGTCGGGTTTGACTTCCCTTTCGGCTACCCGGCAGGAACAGCGGAACGATTAGGCATGAGCGGCCTGCCCTGGCGGCATATGTGGCAGGAACTCGCAGACCTGCTGGACGATGCGGCCGACAACGGGAACAACCGGATCGATGTCGCCGAGTCACTGAATGCGCGCATCTCGGGTGAGGCATTCCCCTTCTGGGGCAATGTCCGCGAAGAAGAAAGGCCCTGCCTGCGCCGGCGGGGGCGCCGACCGCATGAAGAAAGCGACCTGGATGAATGGCGATTATGTGACCGGCGGGCACGCACGACGAGTTCGGTCTGGCAGCTTGCCGGTGCCGGCTCCGTCGGCAGCCAGGTGTTGACCGGTATTCCACGCGTGTTGGAATTGCGTACCGATCCAAGGCTGGCAATGATCAGCGGGATATGGCCATTTGAAACCGGACTGGCCCACGATCCGCGCCTGCAAATCATCTTTGCGGAAGTCTATCCGTCCATCGTCGACCCCGAACCGGAACCCGATATGGTAAAAGATGCGCGGCAGGTGCGAACCATCGCAGCGCATTTGGCGGCGCTTGATGAAGACGGAAAGCTCGAAATGTATTTCGGCGGCGACCCGGCGCTGACGGCAGCCGAACGCCGCACCGTCGAACGTGAAGAAGCCTGGATTCTCGGCACATGACCAACCCGCGATATGCATATCTCCGCGATCCGGCGGAAATATACAGGCAATCCTTCGCGGCAATCCGGCGCGAGATTGACGTATCGACGTTGCCCAAAGACCTGATCCCGCTGGCGGTCCGGCTGGTCCATGCCTCTGCAATGCCGGACATTATCAACGACCTTGTATCCTCACCGGATGCGGCAACAGTCGGTCGTTTACAGCTTGGCAAAGGCGCCGTAATCCTGACGGATGCCGAAATGGTCCAGCGCGGCATTACCCGCAGCCGCCTGCCACAAGACAATGATGTGCTGTGCATGCTGAACGACGAACAGGTTCCCGCGCTGGCAAAGGAAATGGGAACCACACGGTCCGCCGCAGCGGTTACCTTGTGGCAGCCGCATCTGGAAGGCGCCATCGTCGCTATCGGCAACGCGCCCACCGCGCTGTTTCGACTTCTCGAAGGACTTGCGGATGGCTGGCCACGACCCGCGCTGATCCTGGGGTTTCCCGTCGGCTTCATCGGTGCGGCTGAATCGAAGGCAGCGCTGATCGAAGACAGTTTCGGCGTCCCCTTCGTAACCTTGCAGGGCCGGCGCGGCGGCAGCGCGATGGCCGCCGCTGCCGTAAACGCACTCTGCGGGGACGCATCATGACGCCCTGGCTTAGCATAATTGGCGTCGGTGCCGAAGGTATCGGTGAACTGTCTTCGGCAGCACGCGCCCTGATCGACAACGCGGAAATCCTGATCGGCGGGTCGCGCCATCTGGCAATGATACCGGCGGATCATCCGGCCGAGCGACGGGGCTGGACATCACCAATCAGCGAAACGGTTTCGGAAATGAAGGCGCTGGAAGGTCGCCGGGTGGTCGTTCTGGCGACCGGCGACCCGATGAGCTACGGGATCGGCGTTACATTGGGCAGGGCATTCGGGCGCGACACCATGACCGTACTGCCGGCGCCAGGCGCGTTCTCGCTCGCGGCCGCGCGGATCGGGTGGGCGTTACACGAAACCGATTGCCTGACCCTGCATGGGCGGCCGCTGGCCACACTGAACCTTTTCGTCAGACCCGGTGCACGCCTGCTGATCCTTTCCGAAAACGGCGAAACCCCGGCACAGATTGCGGCTGTCCTGTGCGAACGCGGATACGAAACAAGCCGCCTCACCGTGCTGGAGAATATGGGCGCGGATGACGAGGCTATCCGAACCGGCCAAGCGGACAGTTGGGACAACACCCCTGCGGCAGACCTGAACACTGTCGCTGTCGATTGTGTCGCGACCGACGGCGCCCTGGCATACAGCCGTATGGCGGGCCTGCCCGATGATGCGTTCCGCAATGATGGTCAGCTGACAAAGCGTGTTATGCGCGCGGCGACATTATCGGCACTGGCGCCACAGCCCCGTGAGCTGCTTTGGGATATCGGCGCCGGCTGCGGATCGATTGCCATCGAATGGATGCGTGCCGGGGGGCGGGCGATCGCCGTTGAACATCGCGCCGACCGGAGCAGCCTGATCGCCCACAACGCAACAGTGCTGGGTACACCGAACCTCGAGATCATTACCGGTCGCGCGCCGGAAGCGATGGCCGACCTGCCCCAACCGGATGCGGTTTTTATCGGTGGTGGCATAAGTGCCGCCACGATTGCAGAAAACTGCTGGGCGGCCCTTCGGCCCCACGGGCGGCTTGTCGCCAACGCGGTGACATTGGAAGGAGAATCCGTTTTGCTTTCGCTACATTCAAGATGGGGGGGATCGCTGACCCGCATCTCGGCATCCGAAGCGGCCCCGGTCGGACGGTTACACGGCTGGCAACCGCTGCGCACCGTAACGCAGTTCGCAGCAGTCAAACCATGAGCGGAACACTGTATGGCATTGGTGTCGGTCCCGGGGATCCGGAGCTGATCACACTGAAGGCATTGCGCATCCTGCAATCGGCGCCGGTCATCGCCTGGCCAGCACCGCCGGAGGGAGAAAGCCTGGCACGGTCCATCGCAGCGCCACATATCACCCATGACCCGGTAGAGATCGCGATAAGAATGCCATTGGAAATAACGCAATTTCCAAACCGGAATGTATACGATCAGGCTGCCGTGGAGATCGGCAAGCACCTGTCAGCGGGCCAGGACGTGGCGGCCCTTTGCGAAGGGGACCCGTTCTTTTATGGCTCGTTCATGTACCTGTATGAACGCGTCGCCCCGAACCATCCGGTTGTCGTTGTCCCGGGCATTTCATCCCTTATGGCCACCGCGGCGGCGTCCGGTGGACCGTTGTCATCACGCAATGACCTGCTCAGCGTTGTACCCGCCCCGCTGCCCGAAGCCGCAATTTCAGCCGCCCTGCAACAGGCGGATAGCGCCGCAATCATCAAGGTTGGCCGGCACCTGGGCAAAGTGCGAAATGTCCTCGAAACGCTCGCACTCTTCGACAATGCCCGCTATGTCGAACATGCGACAATGCCACAGGAATCGATGCGACCCTTGTCCGACGTCGCAGGCGACACCGCGCCATATTTTTCAATGATCCTGGTCCATAAACGCGGGGAAGCATGGCGATGAAAACCGCGCTGGTCGTCCTGAATGCCGACGGGCTGTCGCTTGCACGCAAACTGCAGCCATTGCTGGATGGCGCTTCAGTTCATGGCCTTGCAAAACGCACCAGTGGTGCCGATCAGACCTTCGACGACACAATGGAACATTTACGCCATCTTTTCCGGGACGGCATCACCATTGTCGGGATTTGTGCATCCGGTATCCTGATCCGGGCCGTCGCGCCCCTGCTCGACAGCAAATTGCGTGATACCCCCGTTGTCGCCGTCGCGGAAGATGGCAGCGTCGCGGTCCCGCTTCTGGGCGGCCACCACGGTGCCAATGACATGGCAAAACAAATCGCCGGCATCATCGGCGGCGTGGCTGCTATTACGACAGCAGGCGACCTGCGATTTGGTTTCGCGCTGGATCAGCCACCGGAAGGCTGGCGCGTCGCCAATCCGCAAATGGCCAAACCTGTCATGGCCGCATTGCTATCCAAGGAAGGGGCGCGTCTGCAGGGTGAGGCCCCGTGGCTGGCCGACGCCCCGTGGCGTGAAGACGCGACACTTCAGGTCCGCGCGACGGACAAGGCCGGCTGCGAAAATGACCAGACACTTGTCGTGCACCCTCTCACGCTGACAATTGGTGTCGGTTGTGAGCGTGGAACGGACCCGGCCGAACTGCACAAGCTCGTCATGGACAGTTTTGCGGAAGCCGGTCTCGCCATCGGCGCCGTCGCAGCAATCGGTTCGCTGGACCTTAAAATGGACGAACCCGCCATGCATGCGCTGGCGCGGGGCCTGAATCTGCCGTTGCAGTTTTTTGATGCCCCCGCACTGGAAGCCGAAGCACCACGGCTGCAAAACCCATCCGACATTGTTTTCCTGGAAACCGGATGCCACGGCGTCGCCGAAGGCGCCGCCCTCGCACTGGCAGGGCCCAATGGCGACCTCGTTGTGCCGAAGCGGAAATCGGCGCGCGCGACATGTGCCATTGCCCGCGCCCCCGCGCCCCTGATACCGCCCCTTCAAGGATCCCCGCGAGGAACACTATTTGTCGTTGGCATCGGACCGGGCAGCGACGGCTGGCGGTCACCGGAAGCAAGTTCAATGTTAAGGGCGGCTGATGTTGCCGTGGGGTATCGACTGTATCTGGACCTTGCGGGCGATCTGATCCCGGAAGACAAGCGTCGCGACTACGGTCTGGGACAGGAAACGGACCGTGTCATCGAAGCGCTGACGCTTGCAGCGGAAGGCAAACGAGTTGCACTGGTCTGCTCGGGCGATGCCGGGATTTATGCACTCGCAACCCTGGTTTATGAAGCGGTTGAACTTTCCGACAACCCGGATTGGCGCCGTATCGATATCGCGGTCACCCCCGGCATATCCGCAATGCAGGCGGCAGCGGCACGCGCCGGCGCACCGCTGGGCCATGATTTTTGCGCGATATCATTATCCGACCTGCTGACACCAAGAGACGTCATTCTTCAGCGCCTTGAAGCGGCGGCAAGCGGCGATTTCGTTACCGCGTTTTACAACCCGCAAAGCAATAGCCGCCGAGACCTGCTGGACCGTGCCCGGGATATCTTCGTCACACATCGACCGCCATCGACACCGGTTATCATTGCCCGCAACCTCGGGCGCGCAGACGAAAACGTTTCCATCGTCACGCTCGCGGAATTCGATACCGCCTCGGTTGATATGCTGACAATCCTTATATTCGGCAACAGTGAAACACGATTGATTCAAACCGGAAACGGTCCACGCGCCTATACGCCGCGTGGCTACAGGGGAAAACAATGACGGTGCATTTTATTGGCGCGGGACCAGGCGCTGCCGACCTGATAACCGTGCGCGGCCAGACATTGATCCAGAACGCGCCGGTGGTCCTTTACGCCGGGTCGCTTGTTCCGGTGGAAATTATCGAACTGGCGCCGCAAGGGGCGCGGGTCATCGATACCGCACCGATGAATCTGGACGAAATTATCGCCGAAATGGAAACCGCACATGGTCAAGGCCTCGATGTGGCGCGGGTCCATTCCGGTGACCCTGCCTTGTATGGCGCGATTGGCGAACAGATGCGGCGGCTTGATAAATTGGGAATTCCCTATGTCATCACGCCGGGCGTCCCAAGCTATGCAGCAGCAGCAGCCGTCCTGAAAACCGAACTGACCCTGCCGGGAATCGCACAGACCGTCGTGTTGACCCGAACAGCGACACGGGCATCAGCCA
This sequence comes from uncultured Alphaproteobacteria bacterium, assembly GCA_943788635.1. Taxonomy (GTDB): domain Bacteria; phylum Pseudomonadota; class Alphaproteobacteria; order UBA8366; genus MarineAlpha4-Bin1. The sequence continues at coordinate 51,681 of CALSRA010000020.1, read as the reverse complement.
TGCCGCCCGGCGAGGATCTGGATACGCTGGCGAAAAGCGGCGCAACGCTGGCAATCCACCTGTCCGTCAACAATCTGGTGCATGTCGTCCGGGAACTGACACCACATTACGGCCCGGATTGCCCGGTTGTTGTCGCATACCGCGTTACCTGGCCTGACGAGATGATCCTGCGCGGCACCCTTGCGGATATTCGTGAAACCGTTAAGGCAGCGCGCATCACGCGAACGGCGTTAATCCTTGTCGGACCCGTGCTGCAATCCGAGGACTTTACCGATAGCCGGCTCTATGCCGAGGACCATCACCACGTATTGCGGCCACGCGCCAGGAAAGCGCACTAACGCTTGCGGTCCGCTTCTTCCAGCAAGCGCTGCACGTCCCGGTCGCGGCCGTCATAAGCAGCATCAAGCGCAGATCGCCCGGTGTAATCCTGCAATTTGACATCGGCATCACTGTCGAGCAGAAGGCGAACGACATCATAGTAACCCTTTGCCGTCGCCAGCATCAGCGGGGTCTTGCCCTGCGAATTTTGCAGATTGATCTGCGCCTTCGCATCCAGCAAGCGCTGCACGACCTCGTAATGGCCCTGGTCGGCCGCCCAGCTCAGGGCTGAGAACCCACCCTTGTCCTGGCGATCAATTGCAGCCCGGCTCTCCAGAGCAAGAGTAACGATATCCAGCGACCCTACGAAGGCGCCGTATATAAGTATGGTACGGCCATCATCGTCGCGCGTATCAACTTGCGCCCCCCGCTTTAACCAGTATTCGACGACATCGGCATTCCCGATAGCCGCCGCGTCAATCATCTGGTTGCTACTCGTCAGGTCCGACTGTGCAAGTGCCGGCTGCGCGCTGAATACCAATGCAAGCAAGCCGGCAATTCGCACTAGACGATTCAGGTGGCGGCGACAGCCAGCTTCTCGGAAATCCATTGCAGTGCTCCTTCCTGATCGATGGTGCAGGGGCCGATTTCAATTGGCGGCGGCGCAATCATGACAACAGGCAATGCCAACCGCCGCGCCGCCACGATCTTCGCATATGTGGATACCCCTCCGCTATTGCGGCTTAAGACCGCATCAATTTTTTCACGACGCAACAGGCCAAGTTCGGCATCTTCGGTAAATGGCCCCCTGCCCAGAATGACGGAATACGACACCAGTGGCAGTGGCTCTTGCGGGGCGTCGATCATCCGAACAACAAGGTGCACGCCCCTTAGCTGGGAAAATGCCTGCAATTTCTGTGATCCCACACTTAGAAAGACCCGGGATCCGATCCCTGACAGAGCAGAAGCCGCCGCAGCGAAATCGGCGACTTCCCGCCACCGGTCGTCCGGACCCGCATCCCATGACGGCCGTGTCAATATCAGGCGGGAAATACCCGTCGTGTCGCAAGCCTGCCGAGCATTGGCGGAAATCGTGCCGGCAAACGGGTGAGTCGCATCGACAACCATGTCGACCTTTTCCGTCTGCAACCAGCCCGCCAATCCGGCGGCGCCGCCGAACCCGCCAATCCGCAACTGTCCCAATCCCGCACGGGGGGTCAGCGTACGACCCGCAAGTGATGTCGTTACCGTAAGCCGGGCGCCGAACCGGTCACCGGTGGCCGCGACCAGCGCCGCCGCTTCAGCCGTCCCACCCAGAATCAATAAATGCTTTTTACGAGCCGGCATGACCAATTGTCTGCCCCTGCCGGTCAATGACCAGGACATCCACGGAAACATTGGCCGACAATTGCGCCTGCACCACATCGCGCGCCGCAGCGGCAACCGATTCGCCTAGCGAAAACCCCTTGCCCAATTCAAGCGCATGGGCCGCCGTATTCGCAGCGCACATCGCGTCACAGACGTCCGGCGGCGCCCCCCTGGCGGACGCCATTGCGGCCAATTGGCCAAAATCAACCTGGCTGCGGGCAGAATGCAGGTCGAGGCGCCCCTGCGCGAGCTTGGTCAATTTCGCGAACCCGCCTGCGATGGTTAGCCGTGGCAGCGGATGGCCATTGAGGTATTTCAACATGCCGCCCACAAAATCGCCCATATCAATAATGGCATCTTCATCGAGGTCATGAAATTTCCGTACCGCCGATTCCGACGTTTTTCCCGTCGCACCGGCAATATGATGAATATCCGTTGCGCGGGCTACATCGATCCCCTGCCGAATGGCATGGATCCAGGCGCTGCAGGAATAGGGAATGACGATCCCTGTCGTCCCCAAAACCGACAAACCGCCAATAATGCCCAGACGCGGGTTCCAGGTCCGTTCGGCGATTTTTTCGCCACCGGGAATTGAAATCGTAACGGCAACGTCGGGCGCAATGCCATGTCGTGCCGCAATCGCGCCGAGTGCTTCGCAAATCATCGCCCGTGGCGCCGGGTTGATCGCCGGTTCACCCGGTGGAATCGGCAGACCGGGACGGGTAACCGTTCCAATACCCTCGCCTGCGTGAAATGTAACGCCGCCCCCCGGCTTGTCGGAACGCACGGTCACAATAACCAGCGCACCGTGGGTAACATCAGGGTCGTCACCGGCATCCTTGATGATCCCCGCTGTCGCCGAACCGTTTTCGACCGACTGTTGCGCCAGCGGAAACGAGGGTGTCTGACCGCGTGGCAATCGAACCGTCACCGGGTCGGGAAAGGCACCGGTCAGCAATGCCTCATACGCAGCGGTCGCGGCCGCCATCGCGCAGGCGCCAGTCGTCCATCCACGCCGCAAGGGACCGTCGGGTTTTCGTTCCATCATCCTATTTTATCAAATCTTCCGCCTGTGCGATAATACGCATTATAAATTTGTATCCTGACCTAATTAGGAGATCTGCCGGTGACTGATTGTCTCGTTGCGCGGGCGAATGCCCAGACCCTGCCCATCACGTCCCTGACCAAGGCGGAGCTTGATGGTTGGCTAAAATCGCAGAGCAAGGAAACCGTCGCCTGGGTAAAGGCATCGGCTTTCACCGCCACCCCCGGCAGTGCCCTTTTACTACCCGATGGCGCAAAAGGCGCGTCCGGTGTGCTGGCTGGCGTGACCGGTGACGATGATATCTGGTCATGGAGCGCCATCAGCAGCAGTTTGCCGGTCGGCCGTTACAAGCTGGCAAAAGAGCCCAAAGCATCGACCGCGACAAGGGCCGCAATGGGCTGGGGCCTGGCGGCATACCGATTCGACCGTTACCGCAAACCCGGCGCTGCCCATCCCGAACTCGTTTTGCCCAAGAACGCGGACAAGACATCGGTCGAAGCGACGGTCAGCGCCACATTCCTGGTTCGTGACCTGATCAATACGCCGGCTGCCGATATGGGGCCGGAAGAACTGGCGGCCGCAGCGCGGAAGCTGGCCAAGGAATTCAAGGCCCGGTTCAAGACAATTATTGGCGATGACCTGCTGAAGCAGAATTTCCCGGCGATCCATGCCGTAGGCCGGGCGTCAACCCGGGCACCACGGTTGATTGATTTCACCTGGGGCAATGCCAAACATCCGAAAGTGACCCTGGTCGGCAAGGGTGTCTGTTTCGACACAGGCGGGCTGGACCTCAAACCCGCATCCGGCATGCTGCGGATGAAAAAGGATATGGGCGGCGCGGCGCATGTGCTGGGTCTTGCCCGTATGATCATGATGGCGAAGCTGCCAGTGCGATTGCGGGTGCTGATTCCTGCCGTTGAAAACAGTGTGTCGGGGAATGCCTATCGCCCGCTCGATATCATCAAGACCCGCAAGGGAATCGCTATCGAGATCGGCAATACGGATGCGGAAGGTCGGGTCGTTCTATCCGATGCACTCGCTCTTGCGACATCCGACAAGCCCGAAATGATCCTGGATTTTGCAACACTCACTGGTGCGGCCCGCATTGCGCTGGGCCCGAGCCTGCCTGCGATGTTCACCAATAGCGACAAACTGGCGGATGATTTCTACAAGCGTGGCGAAGCAGCAGACGACCCGGTCTGGCGCCTGCCGCTCTGGAAACCCTATCTGAAAATGATCGAGAGCTCGGTCGGCGATATCGTGAATACGGGTAATTCGCCGCAGGGCGGCGCGATCACCGCCGCCCTGTTTCTGGAAGCCTTCGTCGAGGCAGATATCCCCTGGGCGCATTTCGATGTCATGGCGTGGAATAATTCATCGCAACCTGGACGACCGGAAGGTGGCGAGGCGATGGGCATGCGCGCCGCATTCGACGTTATTGCGGGACGCTACGCGAAGTAGCGATCAGGAAAAACCCGCCAGCAAGCCCGGTAGCGCAGTCATATCGTCGAACACCGCGGCAACGCCAACGGAACGAAGGTTTTCGGCCTGGCCCTGGCGGATATGGCCGCCGCCGGTGAAGCCCAGCGCAGGCATGCCGGCCGCAACCGCAGCCTCGGCCCCCAACAGGCTGTCTTCGATAACAACGCATGCCGCCGGCGCGACGCCCATCTTCTGCGCCGCATGCAGAAACAGGTCCGGAGCGGGCTTACCGCGCCCCACCATTGCGGCGCTGAACAGGGTATCCATGCCGAAATGATCGATCAGACCGGTCGTCCGCAACGACCGTTCAATGCGACGGGGTGCCGAAGATGACGCCACGCAGCGTAATCCGTCATGCCCAAGCAACACCTCCGAAATCCCGGGAATTGGCGCCAATTCGGCATCGAAAACCGGATCGGCAATGGTACGGCAGCGATCGGCAAAATCGGCGGGAAGACTTTGGCCCCATTCCTGTTCAACCAGGGAAATCAGGCTCGGCATGCTCATGCCGGTAAACCGCGCGATGGACGTTTCCGTATCAACCGGGTAACCGCAAGCCGTAAGCTGTTCAGCGACAATCCGGTTGAACAGCACCTCGCTGTCCACCAGCACGCCATCACAGTCGAAGATGACCATCGTCATGACGCAATCTTTCGATTACGAACAAACATGTCCAGGGAGGCAAGCACCGCACCGCCAACGATCAGCCCGCAAGCCGCAAGCACGACTCCACTTGCCGCAGCCTGACCAAAGGCTATCAGAAGCAATGTTGAAATCAACGGGGCAAAATAGGCAAAGACACCGAGCGCCCGTATATCGCCGTGCTTCATGCCCACGTCCCATACGAAGAATGCCGCGCCAACGGGCCCAAGACCAAGACCCAGGACAGCGAGCCACTCACCCGTATCCGCTGGCCAGATTGTCTCCTCGAAACCCAGATGCGCAAGGCAACCCAGTATCGCCACCGCACCGCAGAACAGCCCCACTGTATCGGTCGGAACATTGGAAAACCGGCGGCTGAGCACCGAGTAACCGGACCAGGTGAGCGCACTGGCCATGGCCGCCAGGTAACCCAGCGTGAATTCTGGCCGGAACCCGATACGGCCCCCATCCGTTACAAGCAGGATGCAACCGGCCAACCCGGCAAGGGCGCCCGCCATATGCCACCAACGCAGCCTTTCGCCGGGCAGCAGGGCTGAGAAGACGACGATCAACACGGGCCAAAGGTAATTGATCAGGTTCGCTTCAACCGCCGGTGCGTTGCGCAGCGCCAGAAAGTAGAAAAAGTGGAAACCAAACAGCCCCGCGACACCAAATAACCACACGGGCAATCCGTGACGCATATGCGTGCGTATATCTTCACCCCGAACGATCCATTTCGCCAGCGCCAGGGCGAAGGCCACGGTGAACGACATTGCGACAAGCTGGAACGGTGGCACCTTGCCCGTCCAGGTCGTGAACAGCGCGAGCGCCCCCCATAACAGCACCGCCATAGCGCCGATCGCGGTGGCGCGGTTCACCGGGACGCCGCCGACATCCGGATCGCCCGCGCAGTTTCCTTCCACAAATCATAACCCTCGATTTCATCCAAACCTGCCCAGCGCACGCCCATGGCGTCATCCCCCGCGACCGGTTCGCCGGATCGCCATTCGGCGGTAAAATCGATCAGCGTGTATTGCAGACGGACGCGCCCCTCGTCATCGCGGGCAATGGTATCGAATACATCGATCAGCGCTTTGACCTCGATCTCGACACCGGTTTCTTCGCGGATTTCTCGGGCCGCTGTTTCGCGGACGGTTTCGCCCAGCTCCTGCGCCCCGCCCGGCAGGCTCCAGGACCCACGCCGTGGCGGTTTTCCACGCTGGATCAGCAAAAACTTGTCATCGCGCCAAACAACGACGCCAACACCGACCATTGGCCGTTCAGGATATTCGCGTGACATATTGTTTTCCTTATCTGCCCGGACTCGTTTACACGCCGAAGGGCCGGATCACAACTTTGCCGATGCGGTTGCAACAGGATAAACTGGCACCAGACATGGGCGCATTCAACGCCCCGTTAAAACTGATAGCAGGACATGAACATGGAATACCGAAATCTTGGCCGTAGCGGCCTGATGGTGTCACCGCTTTGCATCGGCACCATGATGTTCGGCGGGCTGACAAACAAGAAAACCGCTGATGCAATTCTGGGGTCCGCCCGCGATGCCGGAATCAACTTCATTGATACCGCGAATAGCTATGGCCGCGGAAAATCTGAGAAAATGATCGGCGAACTGATTGCAAAGGATCGTGACAATTGGGTCCTGGCGACCAAGGGCGCTTCACGATTGGGGCCCGGGCCCTATGACGGAGGTGTCAGCCGCAAGGGATTGATGAAGTTCCTGGACGATAGCCTGAAACGGCTCAAGACGGACTATATTGACCTCTATTACCTGCATAAAGACGAGGAGCATCGAGGCGTTGAAGAAGCCGTCGCCACGGTCGGCGATATGCTCCGTGCCGGCAAGATCCGATACTGGGGCATTTCCAATTACCGTGGCTGGCGGCATGCTGAGATCGTGCATACCGCCGACAGGCTGGGTGTTCCCCGTCCGGCGGCGAGCCAGCCCTATTACAATGCCATGAACCGGATGCCGGAAAACGACATTCTTCCAGCCTGCGCCCATCACGGCATCGGTGTAGTTCCCTATTCGCCGCTGGCGCGCGGTGTATTGACGGGCAAATACGATCCCAGGGCCACGCCGGACAAGAACTCCCGCGCAGGACGCGAAGATCAGCGCATGATGGAAACCGAATTTCGTCCCGAGTCGCTGAAGATGGCACAGAAAATTCGGAAGCATGCCGAAGCGCGCGGTATGTCCGCGGTTTCGTTTGCGTTCCTGTGGGTGCTCAATAACCCGACCGTCACGGCGGCGGTTGCCGGTCCCCGGACGCTCGAGCACTGGAAATCCTATCTCGATATCTTCAAACACGAATTTACGGCGGAAGACGAAGCGCTGATCGATTCGATGGTCTCTTCCGGTCACCCCTCAACACCCGGTTACAATGATCCGCAATACCCGGTTATTGGCCGCCCGACAGGAGCCCGCTAAATGGCACGACTTCCCTATCTCGATGAAGCGGACCTCAAACCTGAAGACCGCGACCTGCTGAAACGGCCCATCAACCTGCACCGCATGCATGCGCATAGCCCGGGCATGGCACGCCCCTTCACGGCGCTGGGCCATCACATCCGATACGGCAGCACGCTGGATCCGCGCCTTCGGGAACTGGCAATCCTGCAGGTCGGCTACCTGACCAAAAGCCCGTATGAGTACAGCCACCATCTGAAAATCGGGAAGGATTTCGGTGTTACCGATGCGGATATTGCCGCGATTGATACCGAGACAAATGGCGGCACAAGCGACCTGCCGGAACTGGACCGCACCGTGCTGCGCGCGGCGCGGGAGATGACGGAAAACCTGAAAGCCTCCGACACAACATTTGCCGCTCTGCAGGCCCATTTCAGCAATGAACACCTGGTCGACCTCGTCACAATCATCGCCTTCTACAACGGCGTCGTAAGGTTCCTTGCGACCATGGATGTGGATGTTGAACCAGGATCGAGCTACGAAGCGGCAATCATGGAAAACCCGCTGCCGGAATAACGCGCAACCTAGTTCGGATAAATCTGCATCAGGACGTCACAGGCCCGGATCGCCAGTCGGACAGATCCCCGACGCATCGGCATCCGCGGCCTCGTCCAATCCTTCAGGCCATATACTGGCCGCCATTGGCGGTCAGGGTCACCCCGGTCAGAAACCCCGCATCTTCCGCAACGAGGAATAATACGCATCGCGCAATATCTTCTGTGGAACCGAGTCGGCCCACGGGTATCAGCGGCAGTAATTTTTCGTCGATCACGCTGCGGTCCAGCGAATGCAGCATCCCGGTATCGATATGGCCCGGCGCGATGCAATTGACCGTAATACCCCGGCCCGCCCCTTCCAGCGCCAGCGCCTTGGTGAACCCGATGATTCCGGCCTTGGCCGCGGAATAGTTCACCTGCCCGAACTGACCCTTCTGGCCGTTGATCGACGTCATGTTGACGATGCGGCCGAAACGCCGTTCACGCATGCCTTCAATGACATGCCGTGACATGATGAAGACACTATCCAGGTCTGTGCGCATCACCGACGACCACTGTTCCATCGTCATGCGATGGACCGGCACGTCCCAGATAATGCCCGCATTGTTGACCAGCACATCAACCGGACCAAGTTCCGCCTCGATCCGGGCCACGGCATCGCCCGCCGCGTCAAAATCACCGACATCGAATTTATAGGTCCCGATACCGGTCCGGTCATGGAACGCCTGCGCCGCCGCATCATCGCCGCTATAGGTCGCCGCAACGCGAAACCCTGCCCCTGCCAACGCAGCGGAAACGGCTTCGCCGATCCCGCGCGTGCCGCCGGTTACAATTGCCGTTCGCGTCGTCATGCTGTCATCCTACGAACCACCCGCCGCTTTCGCCTTTGCGGTAATTCCGGACCAGTCGCCCGCATCCATATCACCGGCCGTTGCGACCCAACTGCCACCGACACAGGCGACATTAGGCAGCGCAAGATAATCGGCGAGGTTGCCAACCCCGACACCGCCGGTTGGGCAAAACGCAATATCCCGAAAGGGCGACGCGAAACTTTGCAACAACGGCCGCCCGCCCGCGGCTTCCGCGGGAAAGAATTTCAGAAAACGGAACCCATGCCGCCTTGCGACCATGACTTCCGATGCCGTCGCGACGCCCGGCAGATAGAAGAGTTCCTGCTCCCGCGCCACTTCCGCCAAAACGGGATCGAACCCCGGGCTCACCGCAAACCTGGCGCCGGCTTTCTTCGCCCGCACCATCTGTTCGGGCTCCAGCACCGTGCCGACACCAACCATCGCATCGGGGTGTTGCGTAATAATGGCGTCCAGCGATTGCCATGCACTGTCCGTCCGCAAGGTAACTTCCAGAACAGGCAAACCGCCGGCGATCAAGCCGGCCGCTGTTGGCGCAGCAACATGCGGTTCGGAAAAAATGAGGACGGGGATAACCCGCGCTTTTTCGAAAATCTCTTTCATTCTTGCCCTCCCGGCATGGCTTCACGCGGAATGATCGCGCCCCGATACATGATAACTTCGCCAGCGAGCCAGTGCCCCGCGCGCGCGGCAGCTACCGGGGTTTCCCCGGACAGCCGCGCCGCCAGATATCCAGCATTGAAGGAATCACCGGCCGCACTGGTATCCACCGGATCGATACGCGGAACCGTCGCAACGCTTTCCCTGTGCCCACCAGATGATACAAGGGCGCCCTCGGCGTCGAGCTTCACGACAACTTCTGCAACACCCGTTGCATGCAGACGACCAGCACAGGCATCGGCATTCGCATCACCGAAAACCTGTATATCATCGCTGAATGTTGGGGCCGCCAGATCGGTCCGCGCCAGAATATCCGTCATGGCCTGACGCGCGGCGGCAGAATCCGTCCAGCCGCGCGGCCGGTAATTCGTATCGAACATGATTTTGGCACCCTTCGCCCGCGCCGCGTCCAGCGTTTCGAATAATCGGGCCCGGTCTTCAGGGCCGAACAGCGAAAGGGTAATTCCGCTCAGGTAAATATAGTCATACGCACAAAGACGCGCTGCCAGGTCGGCGGATTCGGGAAACGAAAAAAGATCCCGCACCGGCGCCTGATCCCGCCAATAGAAAAACTGCCGCTCCCCGCCTGCTTCGGTGCGGATCGCATACAGTCCCGGCACCCGGTTCGCCGCCCGGACGACCAGTTCAGTTCCCAGCCCTTCGGCCTGCCATTGCCCCAGCATCCAGTCACTGTAAGGATCGTTACCAAGCGCGGTAACGTAATCGGTTTCGACCCCAAGCCGGGACAGATATACCGCCGTGTTCAGGGTATCACCGCCGTAGGACAGCGTCATCGCGCGGTTGTCCACGCCACTGAGTTCCAGCATGCATTCACCGATACAGGCTACGCGCGGCATATGTATGCAATCCCTATTTGACGGTTTCTTGGCAACACCGGATCAGTGATACGGCATCCGCAAACAAATATCATGTAACGGGACATGCTGTCATTACAGCCCGGTTTCTAACGGGACCAATGGACATCGACACTCCGGCGTGTCTGGGAACCAGCACTTTCGAGACCAAAAGGCGCCGCCACATGGTTTACTTTTTCGTCCAATCGGTTTGCCCAATTGGCGCGAGCATTCGCGGTATCATGTTAATGATGCAGTAACCATTCTGAGCCCAAGCTCCCAGAAAGTAAGTTTGTCGTTTCCCGGTGGCCCTTCCGCAGTGCTTCCGATTTCGCGGAACCACTGATTTTGCCGGCAATCGGGTGGGGAATTTCGAAACGTATGCATCCTGAATGCAGGAAAACATAGCGATCTTTATCAAACCCGTGATCGAACGGGTCGGATATATTGAACGATCTTCACCTCGGAACAAAACGCGATGACCCTGTACCTTTTATCGGCGTTAACGGCCTTACTCATTAGGGCGACGTAATCAATCCATGGATCGTTCCCAACTTCGCAACATGATCGAATCAGGCCGGGCCATTTCGCTGGATTGTTATGCGATCAGCAAATCGATCCCGAAGGATGATCTCGTCGGCACTCTTTTTGTCACCGACATCCTGAACAAGTCTGTCCTCCTCAAACGATATGAAAAGGCGCTTCCCACTGCGCGGCAGTCGATGCATGTCAGCACGACAGTCTACTTCCCATATGATTTCGACAATCCCTATGACGGTGGCGAATCAGTCAGTTTCAGCGATAGCGGTTTCTACAAGGCACTTTTATTCAAGATTTCCAGCGACACACCGACACCGGAAATACTGGAGCGGATCGACAGGGATATGGGGCTGCTCACCCTGCTTGATTCAATGCACAGCCTTGACCCGTTCCTGTTCCGCAGCCGCGCGGAGCAGGCCGGTATCGATGCGGATATAAACCCGGCCTATTTCGCGATATCTGCGGCGGAGTGGGACAAGATTCGGGTGCCGATCCGGGAGAAAATTTCAAAGCTGGTCGCCATGGCGCTGGGCGGCGCGGGGGACGGGAAGGACAATCAGGCGCGCGAACAATATGTCGAACGCTTTTTGACAAAGATCTGGCAGGCCCAGGATATCGAAGGAATCGAACCCTTCGTCAAGGCAATGCAGATTCCGCCGGAAACAGCACCCGAAATTTTCTTCGCCTGGAAAGCCGTCTGCTATTATCAGGTCCGTTTCGGGGACCTTGTCGAAAAACTGAAGACGCTTTTCCAATGGGTTGGGCACAGTGAATTGTGTTTTCCAATAGACTATATCCAATTGTCGGACGACCAGCAGAAGAACATTATTGCCCGCCGGGGTTTGCTGCGATCCAAAATGCGGGAAGGTTATATTGCTGCGAACCATGTGATCGATTCGTATGAGAAGAGTTACAATATGTTTGTGGAGAAAGATCAGCCACAGACATTCATGAACTTTCTGGAGAATGCGGAAAATTCATACCTTGGCCTCGCAGCCCATGTCTCCGTCGCGACCCATAGCGTCAATCTTTGGAAATGGTATGTGGAACAGTACGGCGCCCAAATGCGCCACACCCAGTTCGTAGAATTGTTCGACGGCCTGACCACACTGTATAGCGTCGAGCTGCCAACCGACCGTCGAGCGTCATAAAGGGAACAGCGCAACCGGGTAAACGCCACCATGGCAGCGCGGTCGCTTTTACTAACCTGAAAAACAAAAGGCTCAGCGATTTCCCGCTAAGCCTTTGAAAGAAATGGTGCCGCCTGGGTGACTTGAACACCCGACCCCCGCATTACGAATGCGATGCTCTACCAGCTGAGCTAAGGCGGCACGTCGGCGCGCAAAATAGGCTGGGTCGTTCGACAACGCAAGCCTGCAGGTGATCCTGTAAAAAAATCATTTTCGACCGAAATTCACTAATAAATGGTGTTCCAGTGATTCCGGTCACAGCGTCAACCAGCCGATCACGATAATGTACGTCTAACAGTTCACACGCTGTTGTCTTCTCCCTGATCCTGAGGGCCGGCATTTCATACGATGCCGGCCTATTTTTCTGTGTCCGACGCTGTGAGTGCCGGCACGATGGCGGCTGGCGGCAACGCCACCACGCCAGGCGGCAACTGCCATTCCAGGCCGTCAAACGCCCCACAGCTGTTGCAGCCCGGTGTCCAATGCCCTGCAATCGAGCCACATTCATTGCAATACCAGGACTCGCCCTGCGGCGCGGCAACGGCCCGGTCAAGCCATTGACGGGTTACTTCCAGATTGCCGGTTTCCTTTTCTTCCAGCTCAGCCATCAACCGGCAATGACGGGCCGTTGGGTTATCGCCACCGGTTGCTTCGAGATGCCGGCGCGCCTCACCCCAGAGATGCGCCGCAAGCGACGCTTCCGCCAGGGCATAGTGGCTTTCGCTGTGTTCGGGGCGAAAGCTGCAAAGCCGCTGGAACCGTTTTACACGATCAAGTGGCGCCTCGTTCTCATCGCCCAGCCCGTCAAACGCCGCAGCCAGGTCCGGATGCGGCCCCGCAGACCAGGCAGCCTCGGCAGCTTTCACAGCCCGCCGCATTTTGTCGGAAGCGGCAAGACACCGGATAAGGGCAACCGTCGCTGGCACAAGCCCCGGCACAAGATCCTGTGCCACGCGCGCCTGTTTCAGCGCAGCGGACGCATCCCCTGCCGCGCTGGCTTCATCGCTCAACGCCACGGCGATCACCGCCCGCTGGCGGCGGCCGGTCTCCGCATCGACAACGCCGATTCGGACCGCGCGCTGTACCGTCTGGTTCGCGTCGGCCCATTTACGGGCACCAACCTGCAAATCGAACATTCGGCGCAGAACCCAGGGCGTATTCGGCCGCAACCGGAAAGCGCTTTCCGCAAGTCGCAACGCTTCGGCATTGTCCTCGGCGCGCACCGCCTGCATCAGCAGCCCGCGTGTACCCAAAAACGCCATTTCCGGGTTTTCCAGCATTTCTTCGAAATACCGGCGCGCCGCATCTTCATCGCCTTCAAGCTGGGCGGCCTGCGCCGACAGCAACATCGTCAGCGGCGGGTCGTTCAACAACGATTCTGCTTGACGGGCAAACTTCCGCGCTTCTCCCGCATCACCTGCCGCAACCGCCACCATACCCTGGGTCAATGCCTGGTATCCGCGTTGCCGCCGGTTTGACCGGCGGTGATCCAACAGCCCACCGGGCGCGCGCCGGATAAACCGCCACAGCCGGTACAAAATCGCCGAAACGATCGCAAAAAGAACGAGAGCAACAACGAAAATACCCGCTTCGGTCTGAATTTGAAGGCCCGCAATTTCAATACCGACGCGACCGGGATGTTCTGCGAACCAGACGGCAACAATGACGAAGATGCCGATCAGGACAAAGATGAAAATCCAGCGAATCATTGCGGCGCCCCTGCATCAGGCAACCCTTTACCTAGCATCTCGACCGCATATAATCGAAGCGCGGCAACCGCGTTTTCAGCGTTAATCCGACGTTCGGCATCCCGCACCCAGTCGGCGGCGGGCCCTGTGGTATCGGCCAGGGCGGCAACAGCCTGTGCCAGATCCCCGGCAGCAACTGCCTGTTCCGCCTGCCGCGCCGGCAGCGCATTGCCGGAAGCATCTTCAACCCGTCGCACGGATACCATTGAATCCACCCGCGCCAGAATCCGGTCGGCCCAGGATACGCCGGTATTCGCCCATAAGGGTTCCCCAAGCGTCGGTGCGAGCATGGCAAACTGTTGTTCGAGTGCGGCCCTTGTCGGAATGCCTGTCCCAGCGTCAGCTTTGAGTGCCGTGACGGCATCGGCGACATTCACGTCGCCATCCGACAAACGTTCAACTGCGGCCAGCACGTTGCCGTAAGGGTCACCGGCGACAACCGACTGTTCCAGCGAAACCACGGCCAGCGCGAGACCGGTCGTCCGCCCTGTCGCTGCGGCATTGCGGCCTCGCAAATCCTCCAGTTGATCACTCAGTACCGCAAATTCGTCGCGCAATGATGCGACTTCACCGCGCAAATCTTCCTCGACGTCCGCAAGCGCTGTCTTCGTTCCCTGCGCCGCTTCATCGAGTTTTGATGACAGACCGTCAATCTGCGCACCCGTTTGCGCCAGCCCGGCGGCATGTTCGTCAATTCTGAGAGACAGATCCGGCCCCGCCTCAGGCGTGTCAGGCAAATTGCGCAGCGCGGCATCGAGCGCATCCAGCCGTGCCACCACGGGATCCAGCGGCGGTGGTGCCGGTCTGGCTTCCAGCGCATCAAGCCGCGCAAGCAACGCTGATGGCACCGTTTGTGCCGACGCTGCGGGTTCGCCATACACCAGCGGCGACCATTTCGGTTGCGTATAGAGGGCAGCGCCCACCGCGACAGCGGCCACCAACGCCAGCCAGGCCACGCCTCGGCCACCGGGCTTTTCCGCAGGCACCGCCGGGGACGGATCGGCCGGGATATCCTCTTCCGCTGCCGGATTAATTTCTACGGCGGCCGGTACGGCATCCTCTTCTGACTCGGGAACAGCCTGCGCGGGCGCTATCGCTGGCAGGTCCGACAGGTCAATGCCTGCGGCAGCGGCCACATCCCGCACTTCCTGGCGCCGTGCGTCAGGAATATTGCCTCGGCTCTTCCAGCCCTGGATCGTCGTTGCCGCCACACCAAGCCGCGTCGCCATCGGCCGCACGCCACCAAAGGCATCAATAACGGACGACGCGTCCGGAAAGGGATCATCTTGTTGCGGGGTATCGCCGTCTTCGGTCATTGCTTACGCAGCCTTTCGTCGAGGGTTTCGAGAAGGGCGTCCTGGGTTGGACGGGGAGCGACCATAACACGTCGCCACATAATCGGGTCGGCCGCCTCGGCAACGGCCTTACTCAAACAAAGAACTTCAAGACTTTCGCATGCCTTTTCAAGCCCAACGCCTTTCACAAGGGTAACAAATGTCGATGCCGACCGCGGTGAATAAAACAGAGCCACGTCCAGTTCATGATCCGCAAGCGCTGTCTGCACTTCACCCGTCAATGCTGTAGCCGGCCGGGATTCATAAATTTCAGCACGACGCACGGCAAACCCCGCAGCGCCCAGCTGCCCTGCCAGATCACCGGCAACCGCCGACCCCGCCGGGTGCAGAAAGGCGCCCGCCTCCGGGATACAACGGGCCATCACAACTTGGACCAGACTGTCGACATCGCCATTGGCACTTTCAACATCAATAAACTGCGCCTCACGTGCAACTGTGGCGGTACGCTCGCCCACGGCGAAAACCGGCAGGTCGCGCCGCATCGACGCTTTCGAAAAAGCGCGAACACCATTCGCAGACGTGAATATAATTCCCTGTATGCCCTCAAGGCTCAGTTCCGGCACCCTTTTCAGGGCAATTGTCAGCATCGGAGACGTAAAGACCTCCACCCCCCGCCGCTCCAGTTCCGCGATGAGGGTCATGGAATCTTCTGTCGGTCTGGTTACGAGCGCGCGAATGCAATCCTCCCGATCTGTAACATCTCGTCAAAAAAAGTCCGGGCCAATCTGCTCACGCAATGTGCGGCCCGCGTCAATCCCCATTTCCTCTGCCTCTGCAGCAGGCGCACTGCGCGTCACCTCATGCACCGTGCGCCCATCCTGGCTGGCGACCAGGCCGCGCAGCCACAGCGTATCCGGGCCGGTGAATTCAGCCAAAGCAGCGATCGGCGTTCGGCACGATCCGTCCAGTTCGGCCAACATTGCCCGTTCCGCCAGGACTCGCCGTGCCGTATCGGCATGATTGAGAGGACGAAGATATTCCCGCACGAGCAAGTCGCTGCTCCGGATTTCAATACCAACCGCCCCCTGCGCCACAGCGGGAAGCATCTCCGCCGGGTCCATCAGTTGCGTCGCGACATCGGCCTTGCCCAACCGACGCAGGCCGGCATAGGCGAGAAATGTCGCGTCAATTTCGCCATCTTCCAGTTTGCGCAGCCGGGTTTCGACATTGCCCCGCAACGGGACCACTTCCAGGTCAGGCCGGGCGTGGCGCACCAGTGCCTGTCGCCGCAGCGAGGACGTCCCGATCACGGCGCCAGCCGGAAGATCGGCCAGGCTCGCCGCCCGTTTTGAAATAAAGGCGTCGCGCGGGTCTTCGCGTGGCAGAATTGTGGAAATGCCAAGGCCATCAGGCAGTTGCGTTTCGACATCCTTCATGGAATGCACGGCAAGATCGATATCGCCGCTGAACAGGGCTTCCTCGATCTCCTTTGTGAAAAGACCTTTTCCGCCAATTTCCGCGAGCGGCCGGTCCTGCACCTGATCACCCGTCGTCTTGATGACGACGATCTCAACCTCCAGCCCCGTATAGTGCGAAAGCAGGCGGTCGCGTACATCGTTCGCCTGTACCAGTGCCAGCGGCGACCCACGGGTGCCTATTTTCAAGATATCGGTCATATCCCTTCTGTACCTGCTTCGGTGTCTCGCTGGAAGCGCTTTTCGGTGTAGGCGGCACAGCCCTCGTTCGGGACAAGGCGACAGCACCATGCTAGAAGCCGGAAAACCCGACACGGCCAGCGGAAAATCAACGACATGGCAATCATCATCGCGGCCATTACTGTTGTGTTCATCATCTGTCTGGTGATCGCGCTGAAGGCACGGGACAATTACCCGGTCTTTACGGATGAACAGTTACTGAACCAGCATTACCGGTTTCTGGGTGAGCTGGAGGCGTCCCGCCGGCATTTCAGCACAAACTACCTGCTGGGCAAGCAGAAGGGTTCGCCGGCCGAGCACGAACTGGCCCGACGGGGATATGATATCAAGAAACTGCTGGCGGAGCGGCAGGCGGCAGAGCGAGAAGGCCGGGCAATGAACTGGCAGGCCTGCCTGTCACCCCAAACCGGAAACCGGCCGGACCGAAAACCCTGAAAGATTCGGTTTCTTCCTTCCCTGCCGCGCGTTACAACCGGCACATTATGATCGTTCTTGGCATCGAATCCTCATGCGACGAAACCGCCGCCGCGGTTGTGGACGGCGACCGCCGCATACTGTCCAACATCATCTTCTCACAACTGGAAGAGCACAGGCCCTATGGCGGCGTGGTGCCGGAAATCGCGGCCCGCAGTCATCTGGATCATATCGACGGCATCGTTGAACGCGCCATCAATGAAGCCGGTGTCACGTTTTCGGATCTGGACGGTATCGCCGCGACCGGCGGGCCCGGCCTGATCGGCGGCGTTCTGGTGGGTATGATGACGGCGAAAGCCATTGCGCTTGTCCATAACCTGCCGCTGATCGCCGTCAACCACCTTGAAGGTCACGCGCTTTCCGCCCGGCTGGCCGCCGACGTGTCGTTTCCCTACCTGCTGCTGCTTGTTTCCGGCGGGCATTGCGAGCTGTTGGCTGTCGAAGGCCCCGGGCAATATACCCGATACGGCGGAACACTCGACGATGCCGTCGGCGAAGCCTTCGACAAGACCGCGAAACTGCTTGGCTTGCCCTATCCAGGGGGGCCGTCGGTCGAAAAAGCAGCCCGGAACGGGGACCCCCGCCGATTCGCCTTTCCACGCCCGATGCGCGGTCGCGACGATTGCGATTTCTCCTTTTCCGGCCTCAAGACCGCCGTTTCCCGAACCATCGCGAATCTGGACACACTCTCCGAGAGCGATGTCGCGGATGCCGCTGCCTCGTTCCAGATTGCCGCTGCTGAGGTTCTGGTCGATCGGGCGCAGCACGCCATCGACCGGTTCCGGCTTGAGCATGGTCCAAACGGAACGCTGGTCGTCGCTGGCGGCGTCGCGGCAAACGGCACAATACGGGAAAGCCTGACAGCGCTGGCAGCCGAGACCGGATTTCGGTTCGTCGCGCCGCCCCCCGCCCTTTGCACCGACAACGCCGCCATGATTGCATGGGCCGGTGTCGAGCGCCTTGGACTGGGATTAACGGACGATTTATCGTTCATCCCGCGCCCACGCTGGCCGCTGGCTGAACTGAAACAAAGGATCGCATCATGAGCCGTATCGCTGTGATCGGCGCCGGCGCCTGGGGAACAGCATTGGCCTGTGTCGCCCGACGCGCGGATAACGAAACCACACTATGGGTACGGGAACCGGAACTCGCGGACGTAATTAATTCCAAAGGCGAGAATACGCTCTACCTGCCCGATGTCCCGCTGGTTCCTGGAATTCGCGCAACCAGTAACCTGACCGAGGCCGTATCAGGCGCAGATGCCTTGTTGCTGGTCGTTCCAGCACAGTTCCTGCGGACCGTCACGGCAAGCATGGCCGATGCACTGCCCGCGCGCATGCCTATCGTTATTTGCGCCAAAGGCGTCGAACAGGGCACCCAGGCGTTGATGAGCGAAGTCCTGACCGAGGTTCTGCCCCATGCTGAACCCGTCGTGCTTTCCGGCCCGACCTTTGCCCAGGAAGTCGCCCGTGACCTTCCCACCGCCGTGACGCTTGCCACGACGGACCCGGAGACAGGCACAAAGGTGATGGCGATGATCGGCGCACCCCATTTCCGGCCCTACCTTTCGGACGATGTGGTCGGCGCGGAGGTTGGCGGCGCGGTCAAGAACGTGCTCGCCATTGGCTGCGGTATCGTCTCGGGCCTCCGTCTCGGCGATAACGGCCGCGCGGCACTCATCACCAGGGGGCTGGCGGAAATTACCCGCCTTGCCGTCGCCAAGGGCGGGCGTCCCGAAACCCTGATGGGCCTTTCAGGGTTGGGCGACCTGACGCTGACCTGCAACGCGATGCAGTCCAGGAATTTTTCATTGGGCGTTGCTTTGGGCGAAGGGCGCAGTTTGAGCGACATTATGGCGGAACGTCGCGCCGTCACCGAAGGCGTGTTTTCCGCCGGCGCGGTCACGGCGCTCGCGGCACAACTGGGCGTCGAGATGCCGATCTGCGAGGCGGTTGATCAGGTTGTGAATCATGGCGCCAATATCGGCACGACCATTCAGACGCTTTTGTCCCGGCCTTTCGCACGGGAAATTGCCGGCATCGATTGACGGCGTGGATGCGGGTTGGTTTAGTCCACTGCAACCGATCCAGGAATGCCAGGGAGGAAAAACTTCATGTTTTACGCTGTATTCTGCGTCGACAAACCGGATTCAACCGAGCTGCGACTATCGCTGCGCCCGTCCCATCAGGATTACCTGAAAACCCAGTCCAACATCATCGTCGTTGCCGGTGCAACACAGACCGATGACGGCGAAACCGCCACCGGCAGCATGTTCATTGTCAATGTCGACAGCCGCGAGCAGGCGGAAGCCTTTGCCGCTGGCGACCCGTTCAATAGCGGCGGTTTATTCGGAAGCGTCGTTGTGACCCGCATGCGCAAGGGGCACTGGCATCCCGAGAATGCCGACGGCGCCTAGGGAGCAGGGTAAGGAGCCCCGGCCACATGTGGTTCATGATCCATAATATCAACGCGACCGATGCGCTGACCCGCCGACCGGGTTTCGAACAGGCGCATTGGGATTACCTGCGCGCGGCGCAGGATCGCATGATCACTGCCGGCCCTTATTTCAGCAGTGATGGGAAAACGCGGGTCGGTTCGATCTTTATCGTCGATTTTCCGGATGCAGCAGCGGCAGAGGCCTAGATCAGCGACGAACCCTTCACCAAAAACGGGCTTTACGCGCAACATACGGTTCATGTTTATGATCATCGCTGGCCGAAGAACGACGCTTCAGGAAACCCATAGGAGATTCAGGCAATGGCATACTGGCTGATAAAATCCGAGCCGGGTAGCTGGTCATGGGATGATCATGTGCGCGTCGGTATCGAACCCTGGAATGGCGTTCGCAACTATCAGGCCTGTAACAATATGAAGGCGATGAATATCGGCGATCAGGCATTCTTCTACCATTCCGTAAAGGAAAAGCAGGTTGTCGGTATCGTCGAGGTCTGCAGCGAATACTATCTCGACCCGAGCGACGAATCCGGCCGTTTCGGCATGGTGGATTTCAAGGCCATAAAACCGGTCGAGAAGCCGGTCACGCTGGCGGACATCAAGGCAATGCCGGAATTGGAAGATATGGCGCTGGTAAAACAATCGCGCCTGTCTGTATGCCCGGTGACCGACAAGGAATGGAAGACAATCCTGAAAATGTCCAGAACGAAACCCTAGACCGTGACAGATGATATGATCTGCCGGCTGGACGATATTCCGGATGGCGAAGGCAAGGGCCTGACCGTACAGACCAAGGCCGGCGAGCGGGAAATCATGATCATCCGCAAAGGCGAGCAGGCCTTTAGTTACCTCAATTCCTGTCCACATGCCTGGGTGCAGCTCGACTGGTCGCCTGACCGGTTCATGAACCGCGACAAGACCCACATCATGTGTGCGACCCATGGTGCGATGTTCGATATCGAAACCGGGCGCTGCATCGCCGGCCCCTGTCTTGGCGACCACCTGATGCCGTTCCCCGTCACGGTAAAGGACGGCACTGTTTTCACAGCATTAGAGTAACAGACGAAAAACTTTCCAGAATGGGCTTGGATGCCCCCGCCGCAAGGCGATAAGGTAGTTGGAAACGAGCTAATGCGCCCAGGGAGGACGTCCATACCATGTCGGAAAAACACTTATATCCGGTACCTGCCGATGTCGCGGCCAGGGCATATGTCGATAACGACAAATACCTGTCCATGTACAAGTATTCCGTCGAAGACCCGGAGGGTTTTTGGGGAGAGCACGGCAAGCGGCTCGACTGGTTCTCGCCCTACACGAAGGTCAAGGACGTTTCCTATGATCTGCCGAACGTCCATGTAAAATGGTACGAAGACGGCACGTTGAATGCGTCCCATAACTGCCTCGACCGGCATCTGGCCACACGTGGCGACCAGACGGCGATCATCTGGGAAGGGGACGACCCGAAAGAGGACGCCAAACTCACCTACCGCGAACTGCATGAACAGGTCTGCAAGTTCGCCAACGGGCTGAAATCCATCGGCGCCAAGAAAGGCGACCGCATCACCATCTACATGCCGATGATTCCTGAAGCCGCCGTCGCCATGCTGGCCTGCGCGCGTATCGGCGCGATCCATTCAGTCGTATTCGGCGGGTTTTCCCCCGATGCCCTGGCGGGCCGCATCCATGACTGCGAATCCAATATCGTCATCACTGCCGATGAAGGCATCCGCGCCGGCCGCAAGATTCCGCTGAAGGCCAATACCGATGCCGCGCTGAAAACCTGCCCGACGATCGAGAAATGCGTTGTCGTCCGGCGCACCGGCGAGAAGACGGGCTGGGAAGACGGTCGTGATGTCTGGTACCACGACCTCGTCGAAGGTGCCTCAGCCGACTGTCCCGCAGAGGTCATGAACGCGGAAGACCCGCTGTTTATCCTGTACACGTCCGGATCAACCGGCAAGCCCAAGGGCGTGTTGCACACGACCGGCGGGTACATGGTGTACGCGTCCATGACGCATCAGTATGTCTTCGACTATCACGATGGCGATATCTACTGGTGCACCGCCGATGTCGGCTGGGTCACCGGTCACAGTTACATCCTGTATGGCCCGCTCGCCAATGGCGCAACGACACTGATGTTCGAAGGTGTGCCGAATTACCCGGACGCCAGCCGTCACTGGCAGGTCTGCGACAAGCATCAGGTCAATATCTACTACACGGCGCCCACGGCAATCCGCGCCCTGATGCGCGAAGGCAATGACCCGGTCACAAAGACCAGCCGCAAATCGATCCGGTTGTTGGGTTCGGTTGGCGAACCGATCAATCCGGAAGCCTGGGAATGGTATTATCATATCGTCGGCGAGGAACGCTGCCCGATCGTGGATACCTGGTGGCAGACAGAAACCGGCGGCATCCTTGTTACACCGCTGCCAGGTGCGACCATGTTGAAACCGGGTTCAGCAACGCGGCCGTTCTTCGGCATTGTCCCGCAAGTGGTCGATGCACAAGGCAATATTCTGGAAGGCGAAACCGAAGGCGTGTTGTGTATCGCCGATAGCTGGCCCGGCCAGATGCGGACGCTGTATGGCGATCACGACCGCTTCGTCGATGCGTATTTCAAGGACTTTCCCGGTAAGTATTTCAGCGGCGACGGCGTGCGCCGGGATGCCGACGGCTATTACTGGATCACCGGCCGCGTCGACGACGTCATCAATGTCTCCGGCCACCGCATGGGTACGGCGGAGGTGGAATCCGCTCTGGTCGCGCACAAGGGTGTCGCGGAAGCCGCCGTCGTCGGCTATCCGCATGACATCAAGGGCCAGGGCATTTACGCCTATGTCACCCTTAATATCGGCATCGAACCAAGCGAGGATCTGCGCAAGGAACTGGTGCAGTGGGTCCGCAAGGAAATCGGCCCCATCGCATCGCCGGACCTGATCCAATGGGCGCCCGGTTTGCCGAAAACACGTTCCGGCAAGATCATGCGACGCATTCTGCGCAAGATCGCCGAGGATGAATTCAGCAATCTTGGCGATACGTCCACACTGGCCGAGCCTGCCGTTGTCGATGACCTTATCGAGAACCGCATGAACCGCTGACAGGCGCACCGCTATTGGTGCAAAAGGAACGGCGAATTGGCCAGTCTGACTGTTTTTCCAGCAATGAAAGTCGAGACCTGAACCCGGATGGAATACCTCGTTATTGTCAAACGCGACTGCGAAACCTGCCAGATGGTTGCCCCGGTTTTGGCAGACCTGCAGAACGTTTCGACGCTGACCCTGTATTCCCAGGACGACACGACATTTCCGGAAGCAACCGGCGGTGCCCTGGATGACACGTCGCTGGAAGAATCATGGCGGCATAACGTGGAAATTGTGCCCACCCTGATCCGAATCGAAAACGGGCGTGAAACGACCCGCACCGAAGGCTGGGACCGCGCTGACTGGGTGCGCGTCACGGGAATCAATGCGCTGGGTGAAAACCTGCCGGTCTTCCGGCCCGGTTGCGGATCAAAGTCTGTGGAACCGGGCATGCCGGAACGGCTGGCGCTGAAGTTCGGCAATATGCACTTTGAATCCCGCGCCATCGAAGTCGACGAGATGGATGATCCGGCGGAAGTCGCCTATGACCGCGGCTGGACGGATGGATTGCCGGTCATTCCCGCGACCGACCTGCGCATCGCCCGGATGCTGGCCGGGACCACCCGCAAACCCGATGAGATCATTGGCGACATACCGCCGAACCTGATTCCCTGCACGGTCGAAAAGGCCGCAATCAATGCGGTCATGGCAGGGTGTCGGCCGGAATATTTCCCGGTGGTCCTGGCGGCCGTGGACGCCGTCCTCAAGCCGGAATTCTCGATGCACGGGCTGCTCGCGACCCTGTGGTTTTCGGGCCCGGTCATCATCGTCAACGGGCCGGTGGCCAAACGGATCGGCATGAATTCACAGGGGAACGCCCTGGGCCAGGGCAACCGGGCGAATGCTACGATCGGCCGTGCGCTGCAACTCATCATCCGCAATGTCGGCGGCGGACGGCCGCAGGAAATCGACCGGTCCATTTTGGGGAACCCGGGTAAATACACTTTCTGTTTTGCGGAAGACGAATCCGATCCGGATTGGGTACCCCTTAACCTGGCACGCGGTCACGCAGCCGGCACGTCCACCGTGACCCTGTTCCATGGTGACGGGGTACAAGGTGTTGCGGATCAGAAATCACGCGACCCGGAAAGCCTGGCGCGATCACTGGCGCTCGCGCTGTGGTCTGTCTGTCACCCGAAGCTGGCGCAATGGTCGCATGCGATCCTTGTTCTCTCCCCGGATCATTACGCCATTTTCCGGGAAGGCGGCTGGGGCCGGGCGGAAATCGAAGCGGGTATCTGGCAGGCGCTGAAGCGGCCGGGACACGAGATTGTGGAGGGCGCCGGCGGCGTTGAAGAGGGCATTGACCCCGCGCGCGCCGACGAAATGATCGACAAGTTCCATCCCGGCGGATTGCTGGTGGTACGCGCCGGTGGCGTTGGCGGATTATTCTCGGCGATCATTGGCGGCTGGACCGCGCATCGTCGCAACGAAGATGTACAGATTGTATCTCAGGAGATTGGCACATGATTCCAAAAGGATATCTTATGCGTGACCCGACGGCGGAAACCGCCGCGGTACAACGCGAAAGGCTGACCCCGCCAGCGGACCTGTCGGGTGCAACCATCGGTCTGCTGAGCATTTCGAAAGAGCGCAGCGCAGAGTTTCTTGACTATGTCGAAGAACGGCTGACAGGGCGAGGCCTTAACGTTTTGCGCTTCGAAAAACCGACGCATACCAAGCCGGCCCCTGAATCTGTGCTGCAGGAAATCATCGAACGCTGCGACGTCGTCGTCGAAGGGCTGGCGGACTGAGGATCGTGTACGTCGTGCAGTTTGCATGACTTGCAGACCCTGGACCGTCGTGGCATCCCCGGCTGCGCCGTCGCATCGGAAGCATTTGTTCCGGCCGCCGATGCGCAAATGAAGTCGTTGGGGTTTTCGGCGGGTCTGGCCTGGGTGCCCCATCCGATACAGAATCGATCCCCCGCTGAACTGGCCGACATTGCAGATGCGACGCTGGATCGCATACTGGAACTGATTACGAAACAGTGACGCCAGGCTGAATCAGGCGTCCATAGTTGAACCGCTATCCTGTACCCCGGCTTTCCGGAGCAATGCCTGCCGCAATCGAATTGCCAGCTCGGCCCGCATATAAGGTTTTGAAACAAGTTCAAAACCCGAATCCAGCAATCCATTGTTCAGGATCGCGTTGTCCGTATATCCGGATGTATACAGAACCTTCAGGTTCGGTCGGCGGCGCAACGATTCCTGCGCAAGTTCATGCCCGTTCATGCCGCGCGGCAAAACAACATCGGTAAATAAAAGGTCGATTGTGTCATCGTGATCGATCAGGCTCAGGGCTGCCAGGCCATCACGTGCTTCAACCACGCGGTAACCCAGTTTCCGTATTACCGTGACCGCCATGTCCCGCAGCCCGTCATCGTCTTCAACGACCAACACGGTTTCGCCTTGTCCCCTGGATTCGGGTTCATATTCCGTTTTGGCGACAACCGGCAATGCTTCCCGGACCGACACCGGGAAGTACAGCCGGATCGTCGTACCCTTGTCAGGCTCGCTGTAGATTCGCACATGCCCGCCCGACTGTTTTACGAATCCATGCACCATGCTAAGGCCAAGGCCGCTGCCCTTGCCAACCGGCTTCGTCGTAAAAAAGGGCTCAAAGACCTGTTCCCTGACCGCGCGCGGCATGCCGCAGCCGGTGTCCGAAACGGCCAGCATGACATAACTGCCCGGGCTTACGTCCAGATGGCT
This sequence comes from uncultured Alphaproteobacteria bacterium, assembly GCA_943788635.1. Classification (GTDB taxonomy): domain Bacteria; phylum Pseudomonadota; class Alphaproteobacteria; order UBA8366; genus MarineAlpha4-Bin1. The sequence goes on along the minus strand of CALSRA010000020.1, from coordinate 26,185 downwards.
GTGCGCGTATCCGGAATCGATATCGACATTCGCGGTTTCAATCGTCAATTTGCCGCCGTCCGGCATGGCGTGCAGCGAATTCACGGCGAGGTTGAGCAGCGCTGATTCGAATTGTGACGGGTCGATATACGTCATTTTCAGATTCGTACCGGCGACGACGTTAATCGCGATCGCCTCGCCCAGGGTTCGTTCCAGGAGCCCGGTAATGCCCGCAATCAGATCACCAAGATCCTTTGATTCCGGTTTCAGGGTCTGGCCACGCGAAAATGCCAGCAGCCGATGCGTCAGGTCCGCGCCGCGCAACGCCGACTGAAGCGCTGTTGCGATGAGTGTTTGCTGATCATCATCAATACCGGCCGATTCCGCCAGAAAATCGAGGTTTCCAATGACGATACCGAGCAGATTGTTGAAGTCATGCGCAATGCCACCGGTCAACTGTCCAACCGTTTCCATCTTTTGTGCCTGCAGCAACTGCTCTTCCGTTTCCCGCGCCCTGGTAATATCGCTACCTGTTCCGCGGTAGCCCAGAAAACGGTTCTCCATATCAAAGATTGGCTTACCGCTGGTCTGAATCCATTTTTGCGGAATGCCATCGCCTTGGCGCAAAAACACAAAATCGCGAAACGCTTTGCGTTCGTTCAGAACCTGGAAATGCGCGTCCCAGAGATCGGCATCGTAATTGTCGCCCAGCAAATCCTGGCGTGTTTTTCCGTAGTGCCATTCCGGCGGGACACCGACAATTTGTTCGACATTCGGTGACATCCACGTGAAACGCAGGTTCTCGTCCATTTCCCAAAACCAGTCGGCACTGGATTCCGCGAAATCCCGAAAGCGCCTTTCGCTTTCCCGAAACGCTTGTTCCGCCTTTTTGATTTCGGAAATATCGCTACCCATCCCGCGATACCCGGCGAAGCTGCCATCAGCATTGAATATGGGCGTGCCGCTGATGCGCACCCACCGTTCGCCCTTCCAGGCAAAGGTAAAGCCATGAAAAGGGAGATGAGCGCGAAGAGTCCGTAAATGGGTATCCCAGGCCTGGCGGTCGCAGTTTTCGCCCAGGCTGTCCTCCCGTGTCTTGCCGAGCAGTGATTCCGGTGCAACACCAAGAACCCGTCTGACATTGGGCGACATATAGGAGAACCGCAGATTCTCATCCATCTCCCAGAACCAGTCAGACGCCGTCTCCGCGAAGTCCTGAATGCGCCGCTCGCGATTCATCAGCGCGCTCTCAGCCATGGGGAATTAGCCGCGTTTTGATGTTTCATTTTCGATGAGAGCCGCTTTGACGGAAGGCCCATGTCATCAAGCCTTTGTCGCCGCTGTAATAGGGTTCTTGAGTATGAAGCATATGCGAGAAAACCTTCAGCTTACTGCCTGTAAAATTCGATCTTATTGCTTAAAGATTGTTTAACGCCGGTTTTGGTTAATCGACGTTAACGAAATTCAAAGGATTTCATGGTGCCTTGGAAGCCTCCAGGCATCCCCGCCACCAGGGACCACAGCAGGACGGAATTTTTATGGAAGAAACAGCCGGTCGGATCGGGCGCGTTGTCGCGGTATCGGGCGCGATTATTTCCGCCGTGGTGGACGAAGACCAGGACAGCGCCGCCGTGCAGTTTGGCGCCCTCGTGAAAGTTCCGGCGGCCGGAGCAGAAGTATACGGGCTTATCGATAACCTGCGCACCGAAATGCTAACTGATCCCGGTACGGGGCGTGAGCGCCGGATGTTCGACATTGAGCTTCTGGGTGAAACAGTCGACGACAGCAAGTTCGAGCGTGGTGTTTCGGTTTACCCACCGCTTGACGCCCCGGTTACCGTTGCGACCGCCAGCGATCTGGCAAGAGTCTACGCGCGTCCCGGAGTCGATACGATACGCGTTGGCACGATCCATCAGGACCGCAGCCTGCCGGCCTATGCCATAACGGATAAACTGCTGGGGCATCATTTCGCAATTCTGGGCACAACCGGTTCCGGCAAATCATGTGCAGCGGCGCTAATCCTCCGCACGATCCTGACTGAACATCCCTACGGACATATTATCTTTCTCGATCCACACAATGAATATGCCCATTGCTTCGGTGACGTCGCCGAGCTCATCACCCTTACGTCGTTGCGGCTGCCCTACTGGTTGCTGAATTTTGAGGAAAGCGTCGCCGTGCTGGTGAGCCGGGAAGGTCTGTACCGGGACAGCGAAATTGCGATCCTGAAATCGGCAATGCTGGAAGCAAAACGCGCCTATGCGGAAAAACATGGCACAACGGAACACATCACCGTCGACACGCCGGTGCCTTATCACCTCGGTACTTTGGCCCGGTGCATTGAAGGTCAGATGACAAAGCTGGACCGGCCCGACATCACCATTCCCTATTTGCGCCTGCAGGCCAGAATCCAGGCCCTGAAAGACGATACGCGGTTCTCGTTCATGTTCTCCGGGCTGGATGTCTGGGACAATATGAAGGATATCCTGTCGCGCCTGCTGCGCGTCCCTGTTGGCGGCAAGCCTATGACCATCGTCGATCTGTCCGGCGTGCCGTCGGAAATCATCGATGTCGTGGTTTCAATGCTTTGCCGGACAGTCTTTGATTTTGCCCTGTGGAACACCGGCGGAAAAGCGGTTCCGGTTCTGCTGGCCTGCGAGGAGGCACACCGCTACGTCGCGGCGGATGACAGCGGCTTTGGTCCAACCAAGAAAGTCATGAGCCGGATTGCCAAGGAAGGCCGAAAATACGGAGTGTCGCTGTGCCTGATTACCCAGCGACCGTCCGAACTCTCGCTGGGTATCCTCTCGCAATGCAATACCTTGTTCGTGCTGCGCATGAGCAATGGCCCCGATCAGGAGTTCGTGCGCAATGCGGTGCCGGAAAGCGGGCTTGGGCTGATGAATGCCCTGCCGGCCCTGCGCATGCAGGAAGCCGTCGTCGTGGGCGAAGGGGTGACGGTGCCGATGCGCATTCGTTTTGACAATCTTGATCCAGAGCATCAACCGCGCAGCGGTGTCGCCTCATTCTCTGAAAGCTGGCGGGACCCGGATGACGATTCGCAGTTCATCGCGGAGACAATAGAGCGCTGGCGGCATCAGACCGTATAACCTGACACAATTGTACGGGGTCGATTGACACCAACCGCCCGAATCCGGTTAATCAGGCGACAGGCGCGAGTATTCGCCGTACAGGAAATGACAAACCATTGACTTCAATCGACCAAAACCGAGGGTTTGGCGCTATCGGGCGGACCCCCTTGTTTATCCTTGCGGGCTCGCACGGTTCCCTGCACTGGGCCCTGGCAATATTTTACGTGGTCCTTCCATACATCAAAGTCGAATTCGGTCTGACATACTTCCAAACCGGGCTTTTGGCATCTCTCATTCACACCAGTTCGCTGTTCGCCAATATTCCCAGCGGTATGATCGTTGATATTACCGGTCGGCGTCGTGCCTGCCAGATTGCGGCGACAGCTATTGCCGCATTTGGATTGTTTTTTGTTGGTTGGTCGACAAGCTATCTGATGATTGCCGTATCCGTGTCGCTTGTTGCGATGATGAATACCCTTTGGCATCCGGCGGCGATATCGTTCCTGTCATCAACCTATTCGGAACGGCGCGGATTGGCGCTTTCCTTTCACACAATCGGCGCCAGCATCGGCGATGCGGCGGCGCCGATTGCCGCCGGTCTGCTGATTGCGGCATTCGGCTGGAACGGTGCGGCAATGGCCGGCGCAATTGTGCCGCTCGGCGCCGCCGCCCTTCTCTTCTTTGTCTTTGCCTCCTCACAGGCACCCGAAGTGCACACGCCCGCCTCCCGTGGCGGCGCAAAACTTTACATGTCAGGTATGCGGCAACTGGTCGGGAACGTGCAGATATGGAAAGTCCTGATCATGTCGGGCTTTCGGGGCACCAGCCAGGCCGGGCTGCGCACCTTTCTGCCGCTCTATTTCGTTGCGGCATTCATGGATGACCCCTTCTGGCTCGGCGTCATCGTGATGGTTCTGCAGGTCGGCGGCGCAATCGCCACGCCCTTCGCCGGCGCCCTGTCCGACCGGATCGGACGCAAGCCTGTCCTCATGGTCGGCTTCGTTGGATCATGCATTACCATCTTTGCACTGCCATCGATTGAGCCTTTATGGCTGCTCATTGTGGTCGTCGGCCTCACCGGTTGCTTTATCTTTTCCGTACGACCTGTGATTCAAAGCTGGGCACTGGACATGACACCGGTACAGCTGGGCGGATCCGTCGTCAGCATGCAATTCGGTACGCAATCGGCATTTGCCATGATTGTTCCGCTGGTCGGCGGCTATATTGCAGATGAATGGGGCATTGAATTTGTCTTCTATGCCCTGGGCGCTGCGGTACTGGTCGCTATCGGGATCGCCACAACGATCCAGGAACACGCCGCCGAACCGGCGTAGGGCGCCATCCGGCGCCAGGGACGACCGCTCTATTCAGCGATAGCAAGCAGACGCTGGGGCGCCGTTTTCTGCGCCACTGTTCCCTGGGCACCAAACATCCCCTGCAGAAACTGCATCGTCAGAACCGCATCATCACTGGCGAGCGAATAATAGATTGATTTCGCGGCGCGGCGGGTATCGACAAGGTTTTCCGAACGCAAACGCGCGAGTTGCTGCGAAAGGGTCGGCTGCCGAATGCCGAGCAGCGACTCAAGCTGCGTAACCGATTTTTCGCCATCAGCCAGATGATACAGAATCAACAGCCGGGTTTCATTGGCCAGGGCCTTTAAGAAGGATGTTGCTTTACCGGTATCATCAAGCATATCGCCAACCGTCAGTAAATTTGGAGGCCTGGATAAGCCAGCCCTTCAATATTTAAGCCATAATAGGGTGTGTGTTATATATTTCAACACTTATTTTATGTTATAAAAATATAAAACAACATTTTTTTCTGTGAAAATTACCTTTCCGCACATAACCGAATCGATTATTGCAGGGTCCGCATTGCCAGTGCAGGATAGCAAGGGTCAGGCTCAGGAGCGCGAAATGAACGGATCGGACGAAGCGCCAGATACCAAGGATCTTTCCGGCGAACGGGTTTTCCTCGTCGTTGTCGACGAAAGCGAGGAAATGAAGATCGCTCTTCACTTCGCCTGCCGGCGCGCCCGCAATACCGGCGGACGCGTTGCGTTGCTATACGTCCAGGAGCGCGCCGATTTCCAGCATTGGATGGCCGTCGAGGCAATCATGCGCGAGGAACAACGTGAGGCGGCAGAAGAGCTGCTTCAGGATCTGTCCTCCGAAGTTCATGAATGGTCGGGTAAAATGCCGATCTTCTTCATTAGAGAAGGTGACCGTCGCGAAGCCCTTATCAAGCTGCTGGATGAAGAGCCTACAATTTCCATTGTCGTACTGGCCGCTGGTATCGGTCGTGGCGGACCGGGCCCGATCATCGAACACATAGTCAGCAAGGGCGTCGGGCAAATTCGCGTACCGGTAACAATTGTCCCCGGCTCGCTTGGCGACGACGAGATCATCGCCATTACCTGACCGGCCCGACGGTCTGAATTTTTTGTCTCCAGGCAAAAACACCGGAAAATGTGATTTCGGCAGCCTGGATGCGCGACATTGATGAAATTCAACGGAAAATTAAACTGTATTTTATAGAAATTTTTTTATCTTTTTTCCTACCTGAAACCCATTGATATCGGCCAACATTTAGCGTTAACAGACCGTAAAGCATGCCCACCCTGCCAGGGAGGGGCCTTGCTTTTGGCTTGAATGATTCCATTTTTTCGCTCATCAGTACTGCGCGAAATTTACGATTTAGAAGGAATTCGCAATTGTTCATTCAGACGGAACAGACACCCAATCCGGCAACGCTGAAGTTTCTGCCGGGAGAGGCTGTCCTTGAATCGGGAACCGCGGATTTCTCGAATCTGGAGCAGGCGACCGGGAATTCACCGCTTGCGGAAAGCCTTTTCGGTATCGAAGGCGTTGCCGCAGTATTTTTTGGTGGCGATTTTATCACGATCACGAAGGCGGCCGATCAGGACTGGTTTGTCATGAAGCCGGCGATCCTTGGTGTGATCATGGAACATTATACGGCCGGTGGTCCCGTCATGACGGAAAACGCCGCAACGATTGGCGCCAGCACGGCATCCGATGACGACGATGAAATCGTCACGCAGATCAAGGAATTGATCGACACGCGTGTACGACCAGCCGTCGCGATGGATGGCGGCGACATCGTGTATCACGGATTTGAAGATGGAATCGTCTACCTGCAAATGCAGGGGGCCTGTGCCGGTTGCCCGTCTTCAACGGCGACGTTGAAAATGGGCATTGAAAACATGTTGCGGCACTACATTCCGGAAGTACTGGAAGTACGGTCCTCAATTTAGGATTACCAGCGAACAAAATAGCGTGCAAAAGGCGCAAAGCCTGCACATTGAGACTGGGTAGTAACCCGGGGCGGCCGTAAGGTCACAGGGGATAGAAACGTTGAAACGGTTTACGTCAGATACGACGTGGCGGCTTGGGTCGTTACGCTTGGGTCGCGGCACCGGGTCGATCACGGCTATCGCATTGTCTGCGACGATTGGCGCTGCAACGATCATGTCCAGCGTTACAAACGATTGGCGGTTGCTGGACCAGAAACAGGTTCAGCAGGCGACAGTTGCGCACGTGGTGCCGACAGTGCTCGCCAAGCCCGATTCGGTAAAGGCGCTAGACGCGGTTGCCGCGTCGGATTTCAAGGCTTCCGCTGCGCTGATGAAGAATGTGTTTTCATCGGCAGGGTACAGCCTGGACGCCGTTCGGAAGGGTGAAATAGACGTTCCGCGGATTCATTACGCATCCTTGCCGCACGACCTGAAAGAAGTGACTCATACGCCCGATCGCAAGGCATTGTTTCTTCAGTTCATGCTTCCCTATGTATTGGAAGCAAACAGCCGGGTCATTCAGCAGCGGCAGCAGATCCAACGCCTGCGCGACGAACTGATGCACGGCGAAAACCTGGACGCGATCGATGCCAAATGGCTTGCCGCCATTTTCAAGACATATAAGGTAAAGCCTGGTGATTTTGCGCTTCTGTTGCGCCGCGTCGATGTGATCCCGCCTTCTTTGGCGCTGGCACAATCGGCGATCGAAAGTGGCTGGGGTACGTCACGCTTCGCACAGGAAGCAAATGCCGCCTTCGGACAATGGACGTCTTCGAAGTATAAAGGCATTGTTCCCAAAGGCCGTGAAGCCGGAAAAGATCATAAAATCCGGGCCTTTGACGACATTCGGGAATCGGTCGAATCTTATGTTCGGAACCTCAATACGCACCGTGCCTACAAGGAATTGCGCAAGTTACGGGCAAAGCAGCGCCAAAGCGACAAGCTGATTGATAGTGTCATGCTGGCATCCGCACTGACCAAATACTCTGAGAAGGGTAGTGTCTATGTGGATTTATTGCGGCGGATTATTGCCGGAAACAAACTGCAGATGCTGGACAATGCCCCACTTGGTTCCGCTATCGGGTTGCGCCCGGACGCCTGACAGCGGCGGGTCGCAACGGGACAACCGGCACAATGCGGGCTTAGCGCGTGCCGCCAACGTAGAATTGCCAGCCAAACCAGTGGTATCGATTATCGGGGCCTGGCACCGTGCAGTTCAGGCGTGAACGCCCGCGCTTGAACGGGCCAGGAAACCGGACTTCGAACCGCTGCGCGCCCAGCCTTTCGACCATCACGGAATCGAACTGGGGATGGTAGCATGCCAGCCGGTCCAGTCGATCCAGTGGCGTTTTAACCGTAAACCCAAATGCCGGTGGATTCGTTCCGATCAAAGGGTCCGCCGGGGTAATTTCGATAGCCGGTAAAGCCAACGCATTCACCCTTTGCCGAAAATGCTTCAGTTCGGCAAAGGCCTCGTTAAACGAAAACCGGGGCAGATAGAATGGGTCGGCGGCGCGATAAGCGACGCCCGAATGCTGCCCGAAAGCCGCGACAAACCCTTGCTCAACCACAAGACTGCGGGCCGCCTGGCTGGCTTCGCCGTAGGGGTAGGCGAATACAGTGGGCATTTCACCCAGTTCGGCAAGATACCGGGCCCTGGACCGCTCGAGCTCCTTCCGGTTTTTTTCAGAATCTGCTCGGGCCATGTGCAAATGGCTTGCCGTATGCGCGCCAAAGGTAACACCGGCAGATTTCATCTCCCGGACCTGGTCCCAGGACATATAGCCGTTGATGCCATTGTCGACCGGTTGCGTGGCAATGAAGACCGTAAACGGCAACCCGGCTTTCCGAAGCATGGGCCATGCTGTCGCGTAAACCGAAAGGAATGCGTCATCAATTGTGATGCCGACAGTCCGGTCGGGTAACGATGTGCCGGACCGCATCGCCGCCAGGATTTCCGGCACGGGAAGAACCGTATAGGTCCCGTTGCTCAGAAGATCGATATGGGCCTGAAACTGTTCGATCGTGACGTTCGTCGTCGGATAGCTGCCTTCGTCGAACCGGTGATACATAATGAACACCGCTTCTTCCTTGGCCACCGCAACAGAGGTGCCCAGCAATACAGCAATCAATGCGGACGCAACGCCGCGCAACAAACGCTGCGGCCTTGCGCAAAATTCATACATACGGCTAAACATGCCCCTAATGTAACGCGACTGTAACATGACCCTCAAGCCGGTTGCGTATTAGTGTATGCATCGGCCCCGTATTCAGAGGAACCCATACAAATGACCGATCGACCCGTTTTGAACGATGAGGCCCAGGACCTAATATTTCGTAAAGCGCGCAGCCACAACGGATGGCTGGACAAAACAGTCGATGATTCGCTGCTGCAAGCCGCATTCGATCTGGCGAAAATGGCGCCGACCAGCGCCAATTGTTCGCCCATGCGCATCCTGTTTTTGCGATCATCGGATGCCAAGGAAAAATTGAAGCCCTGTTTGCTTGGCAGCAATGTTGCCAAGACCATGGGGGCACCGGTAACGGCAATTCTGGCAAACGATCACGCCTTTTATGATCATCTGCCGAAACTGTTTCCGCATGATGACGCGCGCCCCTGGTTTACGGGCAACCAGGCCCTGATCGATACGACGGCGATGCGAAACGGGTCGCTGCAAGGCGCGTATTTCATGCTGGCCTGTCGGTCTGTCGGACTGGACTGCGGACCGATCTCGGGTTTCGACAACGCCATGGTCGACGATTTGTTCTTTAAGGGAACGGAAACCCGGTCCAATTTCATCTGCAACCTCGGTTTTGGCGACCCGAACGCCCTGTTCCCGCGCAGCCCGCGTTTCACGTTTGATGAGGTCTGTTCGCTGCTGTGATGATCAAGACAACGATTCTCGCGCTTGATTCAGCGACGGATGCGTGTTCCGTCGCATTGTGGCGGGACGGATCCTTGGCCGCGCACCGGTTTGAAGCACGGCGGCACGGGCAGGCCGAAATCCTGATGCCAATGGTGCGGGACGTCATGCAAGAGAGCGCCCAGGAATTCAAAACACTGGATGGCATTGCGACGACTGTGGGGCCAGGGGGGTTCACCGGCCTGCGCATCGGCCTGGCCAGCGCCCGGGCGATGGCATTGGCCGCAGGCGTGCCCATCGTTGGATTGACGACGCTGGAAGTCGTCGCCGCCGCCCAGCCGGAACGTAGCGGCCCGCTGCTGGTGGCAATCGATTCACGGCGATCCGACGTTTACGTGCAACTGTTTTCGCCGGAACGGGAACCAGCTAGTCTACCGATGGCAATCATGCCGGGACTCGTAGAAAGCATTTTACCCGGAGGCCCCATTGTTGTTGCTGGAAACGCGGCGGAAACGGTCCTTCAGGCGCTGCAACAAACAGACGTAAGCCTCTCAAACGGTCCGGCCTTACCGGACGCAGCCGTCCTTGCCAGAATAGTCGCTTCACGCATTGCGCCGTTTCAGACTGACCTGGAACCGCCGGCCCCACTGTATCTTCGCCCACCGGATGCGAAACTGCCGATAGAAAAGCAGGCATGATCGAGGAAGAGGAAATTTCCGTCCGCATGGCCAGCCCAGACGATATAGACGCCATCGCCTGGTTATATAGCGAAAGTTTTGGCAGCACCCGGCCTCGCGATGACGTAGAGCAATACCTGAAACCGGACGGTACCTGGGCATTGCTTGCGACGATGGGCGGCACCGAGGCGATGACCCCCGCCGGATTTGTTCTGGCACGTACAATTCTCGACGAGACGGAAGTGTTCAGTGTCGGCGTTGTTCCGCTTTATCAACGACGCGGTGTCGGCGAAACCCTTATGAAGGGCACGCAACATATCGCCGCGATTGGCGGTGCCCGGACGATATTTCTGGAAGTCGGCACAGATAACCCAGCCGCGCAGTCACTTTATGAAAAATCCGGGTATACAATTGTCGGGCGCCGCCCCGATTACTATCTTCGTGATGACGGAAAACGTGTCGCCGCCCTGCTGTTACGGCTTACGTTAGACGCTCAAAACGGTATCAATTCTTGAAATTTCACAAATCATCGCCAAATAGTATGTATATATAGTTCTTGATACATGCTGTGTAGCGGTGTTACTTTCGAATTAGTCAAGTAATGCGGACTTTACACTATTTATTGAACGTATATGTGTCGGAAATAGTCGATTTTCGGCATGTCGCCCGTTATCAATAATAACGGCAATTCGGTTCAACCCCGGAAGCACAAGGTAGTTAGCGATGTCTGATACGAGCAGTTCCGATGTAAAGACGAGTGAGCTACTGGGATTGACATCCGAAATAGTAGCCGCACACGTTTCGAACAATTCGGTCGCAATGTCCGATTTACCAACCTTGATTGAACAGGTTTACAAAACCCTTTCAACCGTGGGCAAGGATGCCGAGGCGCAGGGCGAACGACTGACGCCAGCGGTTCCAATCAAGAAGTCGATTACACCCGACTACATCATCTGCCTGGAAGACGGCAAGCGCCTCAAGATGCTGAAACGGCACCTTAAAACGGCATACAACATGACGCCCGATGAATACCGTGAACGCTGGGGATTGCCGTCCGATTACCCGATGGTTGCCCCGAACTATGCCAACCAACGCAGTTCACTGGCGAAGGCGATTGGCCTGGGCACCCGTCCGCGAAACAAGTAACAGCGGTTTTTTCGTTAAATCCGTCTATCTGGCGTGGCCGAATGCCCTTCCGGCACTATATAATGATGTCGTCGTTAACGGTAATCGAAGCCAATAGCGACCGCAGGGAATAGTGGGTGTATACAATGTCAAACCGGATACTGGATCTGTGCCAGGAAAAGGGCCTGAAAATGACGGGGCAGCGCCGCGTGATTGCGCAGGTTCTGGGTGAATCTGACGATCATCCCGATGTCGAACTTGTTCATAAACGCGCTTCTGAAATCGATTCCCGGATCAGCATCGCCACCGTTTACCGTACTGTCCGCCTTTTTGAAGAGCAGAACATACTCGAACGCCACGATTTCGGGGACGGTCGCGCTCGCTACGAAGAGGCATCGGAAACGCATCACGATCATCTGATCGACATAGAAAGTGGCGAAGTGATCGAATTTAACAACGAAGAAATCGAGGCGTTGCAGCAAAGTGTGGCCGAGAAACTGGGCTATCGATTAATGGATCACCGGCTGGAACTTTACGGCCGACGGATCACAAAGGGTTGAGCCCCCGGAAGTGCAAGATTGCCATAACAGCGCGCCAACGTCATGCCGCGGGGTAAACCCTTGTATTTCCACTTAAAGCGATGCTAATATCCAAATTGGATTTTATCCCTTTTGTTGTGGTCTAAACCGTTGATCGGATTGAAAATCGCTTCCGCCTATATGGTGCAAGCTGGACAATTTGCCTGGTGAAAAGGCTTTATATAAAAACTTACGGTTGCCAGATGAACGTCTACGACTCGGTTCGTATGGCGGATGTCCTGGCACCACATGGCTTTGTTTCGGCAGATGGCCCCGTCGATGCGGATATGGTTATTCTGAACACATGCCATATCCGCGAGAAAGCGGCGGAGAAAGTCTATTCGGAAATCGGACGGCTGCGCCTGCTGAAACGCGACCGGGAAGCCGCGGGTGAGCGCATGATAATCGCAGTCGGCGGCTGTGTCGGTCAGGCAGAGGGTGCCGAGATTATCGCCCGGGCTGATTGCGTCGATATGGTCTTTGGACCTCAAACCTATCACCGGCTGCCGGAAATGGTCACACGCATCATGCGGAAGGCCGGGACCCGTATTGTAGATACCGAGTTTCCCGAAGAAGACAAGTTTGATCACTTGCCGGAAGAATCAGCCGCACAGGGAACATCTGCCTTTTTGTCCATTCAGGAAGGCTGCGACAAGTTTTGTACTTTTTGTGTCGTCCCGTATACGCGCGGTACCGAACAGTCCCGCCCCGTCGCAGCCATCACGGCCGAAGCCCGCTCACTCACGGCTGCCGGCAGCCGTGAAATCACGCTTCTGGGCCAGAACGTCAACGCGTATCACGGCGAAGCACCGCAAGGTGGGGAATGGGGCCTCGGCCGACTGATCCGGCATCTCGCAGATACCGTGCCGGACCTTGAACGCATTCGCTATACGACAAGCCATCCGCGGGATATGGATGACGCGCTTATTGAAGCCCATGGCGATGTGCCGCAGTTGATGCCGTTTCTGCACCTGCCGGTCCAGTCTGGCTCTGACCGTATCCTGGCAGCAATGAATCGCCAGCATACGGCGGCAGATTATATGCGCATTATTGATAAGTTGCGGTCCGCACGGCCCGATATCGGCCTGTCTTCTGATTTTATCGTGGGCTTTCCGGACGAATCCAACCAGGATTTTGCTGACACATTACGGCTGATTCGCGAAGTCTCCTTCGCCCAGGCTTATTCTTTCAAGTACAGCTCCCGCCCCGGCACGCCGGCAAGCGGAAGTGAGTATCAGGTCGAAGAATCCATCAAAGACGACCGGCTCGCGACATTACAGCAACTCGTTCACGCGCAGCAGGTTGCCTTCAATCATACCAAGGCCGGGTTGACCATGCCGGTGCTGTTCGAACGCAAGGGCCGCCGCCCCGGGCAGGTGCAGGGCCGTTCGCCCTATATGCAGCCCGTCCATGCCGAGGCACCGGAGCGACTGATCGGTACCGTCGCAACATGTCGGATTACCGACGTTCTCAACAACAGTCTTCGCGCAGAAATTGTTACTGCCGAGACAGTCAGCGAAAGGGCCGACGCTTGACTACAGTCACCCGAACGGATGAAAGGACGCCGGTCCATATCCAGTTTGATGACAACAATCTTCTGCCATTGGTTTTCGGCGCACATGACAAGCATCTGGTTCGGATTGAACAACAGCTGGGCGTGTCTCTCGTGGCGCGGGGCAACCGTGTCGCCATCGTTGGCTCCGAAGACGCAACAAAATCCGCAGGCGCCGCATTGCGCGCGCTCTACACACAGGTTCGCGAAGGAGAATTGGTGAACGAAGGCGATGTTGATGCCGCGGTACGCATGGCGCACACCTCTGACGGTGAAAGCAGCGACCGGACCCTTATTCAGTTGCATCGAAAAAAGATTGCGGCGCGGTCCGCACCGCAATCGCGCTATATCGAGGCGATGCGGCAGAACGAAATGGTCTTTGGTATTGGGCCCGCCGGTACCGGCAAGACCTATCTTGCAGTATGCGTCGCCGTCGAAATGTTCAGTGCCGGAAAAGTGGATCGAATAATCCTCTCCCGCCCTGCTGTGGAAGCGGGGGAAAGGCTGGGGTTTCTGCCCGGCGACATGCAGGAGAAAATCGACCCTTATCTTCGCCCCCTGTTCGATGCCCTGCACGACACAATGCCCGGCGACCAGGTCGTACGGCGGCTCACCAGCGGCGAGTTCGAAGTTGCCCCGCTTGCTTTCATGCGCGGGCGGACACTGACCAACGCCTTTGTTATTCTGGACGAGGCCCAGAACACGACGGCCACGCAGATGAAGATGTTTCTCACACGGCTTGGTGAAAACAGCCGCATGGTTGTTACCGGAGATCTGAGCCAGGTGGATCTGCCGTCAGGAACCCGTCCCGGGTTGCGCGATGCCGTGGATACACTGCAGGACGTACCGGGTATCGCTTTTGTCCGGTTTTCCGATGCGGACGTTGTTCGACCACCGTTGGTGGCGCGCGTTATCCGCGCCTATGACGCCGCAGACAAAAGTCGCGGAAAATGACTACCGGAGGGCTTCATATTGATGTCATGCCGGAAACAGCCACCTGGGCAGCGGCATTGCCCGACGCGGGAAACGGTCGCCCGGCATGCGACGCTCACCGCCTGGCAGAAAGCCGGCGATACGAACCGCAACACAGAAGTGAGTATCGTTTTCGGCGACGACGAGATGGTGCAGCGATTGAACGGAACCTATCGCGATCAGGACAAGCCGACCAATGTACTGTCATTTCCAGCCGACGGCGATGAAGCGCCCGCAGGGGCACCTTGCCTGCTGGGTGATATCGTCCTGGCATACGAAACGATAGCCCGCGAGGCCCAGGAACAGGACAAGACATTGTCTGATCACCTGTCCCATCTTTGCGTTCACGGGATGTTACACTTGCTGGGATACGACCATCAGACAGATGATGAAGCAGAGGATATGGAAGCGTTGGAAGTCGAGATTCTTGCGGGTATCGGCATTGCGGACCCGTTTGTCACTGCCTTGCAGGAGGTCTAGCGCGTGAGCGAAGAAACACAATCGCTCTCTTCCGGTGGCGGCAGCGGAAACAACGCCGAAGAAGCACTTGAACAGGACAAACGCCCTGGCCTTCTGGACAAGATACTGCCTTGGCGCACGACAAAGAATGCTGATTCAACGCTGCGCGATACGTTCGAGGAACTGATCGAGGAACACGAACAGCGCGTTGATTCGATCGACCCTGGTGAACGTGCCCTGATCGCCAATATTCTCAATCTGAGTGGTTTGACCGCTTCTGACGTCATGGTTCCCCGCGCCGATATCGGCGCGGTCGATATCAACATTTCACTTGAAGATCTTGTTGCCCAGATCAATACAGAGGGCCATTCCCGTTTGCCGGTCTACCGGGAGTCTCTCGACGATATAATCGGTATGGTGCACATCAAGGACGTGCTGCCGGAATTGAACAACAGCGCCGGCTTCAGCCTGCGCCGGATTTTGCGAAAAGTTCTGTTCGTCGCGCCGTCGATGCCGGTTCTGGATCTTTTACTCCAGATGCAAATGACACATCTGCATATGGCGCTGGTCGTGGACGAGTACGGCGGAAACGACGGGCTGATCACGATCGAGGACCTGGTCGAACAGATCGTCGGGGAAATCGAAGACGAACACGATGCCACGACAGGACCGCAACTGACCCGAGGTCCGCACGATTCACTGATTGCCGATGCACGGGTAACAGTCGAACAATTTGAAGCGGAAGTGGGTCCGGTCCTGACCGAAGAGGAGCGCGCTGAGGATATCGACACGGTCGGCGGGTTCCTGTTTTCGCTTGCCGGGCGCGTACCAACACGTGGTGAGCTGATTGTTCATGAGCCTTCCGGCATAGAATTTGAGGTGCTGGACGCTGACCCGCGCCGAATAAAACGCCTGCGCTTGAGGAATTTACCCGTCACCGAAGCCGCCGATGACTGACGCCGCCAAAGGCGGTGCGGCAGTGGGCGCTTCGATAGAACATGCTGCAAAGGTCTTTGCGGCACTGGCAGGGTGGCGGAGATATGCCCTGACTTTTTGCCTTGGCTGCACACTGACATTTACCCTGCCGCCGCTGTATCTGTTTCCGCTGAATTTTCTGATTTTTCCTATCCTGTTATGGCTGTTGAGCGGCGCAACAACCCGGCGATCGGCATTTTTCACCGGGTGGTGGTTCGGCTTTGGGTTTTTTACCGTCGGCCTCTATTGGATCGGAAATGCACTTCTTGTCTTTGCCGCCAAATTTATCTGGATGCTGCCATTTGTCGTTTTAGGCCTGCCCGCCGTTTTGGCGATATATATCGGCCTCGTCACACTGCTTGCCAGTATCGGGCGGGACCACCTGGAACGGGCCATCCTGTTCGCCCTGGTTTGGGCATGCGGGGAATGGGTCCGCGGACACTTCCTTACCGGCCTGCCCTGGAACCTGATCGGTTATTCATGGGTGGGGTCGGATGCAATGTTGCAGCTTGCCGCATTCATCGGCGTCTACGGCATCAGCCTTGTCGTGATCCTTAGTGCCTGCATCCCGGCAGCCGCGGCCGAGCGGACGAATGGGCGGCGCTGGCTTTTGCTCATCCTTGCCATTGCGACACCGGCCGCCGTCTGGTTGGGGGGAACAATGCGCCTGCCCGCTGCGGCCCCCGACAATCAGGGTGTCGGCATTCGGATCGTACAATCCAATATTCCTCAGAAAGAAAAATGGGCCCGGCAATTCCAGCAACGCAACTTGCAACAATTTCTTGATCAAAGCCGTCGCGACCGTCCTGATTGGGTGACGCATATCATCTGGCCCGAAACAGCCGCGACGTTCTTTCTGTCAAATGCGCCGGATTTGCGGCGGCTGCTGGCAACGGTCATCCCGGCAGACGGTTTGTTGCTGACGGGGGCACCGCGACGCGAATCCGACCCTGTCAAACTCCTCAACTCCATGGTTGCAATCAATTCTGTGGGCGAAATTGTCGGCCAGTATGACAAGTTTCATCTCGTTCCTTTCGGTGAGTATGTTCCACTGGCGCAGTATCTGCCGATACAGAAAATTACCCAGGGCGGTACAGGCTATACACCGGGGCCAGGCCCGCAGACGTTGCGATTGCCCGGCCTGCCGCCCGTCGGCCCACTGATCTGCTACGAAGTCATTTTCCCGGGTCGCGTCGTCGATAGTGCCGATCGCCCGGCCTGGCTGCTTAACCTGACCAATGACGCCTGGTATGGACGGTCCGCCGGCCCGCATCAGCATCTTGCACAGGCCCGTGTCCGCGCAACCGAAGAAGGTGTTCCGATGATCCGGGCGGCCTATTCGGGAATATCCGCCGTGATCGATCCCTACGGCCGGATACTGCAGCAAATTGGCCTGGGTATCGCCGGCACAATCGACGCGCGGCTCCCGGAAAATATCAAGGAATCGACTATCTTCGCGACGCTCGGAAATACCTTATTTGTTGTATTGTTATTTTTTGTGCTCGCCTTATATGTAGCGTTGCGATTCAGAAAATTGTGACGGTATTCGCATAATAATTCATTCAACGAGGCCTTGACGGGCAAAAAAGTCCTGCCATATTGCGCCCTTCAATCAATTGGAGAGATTCTAAAATGCAAGCGAAAGCCACGGCCAACGCAATTCAAACCGGTTACGGAACCGGACGCCCGAATCCTGTCGATGTTCATGTTGGGAAACGTGTCCGCCTTCGCCGGACGCTGCTCGGCATCAGCCAGGAAAAACTGGGCGATGCCATTGGCCTGACTTTTCAGCAAGTTCAGAAATATGAACGTGGCGCAAACCGGATAGGATCCAGCCGTCTTTTCGACCTGTCGCGCGTGCTTGATGTTCCAGTCTCATTTTTCTTTGACGATATGCCGCCTGAAATTGCGGATAGCAGCGCTGTCGCAAACACCGATTCAATTGCCCCTGCAGGCGATTCCGGTGATGCGGACCCGCTGGCAAAGCGCGAGACGCTTGAACTGGTTCGGGCCTATTACCGAATCAAGGATCCCGCAGTACGCAAAAAACTCTTCGATTTGACCAAGAGCCTGGCGGAAACCGACGACAAGTAATTCTTGTCTTTCCTCTCTGCGATTGATTGAAACGCTGGCCGTGACCGCAGAACAGTAAAAAACGATGCACCAAGCCGGTGCGTCGTTTGGCTGTTTGCGGCCGGATCGGTTTGCTTTCGAAGATCGAATGACGTATCCAACATTTCCTTTAAAGCATAAATAGGTGGAGTCGTGGCACAAGGCGATTTTCTATTCACGAGCGAATCCGTTTCCGAAGGTCATCCCGATAAGGTAAGTGATCGCATATCCGACGAGGTCGTAGACCTGTTTCTTGGCGCGGACCCGTTATCGCGCGTCGCCTGTGAAACCCTGTGTACGACAAACCGCGTCATAGTCGCTGGCGAAGTCAGAGGCCCATCGAGCATCGTCGCCGAGTCCGGTGAAGTCGATGCCGATCAGATCGAGAAGCTCGCACGGGCTGCCGTAAAGGAAATCGGCTACGAACAATCTGGCTTCCACTGGAAAGACCTGACCTTCGAATGCCACCTGCATGGTCAGTCGGTCGATATCGCCCAGGGCGTAGACTCTGCCGGAAACAAGGACGAAGGCGCCGGAGACCAGGGCCTTATGTTCGGCTATGCCTGCAAGGAAACATCGGTTTTGATGCCGGCCCCGATCCATTTCAGCCACCAGATTCTGCAGCGGCTGGCCGAAGCGCGGCACGCCGGCACGATTTCCGGCCTTGGGCCGGATTCGAAAAGCCAGGTCACATTGCAGTATGAAGGCGGCAAGCCGGTCCGGGCGACATCGGTTGTCGTATCGACCCAGCATGATGACGGCCTGGAACAGGCGCAGATCCGCGAAATTGTAAGGCCGTTCGTTGAGGGCGTCCTGCCCGACGGCTGGATGTGTCCCGAAGAAGAATTCTACGTTAACCCGACCGGCCGCTTCGTGATCGGCGGACCCGACAGTGATTGTGGCCTGACCGGTCGCAAGATTATTGTCGACACCTATGGCGGTGCGTCTCCGCATGGCGGCGGCGCTTTCTCTGGCAAGGACCCCTCCAAGGTCGATCGGTCTGCCGCCTATGCCGCTCGCTATGTCGCGAAAAATGTCGTTGCTGCTGGATTGGCTGAGCGCTGCACCATTCAGGTTGCCTATGCTATCGGCGTATCCAAGCCATTGTCGGTCTATGTCGAAACATATGGCACCGGCACTGTCGACGACAGCAAACTAGTGGGGGCGATTCAGGAGGCTATGGACCTGAGCCCGCGCAATATTCGCGAGCACCTGCAGCTCAGCAAGCCGATTTATGTGCCGACATCGGCATATGGCCACTTTGGCCGCGAAGCGACGGCTGATGGCGGGTTTTCCTGGGAACGCACCGATCTCGTCGATGCATTGAAAGCAGCTCTGACCTGACGTCGGCCAGCCTTGATTCCGGAAACAGGCGATAAGAAGCGGATTTTCTACGGGCGGCGGTTCGGTCACAAGCTGCGAACGCGAAAGCGGCAGCTTGTCGACTCGCTGTTGCCGCAGGTCGCGATTGACCCTGCCGCCCTGTCGAAAACCCCTTGCGACCCAGCAACGATGTTCAATCGGCAGGCCGATCAGGTATGGCTTGAGATCGGCTTTGGCGGCGGGGAGCACATTGCGGCGCAGGCGCGCCAAAATCCTGACGTAAACCTGATTGGGTGCGAGCCTTTCTTCAACGGTATCGCCTCATTGCTGGATGAAATCGACCGCGACGGTATCGGCAATATTCGCATTTTTGCGGACGACGCCCGCACCTTGCTTGATGCGCTGGATGACGCTTCCATCGATCGTTGCTTTATCCTTTTCCCCGACCCCTGGCCGAAAACACGTCATAATCGACGTCGGTTCATCTCGAACGAGAACCTCAATTCCCTGGCCCGGGTCATGAAGGACGGCGCCGAATTGCGACTCGCAAGCGACCATATG
This sequence comes from uncultured Alphaproteobacteria bacterium, assembly GCA_943788635.1. GTDB lineage: Bacteria > Pseudomonadota > Alphaproteobacteria > UBA8366 > MarineAlpha4-Bin1. Next base: position 6,600 of record CALSRA010000020.1, on the reverse strand, counting down.
GAATACGTGCGCTGGATGCTTTTCCATACACTTGGACATGGCGCGTTCGATTGGCAGGCGCGTGGCCCCCAGGATTGGCGTATCCGGCCTGCGGATGCACCGCAAACACGATACGAAGAAAAGGCCCTTGTCCGGGGCGCACATAGCGCATATTTGCGCTTCCAGCGAAAATCAAGGTCGATAACCCTTGAGAACTGCGGGAAAATCCCCTAGATAAGGGGCGTAATTCCCATAGGTCGTGAATTCGACCGACACGTTGGGTGGGTCCGCGGGCCCGCCTTTTTTAATTCCCGATCGGGAACCGCAGAATGGACGCGTCCAAACGTATAGAGAAGATGATCACGGCTCCGCTTGAGAGCTTAGGGTACGAGCTTGTCCGCGTGCAGGTGTCCGGTTCGCAACGCCATACCTTGCAGATTATGGCGGAACGACAGGACGGCGCGAACATGACGGTCGAAGATTGTGCGACAATCAGCCGGGAATTGTCGGCGATGTTCGACGTGGAAGAGCCCCTCAGCGAGGCCTATACGCTGGAGGTCAGCTCCCCCGGCCTGGATCGTCCGCTGACCCGCCCGAAGGACTTTGAACAGTTCGTGGGTCTGGAGGCGCGTATCGAGGCACATGAACAATCCGATGGCCGTCGCCGTTTCAAGGGCCGGCTCGCGGGAATGGAAGGCGATCTTGTAAGGATCGAAATCGAAGGAGAGATAGTGGCGCTACCGTATGCCGACATACAACGCGCCAAATTGATCCTGAACGACGAATTACTGGCATTGGCCGGCGCCGATGGCGCCAAACATTAAGAGACGGGCGAAAGGCTGAATACCGCATGGAAAACGTAGCGCAGCTTACCATAGAAATACTGCAGGTCGCCGATACGGTGGCGCGGGACAAGGGAATCGAACGCGAACAGGTTCTCGAAGCCATGGAGCAGGCAATTCAGAAGGCTGGCCGTTCAAAATACGGCCTGGAGCACGACATCCGCGCGATGATCGACCGCAACACGGGCGAAATTCAATTGGCCCGCTTTCTGGAAGTCGCCGAAGAGATCGAGAACGATGCGACACAGGTGACCCTGGAACAGGCGCGGCAACGCAAGCCGGACGCGGAGTTAGGGGAATTTCTGGTCGACACATTGCCGCCCATCGATTTTGGCCGTATCGCGGCACAGACTGCGAAGCAGGTTATCGTCCAGCGGGTTCGTGAAGCTGAACGGGAACGTCAGTACGACGAATACAAGGACCGTATTGGCGAGATCGTCAACGGATTGGTCAAGCGGGTCGAATTCGGCAATGTGACCGTCGACCTTGGCCGGGCCGAAGGCGTAATGCGGCGCGATGAGTTTCTGCCGCGCGAACATTTCCGCCGGAATGAGCGTGTCCGCGCCTATATTTATGATGTTCGTCCGGAAATGCGGGGCCCGCAGATTTATCTGTCGCGGACGCATCCGCAATTCATGGCAAAACTGTTTGCCCAGGAAGTGCCGGAAATTTACGACGGCATTATTGAAATTGACGCCGTCGCAAGGGACCCGGGCAGCCGGGCGAAGATCGCCGTGCATTCGAATGACGGCAGTATCGACCCAGTCGGTGCCTGCGTCGGCATGCGTGGCAGCCGCGTTCAGGCCGTCGTTTCAGAACTTCAGGGTGAGAAAATCGACATCATTCCCTGGTCGCCAGACCCGGCAACCTTCGTGGTCAATGCATTGGCACCGGCGGAAGTCGCCAAGATCGTTCTGGACGAAGACCAGAACAAGATTGAGGTCGTCGTTCCCGATGATCAGCTGAGCCTCGCGATCGGCCGCCGTGGCCAGAATGTCCGGCTGGCGTCCATGCTGACAGGCTGGGATATCGACATCCTGACCGAAGAGGAAGAATCCGAACGCCGCCAAAAAGAGTTCATTGCCCGCAGCGAGCGGTTCATCGAGGCACTCGATGTGGATGAAGTCATCGCCCACCTTCTGGTTACCGAGGGTTTCTCGTCTGTCGAAGAAGTCGCCTATGTCCCCGTCGATGATGTCGCGGGTATTGAAGGTTTCGATGAAGAGCTTGCCGGACAGCTGCAGCAACGCGCCCGTAACTTCCTGGACGCGGAAAGTACGCGTCTGGAGGAACAGCGCCGGACACTGGGCGTCACCGACGAGCTGGCCGGCCTGAATGGATTGAGCCCCGAAATGCTCATCAAGCTCGGAGAGAACGACGTAAAAACGATGGAAGATTTCGCCGACCTGGCTTCCGACGAGCTGACGGACCCGGCAGAAGGTTTCTTTGCCAGCTTCGAAATGCGCGAGCCTGAAGCAAACGAGCTGATCATGAGTGCCCGAGTGGCAGCCGGTTGGTTCACCGAAGAGGAATTGCGCGCGGCCGAACTCGAAAAGCTGGCGGCTGAAGAGAAAGCGCTGGAAGCTGCCGCCGAGCAAAACGAAACCATGGGGGCCTGAGTCAGGGATCGCCACTATGGCAGCAACCCAACTTCTCGATAAAACGGGTCACGACGGCGAAGCCTTGAAAGAGGTGGATTCGCACCGTCGTTGCATTTTTTCCAACGTCACCAAACCGAAGGAAGAACTGCTGCGATTCGTCATCGGTCCGGACAATTCAGTCGTCCCGGACCTGTCGGAACGGCTGCCGGGAAGAGGAATTTGGTTGAGCGCGGACCGAATTAGCATTATTACAGCGTGTGAACGAAGGCTTTTCAATCGTGCGGCACGCCGGCCTGTGATCGTAGATGATCAACTGGCGGACCGAGTTGAACGGTTGCTGATCCGTCAATGCACGGATCTACTGGGCCTTGCGCGCAGGGCAGGTCAGGCGGTTTCCGGCTTTACGAAGGTCCGGGAGTGGCTGGTTAGCCGGCGGGCTGAGTTATTGTTTGCAGCCATTGACGGGGCGGAGGACGGTCGCGATAAGTTGCGGCGGGCTGCCCGAGATATGCCTGTTATCACCGTGTTGCGGGCTGACGAACTTGGTTTGGCGTTCGCCCGTGAAAGAACGGTGCATGTTGCCGTAGCGTCTGGTGGTCTGGCTGATAAGCTGGTCCAGAACAGCGCACGGTTATCCGGCGTCCGGCAAGTGTCGGAGAACGAGGAAGACGATGAGTGAAAGTAAAGAGCAGGACGCGAAGCTCAGCCTGAATAAGCCAGGCCGCTTGGAACTGAAGAAAACTGTCGAGACCGGTCAGGTCCGGCAAAGCTTCAGCCATGGCCGAACGAAGGCCGTGACCGTCGAGGTCAAGAAAAAGCGGACGTTCGAGCGCGGCGCGACCGGCGGCATGAAGGAAGTCAAGAAAGGGGCGCAGACGCTGGGTCTGAAGAGCGATACACCAGTCGCGATCCCCACTACCGGCGAAAGCCAGTTGACAGACGGCGAGCGGGCAACCCGTTTACGCGCCCTGAATAGTGCTGCGGAACAGGCCGAACGCGATAAGGCCCTGGAGGCCGAACGGAAGCTGCGAGAAGAAGAAGAGGCCCGCAAAAAGGCCGAAGAAGAAGCCCGGAAAGCCGAAGAGGAAGCCCGGAAGAAGGCTGAGGAAGCAGCGCAGAAGGAAACGACTGCCCCGCCGCCGCCCGCCGCTGTTCCGGCCGCAGAACCCGTCGTCGCAAAGCCCGTAAAGGCACGCGCACCGGAAGCACGCAAGCCTGGAACGACCAAAGATCTGGCCGCGGAAGCCGCGGAGGAACAAAGCCGCCGTGCTGCCGCACGCCCGGATGCCAAGCGACCGCAAACGCTGCGTGCCCGTCAGGAACCACGCCGTCGCGGTTCCCATAAGCTGACCATCACACAGGCGCTGGAGACCGAAGACGGTACGCTGGAACGCGCGCGCAGCATTGCGTCGCTGAAGCGCGCCCGCGAACGCGAAAAACAGCGTGCCCGTGAATTGCTCGCGGATGGCGATTCATCCAAGTTTGTCCGGGATGTCATCATTCCGGAGACAATTTCCATTTCCGACCTTGCAAATCGCATGGCCGTCAGAACGGTCGACGTCATCAAGACCCTGATGAAGTCGGGCGTCATGGTAACCGCTAATCAGACCATCGATGCCGATACGGCGGAGCTGGTTGTTGCCGAATTCGGCCACAAGGTCCGCCGCGTCGCGGAATCGGATGTCGAAATCGGCCTGGAAGGCGCGCCTGACGAAGAAGAAGAATTGGTTTCGCGGGCACCGATCGTGACCGTGATGGGCCATGTCGATCATGGCAAGACGTCCCTGCTGGATACCCTGCGAAAAGCCAATGTTGTTTCCGGGGAAGCCGGCGGCATTACACAGCATATCGGTGCCTATCAGGTGAAGCTGTCTACCGGTGCGCCAATCACCTTCCTGGACACACCTGGCCATGAAGCCTTTACCGCCATGCGCGCACGCGGCGCCAGCGTTACCGATATTGTCGTTCTTGTCATTGCCGCGGACGACAATGTTCAGCCGCAGACAGTTGAAGCGATCAGCCATGCAAAGGCCGCAGGCGTTCCCATTATTGTTGCGATCAACAAGATAGATCGCCCCGCTGCGGACCCCAATCGGATCCGGAACGAATTGCTGTCGCATGAGATTGTCGTTGAGACACTGGGTGGTGACGTTCAGGACATCGAAATTTCAGCGACGGAAGGCACCAATATCGAAGCGCTGGAGGAAGCTATTATTCTCCAGGCCGAATTGATGGAACTGAAAGCCAATCCGGACCGTGCCGCACAAGGCGCCGTCGTCGAAGCCCGCCTTGAACGGGGTCGCGGTGCCGTAGCAACGGTTCTGATCACACGCGGGACACTGCATGTTGGCGATATCTTCGTTGCCGGTGCCGAATGGGGCCGGGTCCGCGCCCTGATCAGCGATCATGGCGAAACGATCCAGGCAAGCCGGACCGTCGATGCCTGTCGAGGTGCTGGGTCGCCACAGGGCGCCCCTGCGGCTGGCGACGATTTTGCAATTGTCGCAGATGAATCCCGGGCCCGGGACAATTTCCGAATACCGCCAACGCAACGCGCGTGATTCTCAGATCGCCATCAGCTCCCGCGGAACCCTCGAACAGATGTTCGACCGGATCAAGGAAGGCGAAGCAGCCACCATGCCGATCATCCTGAAGGGTGACGTGCAGGGGTCGGTCGAAGCGATTTCCGCAGCCCTGCAGAACCTGCAGACCGACGAAGTCAAATGCAACATCACAGCCTATCGGGCGTCGGCGGCATTTCAGAATCTGATGTTGGCCTTGCCGGCGCGTCGCAGGCCATTATCTTCGGCTTCAACGTCCGCGCCAATCCGCAGGCGCGGGATCTTGCCAAGCAGGAACATGTCGATATCCGGTACTACTCGATCATTTATGACCTGATCGATGACATGCGTGGCCTCATGAGCGGCCTGCTGGCGCCGGAAATCAGAGAAAACACCATCGGGTATGCCGAAATACGCGAGGTATTCAACATCACCAAGACCGGCAAGGTCGCGGGCTGTTATGTCACTGAAGGCTTCATCCGCAGAGGGACCAAGGTTCGTCTGCTGCGCGACAATGTCGTCATCTTCGACGGCGCACTCAAAACACTGAAACGCTTCAAGGACGATGTCCGCGAAGTGCAGAACGGTTATGAGTGCGGCATCGCATTCGAAAATTACAACGACATCAAACAGGGCGATGTCATCGAATGCTATGAAGTCGAAGAGGTTAAGCGCGAACTTTAGGGGCCAACCGACTGGCGTCAACGGCTACCGTTTCAGCACCGCGCCAATCGGATTACCCGGATTTAAAATGCATGCGTAAGGGTCGGTCACCATCCCAAAGGCAGTTGCGCGTGGGGGAAACTCTGCGCCATATACTCGTTGACGTCCTCCATCAGGGCGGTCTTCGCGACCCAGTCCTGCAGGGGTCATCCATCACGGTCAGCGAAGTCCGGGTCAGCCCGGATCTGAAGAATGCCACAGCCTATGTAATGCCCCTGGGCGGCAACGATGCAGAAGAAATCGTTGCAGCATTAGGGCGGCATCAGCGTATCTGCGCGGTGCGGTTGCCGGACAAACCCAACTAAGGCACGCACCACGGCTCGTCTTTGAACTCGACCGCAGCTTCAACAGGGCTTCCGAAATTGACACCCTGTTGCAACACCCGCAAGTCGCCAAGGACCTTTTGAAAAAGGACGAAAGCGATGGGTCGTAAACAAAAAGGTCAGCCGATCAACGGCTGGCTCATCCTGGACAAGCCCAGTGGCATTACGTCCACCGGCGCCGTCAATCGTGCGAAACGCCTGTATGACGCCCGCAAGGCGGGACATGGTGGAACCCTGGACCCGCTCGCGACCGGATTGCTGCCCATCGCCTTCGGCGAGGCAACAAAGACCGTTTCCCATGTCATGGACGGAACAAAAACATATTCGTTTACGCTGCGTTGGGGCACCGAAACCGACACCGACGATTCCGAAGGGGAGGCGCTGGAACGCAGTGATTTCCGGCCAGACCCACAGGCTGTGGAGCAGGCACTATCCGCGTTCCGGGGACGAATACAGCAAACCCCACCGCGGTTTTCGGCCATCAAGATCAATGGAGAGCGCGCCTACGACCTGGCCCGGGCCAACAAACCTGTTGAGCTGGCACCTCGCGATATCGATATCTTCGATATCC
>CALSRA010000019.1 GCA_943788635.1 uncultured Alphaproteobacteria bacterium | reverse complement strand
GCTGTCTGTTGCGGCCCACGGTCCTTGCGCGGGAAGAAAGCCGTGCGCAGCCCGCATGCCTTCGCTGCTGCCAGGTCGTCGTTATGCGCGGCTGTCATCATCACCTGATCGCGTGGCAGGCCGAGCATTTCGCAGGCGGTGATATAGGCTTCCGGCTGCGGTTTGTAATAGCCGACGACTTCTGCACCAAGGATCGTATCCCAGGGCAATCCGGCATTCTTCGCCATATTCACCATCAACGCGATATTGCCGTTGGATTGGGTCGCAATGATATGTTTGGTTTCAACCGTGTCAGGCCTTCGACGGAATCGGGCCATGGGTCAAGCCGGTGCCAGGCGTAATTGAATTCATCGATCGCCGCGTCGTCCAGGCCCTCAATGCCAAAGTTCCGCAAATTCTCGATCAGGTTTTCCCGATGCAGCACGTCCAGCTTCACGAAGGGCCGTTCGCCATTCCGGATACGCGCCATCGCGGGCTGATAGAGCGCCCGCCAGCCATCGGCAAAGGCGTCCCAGTCGGCTTCAATACCATGCCGTTTCCCGACCGCCTGCCCTTCGCGAATAATGCTGCTGCGCCAGTCGACGACCGTGCCGAACACATCGAAGATCAATGCCTTGATAACCGGTGCCGTCATTCGTCTTCACTCCCTTGCTAATCCTGTTTTCAGCTTCGTTTGTGCCATCAAGATGGCAGGCGGCCAAGCCCAATGCCGTAATAGACCTAGATTTTCCAGCTTATTGTTTCCGGCGTTGGGGTTTTCGGCGGCCCCATTTTGACTTCACCGTAATGTACGCCCAGTGCTGATGCCCTATTGCCTCAGCGGCGCCGCCTGAATTGCGGGTAATTCACCCGTCTGGCGCGGCGCAATTGTGACGATCACAAGCGCGCCCCCCATATTTCGTTCCTGAATTTGCACCGTTGCCGCCCGGTTTTCCCGCGTGAAGGCCAGGACACTGGTTTCCGACTGAACGCTCATCACCGGCGTCCAACGGAAGGCCGGCATCTCGCGCTGATAAAAGCGAATGCCTTACCCGCTGGCTGGCTAACCTTCAGCACAATCCGGCCTGTCCACTGGTCGCGGCTGCTCAAAATCAGCGAGCGCTCGGTATCCAGTCGCGCATCCTCGGGAATCGGGATGTCGGTTACCGGCCGAAACTCAGGCGCGTTTACCGCATCTATTGATCGCGCCGTCGCCGGGATTGCCATATCGCCACTGGCGCAGGCGCTTAACAGCAGCAGGAGGCCCGTTATGCAAACCAGGCCCCAAGACCAGCCAAAATGCTTCTTGCTCGCCAATTCAGTCCAGCCTTTCCTGTACGGAGCATTTAAAAACAGCCAACCCAACGAAGCCCGACAATTGCGGGATTCGCAAAGCGATTCAACCTCGAACGGAACTGTACGACCGCTCATTCGGCAAAATCGCTTTCGATCCATGTTTAATCGCGTCGCTGCCGGCAAACGAACCGAAACGGCTTCCATCGCAACAAATGTTATATTATAACACCACTCAGATTTTGTAATGATATAACATGGCCGTTCCAGACCACCGAATGGATCGGGACGATTGTAATGACTCTGACAACAGCGGCACCAGCACTCGCCGAATTGCACGGGATAACGGTTCGATACAATGGTCGCACTGTGCTTGATCATGTCGACCTTCTGGTAGAGCGTGGACAGATCGTTACGGTTATCGGGCCGAACGGTTCGGGGAAAACGACGCTGGCACGGGTTCTGCTGGGCCTGGTTCAACCGGACAAGGGTACGGTCCGACGTGGCAACGACATCGTCATCGGATATGTCCCGCAACGGGTAAATATCGATTCGACCCTGCCGCTTTCTGTCCGGCGCTTCCTGAAACTGGCCGCCCGCCGGGACGGGGTCGACATTGTCGGTGCGCTGACAGAAGTCGGCACAGCGCATCTGCTGGATGCAGATATCAGCTCCTTGTCCGGCGGCGAACTACAGCGCGTCCTGCTGGCGCGGGCGCTGCTTCGCGATCCGGACCTGCTCGTACTGGATGAACCCACCCAGGGCGTCGATTTTGCCGGCCAGATCGCCTTGTATCACTTGATCGGAGAAATCCGCGACCGTCACGGCTGTGGCGTTCTGACAATATCACATGACCTGCATCTGGTGATGGCGGCAACGGACCGGGTGATTTGCCTCAACCATCATATCTGCTGTTCTGGCGAACCCGAATCCGTGCGCATCCACCCCGAATATGTCGCCCTGTTCGGTCCCAAGGCATCAGAAGACCTTGCCATCTATTCGCATTGCCACGCCCATAATCATGACCTGGCCGGTAATGTCGTCGAAGGCGATGGCGCGCACCAGCATGTCGACCATCAGCCGTGAGCCTGCTGGATGACTTTTTCTGGCGGGCGATGCTCGGCGGGTTGGGTGTCGCCCCTGGCAGCGGGGCCATTGGGCTGTTTTGTGGTCTGGCGGCGGATGTCCTATTTCGGCGCGTCCATCGCCCATGCAGCCCTGCTTGGTGTGGCGCTGGGGCTCATTCTCGGCATCGATCTGACCCTGGGGATTGCGCTGACCGGGGTCGTCTTCGCAATCGCAATCGTCTTCTTGCAACGACATACCCGGCTGGCTTCCGACACGTTGCTCGGTATTCTGGCGCATGCGGCGCTTGCAGCCGGTTTGGTCGCCATTTCCTCTCGGCAGGGTCTTCGGGTTGATCTGCTGGGCTATCTGTTCGGCGACATTCTTGCGGTGTCGCAGGCGGATCTGGTCTGGATCTACCTGGGCGGCGGGCTGTCGCTGGCTGTGCTGGCCGCTGTATGGCGCGGACTGCTCGCTATCACCGTGCATGAGGAACTGGCCCGCGCCGAAGGTGTTCATGTGCTGGCGATCCAGTTGATTTTCGCCCTGCTGCTGGCCATCGTGATTGCGGTTTCGATGAAAATCGTCGGCGTATTGCTGATCATTTCGCTGCTGATCATCCCGGCCGCTGCCGCCAGGCCGTTCGCAAAAACACCGGAGCAGATGGCCATCCTGGCAGCACTGATTGGCGCGGTAGCGGTCGCAGCGGGACTTGGCGCTTCCTATCACTGGGACACACCTTCGGGACCTTCGGTCGTCATGGCTGCGTTTGCCATGTTCCTGGCGAGCCTGGCCGCGGCGTCCTTTCAACGCCGCTGACCAACCCGCGAATACTCAGTGCGACATGAACACCGGGATTTCGGTATTCGACAGGATATAATTTGTTGCGCCGCCAAAAATCATCTGCCGTAACCGGCTGTTTGTATAGGCACCCTTGATCATCAGGTCCGCGCCCTGATCCATCGATTCCTCAAGCATCGCCTGTCCCGGATTCCGACCATTCGCCTTGGCATCCACGACACTTGCTTCAATATCGTTGTGTTCGAGATAGCGGGCGATTTCGGTTCCGGACGGGCCTGGTACCGAGGCTTCTTCGATCGAGACCACGACAACTTTCTTCGCTCGTTCGAGGAAAGATTTGGCAAATGCGATGGTGCGCGCTGTCTCCGTACTGCCATTCCAGGCGATTGCCACGGTTTCTCCCATGACGGTCGGTGTGCTGGGCGGTGCGATCAAAATAGGACGGCCGGTTTCGAACAATGCCGCTTCAAGCGTATGCATTGTCGGCGTCGTAGCGCCGGGCATGGGACGCCCAACCACGGAAATATCGAATAATCGCCCACGATGGCCGACATAATCGTCGGTCGGCCCGACATTCTGCCAAAGCCCGTAAGGCTGTCCGTCCACCCGACTTCCCGAAATACCGTTCTTCTGCATGTAGCTTTCGAAGAAATCCTGCGCCTGCTGAATACGCGCCTTGTCCTCGCGCTCGTATTTTTCAACGAAAGCCGGCGTAACAACGCCAAACCCATCCGCACTTGCAATGGCGGGAAGCGCCGGCTGAACGTATACGCCTTCGACATAGCTACCAAAGCGCTTGGCCACCAGCACAGCCGATGCAAAAACAGATTCGATGATTTCGCTTTCTTCAAACGGGATCAGTACTGCTTTCATTTCTCATCTCCCTATTTTAGCTTCGCACCCAAATCGAAGCAGCTACGCCAATTAATGTCATATTGAAGAAAATGCGCAGCCATTCAAACCCTAGCACAATTTGCAGAAAAGCAGTGATCAAAGCGATTGCCGCAGCTGCCCTCTGTGTCCTTACCGTTGTCCTGTTCAATACCGATAACAGATACGACACGGTTTCCGATAACGTATTGCCCAATCTGAATTTTTCGCAGCAGTCCCCGCCATTGGACAGTCGCAGGCGACGGGGCCGTTGTGCGGTATTCAAATCCGCCAATTCTGAAAATCAAAAATAGCCCTGGCAGGCAGACCCGCTTGTCGCAGTCCCTCAAACTTCCCTTGGCGTATGAATTTCTGCGTGTTGGCGCCGATATCAAGCCGCGAAAAATCGTTGCCGGAACCGGATGGTGGCACCGTGCGGGACTCATTGTTTACAGCATCGATAACCGTGGTCGGCGCATGCCCTACTGGCCGTGGCAGGTCGCCATGGTGGACGGCAGCGGCGACTGGCAGCGCTATGAAGCGATCATTCCTGTTTCCACGGATGCGATCCGGATGGACCTCAGCATTTTCATTTCAGCGCAGGAGGGCATAGCCGAATTCCGGAATATTACAGTCGGCGGACTCGAACGGTCCAACTGGTTCGCCGTCGCGAATGTCGCTCTGATCATAGCCTGGATAATGGCGGGCCTCTGGATCGTCAGCCCGCTTTATCTGCAACATCGCAAACGAATATCCGCCTGCCTCGCCCTGTTCGTATTTTTATGTACGTTGTGCAGCATACTGATTCCACAGCCCGAGCTTTCGATTTTTCTCGGCTCCGTCCGTTCACTGGCTGACAAGACCGTGGCAATAGTGACTGCGCCGGAAGCGCCACAGAAAGCAGACAGGAAACCCGATTCCAACACTCCCGACGCCCGTAAAGACGAAGCGGAAAATGACGAGGCGGATAAAGACGTGGCGGACCTTTTCCCGCGGGGAAAGGTGTCGCCCGGCGCCAGCCAACCAACCGCCCGGATAATCGCAGCGATGCCGCAGAGCATGACCAGCGATGGCGGCGCCCCGATGGCGCATTTCGCCGCACATACGGTACTTGCATTCCTGATCACACTCGTCTTTCGACAATCGCGCCCCGTCTGGCTGCTTGCCTGCATGCTGGTCATGGGAGTCGCGACAGAGGTCATCCAGTACTTTGTCGTTACCCGAAGCGTAAGCCTCACTGATCTGGAAATGAATGCGGCAGGCATTCTTGCGGGTTTCCTGGCAGCCCTCGCGTGGACGACGCTCGTCGGCAAGCGAGGGCATATACCGGGCAGTCAAATCGGCTCATAATTAGAAGCAGGCAGGTTTCACGTCATAGGAATTCGATGATGAGCAACGAGGTTCGTGTCGCAGCGCTGGACAGTATCACCCAGATGACGGACAGCCACTCCGGCCAGGTGGTGGTCGCGGCATCGCATGGCGCGCTCTATGCAGCCTATGTGGCAGCCAAGGGCGGTTCGCGCGCGGTAATCCTGAATGATGCCGGCGTCGGCAAGGGCGAGGCCGGGATATCCGGACTGGGTTACCTGGACAGATTCAATATCCCGGCGGCAACCACAAGCCATACTTCAGGTCGGATCGGCGATGGCGCGGATATGCTGACCCGTGGCGTGATCAGCTATGTGAACAAGACGGCGGAAGCTCTCGGCTGTCATCCCGGCCTGAGTTGCGCGGAATGTGCCGCTATCCTGAAGGCCGCGCCGATTGCGTCGTCGAAGCCACCCGCACAAAGCGAATCCCGAATGCTGCTTCGATCAGAACCGGGGGAACCCGAAGTCTGGGGTGCGGATTCCGCGTCGTTGGTTTTACCGGAAGACAAGGATCACATCGTCATCACCGGTTCACATGGACAGCTTCTTGGCAACAAGCCAGAAACGGCGCTGAAATACGACGCCCTGACAGCAGTCTTCAGCGATGCCGGCATGGGCGTCGATCGCGCCGGCGTGAGCCGCCTGCCCGCGCTGGACGCGCGCGGTATTCCTGCGGCAACCGTATCGGCAGACAGCGCCCGGATTGGCGATGCCCGTTCGCTGTATCAGGAAGGCGTCATTTCCTGCGTGAACGATACTGCCGCGGCGATGGGTGCGACCGTCGGGATAAGCACCCGCGATTTCGTCACCCGTATTATCGCCGCGCGACAGTAACAACCGGTCAAATCGGGCGGTCGCCCTTTTCCACTTTCAGGACACGGCTGTCGATTGCCGGCAACATCTTCGCCGGGTCACGGGTCACGACAACATCCAGTACTGTCGGACGATCAGTTTCCTCGATCCCCGCACGCAATGCCCCGGCGAGATCATCTGGGTCTTCGACCCGAATGCCATGGCAACCGAATGCATTGGCAACATTGGCATAATTCGTATCCATGAGGTCACTGGACTGGTAATTCCCGGTGCCATACATGGAATGCTGCAAAGCCTTCACATAACCGGACGCCGCATTGTTCACAACCAGGATCGTCACGCCGGCTTTCATCCGCAACGCGGTTTCCAGTTCGCCGATGACCATATTGAATCCGCCATCGCCGGTCATACCGACAACCGGCTGGTCCGGCACGCCAAGCTGCGCGCCGATAGCGCCGGGCAATCCGTAGCCAATAGATGCAAGCCCCCGGTCGGCGATATAGGTCCGTCCTGATTTCTTGGTGTCATACAGCAGACCGGTCCAGTGGCCGGAGAAACCGCCATCGGCGACCAGCACCGATTCCGCCGGCATGACATTGTTCAACTCATTGATCATCCGCGCGACATTGATCGGCGTCTCGGTTGAATTCAGACGTTCCGAAGCCTCCTCCAGCCATTTCCCCATACGGACCGGCACTTCCGCAACGTAATCAGCACGGTCGGCCCTCTGACGGGGTGCACTATCGGACAGCTCCGCAAGCAATGCCTTCAAGCCCTCGCCTGCATCGCCGCACATTCCGGCGTCGATCTTGGTGGTACGGCCGATTTCCTCCGCCAGCACATCGAGCTGGATCAGCGGCGTGCCCGACGGCAAAAGCTGGAAGCGCTTGGTGGCGATTTCGCCCAGCTTGCACCCGACAGCCATCAGGCAATCCGAGGATTCGATGAGGTCATTGGCGATCCGCATGTACCGACCGAACAATCCTGCCGACAGCGGGTGCGAACAGGCGATGCTGCCCTTGCCACTCATCGTATGGGCGACGGGAATGTTCAACGCCCCGGCAAAGGCCTGCAATTCATCATAGGCATCGGACAGGTGAACGCCGCCGCCAACCAGCAACACCGGGCGCTTCGCCTTCGACAGCAGCGCGGCCGCGCGAGAGACATCATCCGCGCCTGGCCGGGACCGGCGCGACGGGATCGTCATGTGATCCGGGTCGATCCAGAATTCGTCGGCGCGGAAATCGTAAATGTCGTGGCAGATATCTTCCGGCACATCGAGGATCACCGGTCCCGGACGTCCGCTGGTCGCGACGGCAAACGCGCGACGCACCAGTTCAGGGATGCGCGAGCCATGCTCGATGCGGATCAGTTCCTTTACCGCAGGTGTCAGGATATCCACCTGGCGGCATTCCTGGGTCATGTTCTTCCAGGCGTGTTCGCGGTTGGCATCCCCGGCGAGCACGACAAGCGGCACACCGGCGTTCAGTGATTCCACCATGCCCGTGACCAGGTTGGTCACGCCGGGGCCAAGCGTCGCATCACAGACGCCCGGCTTGCGGGTCACCCGCGCATAGGCGTCGGCAATGAAGGCACCGCAACGTTCGTCATTGATGAGATTATGGTTGAGCCCCAGCCCGCGCACCGCTTCGTAAAACGGCAGTAACTGGAATCCGCCCATACCGCACATCAGCCCGACGTCATGCGCCTGCAGCATTTCGGCCAGCGCCTGGCCACCATTCATTCGGCGGGTAACGTTGTCACTGCCGGCTGCACTCATAGTCCCATCTCCTCGAATACTGACATTACATCCGCCGCACGAATGCGGCATAAATCCTCCAGTGGCGGCGCATAAGGTATCGGAATGCGCGGTGCACCAAGTCGCCGGACCGGTGATTTCAACCGGTCGCCCATCGCCTCGGAAACCGTCGCTGAAACTTCCGCGCCGAAGCCGCACACCTTGACCGCTTCATGCACAACCAGCAAGCGCCGGGTCTTTTCCACGGACGCCAACACCGCCTGCTCGTCCCAGGGCCACAGGCTGCGCAAATCGATGACTTCTACCGAAATTCCCGTTGCTGCCGCAGTCTCCGCCGCTTCGCGTGCGACCTGCAACGCACCGGACCAGGTCACAATCGTCACATCATCCCCGGCACGATCCATGCGCGCCACGCCGATGGGAACCTCACCATCAGCAGATGTGGAAACCTCATCTTCGGCCTCCCACAATCCCTTATGCTCCATATAGATCACTGGATCATCTGTGCGGATCGCCGCTTTCAGCAGCCCGCGATTGTCTTCTGGCGTTCCGGGTGCCAGCACCACGAGCCCGGGCACATGCACATACCAGCTTTCCAGCGATTGTGAATGCTGCGCCGCCGATGACCGCCACATGCCGATCGGCTGGCGTATAACCAGCGGCACCCGTGTCTGCCCGCCAAACATGTAACGCGCCTTCGCCGCCTGATTGATCATCTCGTCCATGGCGCAGAGCGCGAAATCGGCAAAGCGCAATTCGACAATCGGCCGCGTCCCGACCATCGCTGCCCCGACGGCGGCGCCCATGATGGTCGATTCCGAAATCGGCGTACTGACAATCCGCTGTGGTCCGAACTCGTCGATCAGCCCCAGATACTGTCCAAACACCCCGCCATCGGCGACATCCTCACCCAGTGCCCAGACGGTCGGATCGCGTCGCATCTCTTCGGCCAGCGCCAGCTTGGATGCGTCACGGTAATTCATGACCGTCATGCCGGGCCTCCGATATCCTGAACATCCGTTGAAGCGAGTGCCGCTTCCGGCCATGGTGTTTCCTTCGCCAAATCAAATGCGGCAGCCATTTCGACCCGTG
Organism: uncultured Alphaproteobacteria bacterium; assembly: GCA_943788635.1. Taxonomy (GTDB): domain Bacteria; phylum Pseudomonadota; class Alphaproteobacteria; order UBA8366; genus MarineAlpha4-Bin1. The sequence continues at coordinate 87,019 of CALSRA010000019.1, read as the reverse complement.
CATCCGCTTCGATGGCGTCGATATCACCCGCCGCCACGCCGTTCCCCGACAGGAACTTACGGGCGAGATGCATCGGATCATGATCGAGGAACGAGGCGATTTCGTCCGCCGGCCGCGCCGTACCCGGATCGGATGCGGTGTGACCCTTTTGCCGGTATGTCAGCGCATGGATGAATTGCGGTCCGGCTCCCGCGCGCATTTCTTCCACCAGCCGACCGGTCAGCGTATCGATGGCAACAATATCGTTGCCATCCACCACATGGGTCGGCACGCCAAGGCTTTCCGCCCGTGCTGCGGGTCCGGGCCCGCCGGTCATCGCATCGGTGCGTGTCTTCGCGGCGTAGCGGTTGTCCTCACAAACGAAGAGCACCGGCAGATCATAAATCCGGGTCCAGTTAAGTCCTTCAAGGAAAGGCCCGCGATTCACGGCACCATCGCCAAAGAAACAGGCAACAACCGTGTCCTCGCCCAGCAACCGTTTTGCCTGTGCCGCGCCGGCAGCAATCGGAATGCCCGCCGCCACGATCCCGTTCGCCCCCAACATGCCAACGGAGAAATCGGCGATATGCATCGAACCACCCTTACCGTCGCTGGTGCCGCCTTTGCGACCGAACAATTCACGCATCATCGCACGCGCATCCGCGCCCTTTGCAATGGTGTGGCCATGTCCGCGATGCGTACTGGTGATCAGGTCACTGCGGCGCAGATTGCCGCAAATCCCGGCCGCGACGGCTTCCTGTCCAATGGACAGGTGCGCCGCGCCCATGATGAGGCCTTCGTTCGAGGCACGTTCTGCCGCTTCCTCAAAAGCACGGATGCGCCACATCGTGGCATACAGCGCAAGCACGCGCTGCGCCGAGGGCTGGGTAGAACTTGTATCCGACATGGTCCCGACTCGCCCTTACATTACCGCGCCGATCTGCCACGGCACGAACTCGTCATCGCCGAAACCATAGACCTCGCTCTTGGTCGGGTCACCGGACGCGACCTCAATCAACCGGTCGAAAATGCGCTGACCGACAGTTTCGATGGAATCGCCATTGTCGACGACCGTACCGCAATTGATGTCCATATCCTGATCCATGCGATCGAACATCGCCGTATTGGTCGCCAGTTTCAGGCATGGCGATGGCTTGCAGCCATAGACCGAGCCGCGCCCGGTGGTGAAGCAGACAAGGTTCGCGCCACTTGCCACCTGCCCGGTGATGGAGCACGGGTCATAACCCGGCGAATCCATGAAGACGAACCCCTTGGTATTGATCGTTTCGCCGTATCGGAACACGCCGTTGAGATTCATCGTCCCGCCCTTGGCCGCTGCCCCCAGGGATTTCTCAAGTATCGTGGTCAGACCACCCGCCTTGTTGCCCGGCGACGGGTTGTTGTTCATCTCGCCACCATTGCGTTTGGTGTATTCCTCCCACCAGTGGATTCGGTCGATCAGTTTCTTGCCGACAGCCTCGCTCGACGCGCGGCGGGTCAGGAGATGTTCCGCACCGTATATTTCCGGTGTTTCGCTAAGGATCGCCGTTCCACCATTGCGAACAAGTAAATCTGCTGCCGCGCCCAACGACGGGTTGGCGGTGATGCCGGAATAGGAGTCAGATCCGCCGCACTGTAATGCAAGGGTCAGATGGCTGGCCGGCAGCGGCTGGCGCCGGGCCTTGTTTGCTTCGGGCAGCATCTCGCGGATCATGGCCACGCCCTTGTCCACCGAGCGTTTTGTGCCGCCGGAATCCTGGATCGTCATCGTCCGGAACAGCGGACCACGCGTAATATTGTAAGCCTCAAGCAGGAAATCGATCTGGTTGACCTCACAGCCGAGCCCGACCATCACGACACCCGCAAAATTCGCATGCCGCGTATAGCCCCACAACGTGCGCTGCAGATTCGCGTAACCGTCACCGGTATCGGCCATGCCACAGCCCGTGCCATGCACCAGCGCCACGACTCCATCGACATTGGGATAGTCATCAAGTTCGTTGCTGTTTCGGAAGGCGTCGGCGATATAGCGCGCAACGGTCGCTGAGCAATTCACACTGGTCAGTACGCCGATATAGTTACGTGTTCCGACATTGCCGTTTTCGCGCAGATAGCCATCAAACATGGCCGGTTCGGGGAAGAATTCGGTATCCGTTGCCTCACTGCAATAGGCGTAGTCGCGTTCGAATTCCTGAACCGCGACATTCTGAACATGCACATGCCCACCGACCGGGATATCCGCCGTCGCAAAACCAATGATCTGGTTGTATTTGCGTACCGCCTCCCCCTTCGCGATGGGCGCAACCGCAACCTTGTGGCCCGTCGGGATGGCTTCAGCGGTCGCCACGTCTTCTTCGCCTATATGGGTTCCCGGCAGCAATTCCGCCCGTGACACCACAACGTTATCCGCAGCGTGCAGACGAATGGTCAGTGAATTTGAAGCAGCCATGTCTTCCCTCCCAGTTCAGCGCTTTCATATCGCGCAGCCGACGCAATGTAGCGCCCGCCGCCCCGGGGAGCGAGATTTTTACGGTAGGAAATTTTACGCCAGCGCCTGCGCAGAATTTTCGACATAGACGTACGCGCCTGTGGCACCGTCGTGATAGACCGTATAGCCCTCGCTGGCACCGTCATTATCGGTATCCAGCGTCTGAGTCGTTTCGGTCCAGTCACTGCCGACAATGTTCACCGTGTCTTCGGCATCACGGCGGATAACGAGGGCAATATCGTCGCCGGTCAAGGCATTGGGGCCATCAGTTGCCGCAAGCACGTCATCCAGCCCGAGGGTCAGTGCCGCACCCGAACCGTCGCGCAGATCGAACTGTTCAATTTTCGCAATCCGGTTGTCGGCCATTGTGGTCAGGTCGGCATCGAATCTGATGGAAAGCGTATCCGTGCCTGCCCCACCATCGGCCAGAACAAAACTGCCATCATCCACCACCAGCAGATCATCGCCGGCATCGCCTTGCAGAACATCCGAACCGCCATTGCCGTTCAGGGTATCGGCGCCATCGGCACCGGACAGGATATCGTTCGCCGCGGAACCAATGATCAAATCATCCTCGTCTGTGCCCGCCTGGGTCGATACAGGCGTAACAGTGATGCTCGTGGTCGCCACAGCGCTTTGCAGCCCGGCCGTATCCGTCACGCTAATCGTGAATTCACGGGTTCCCGCTGTGGTGTCTCCGTTGCTGCCCACAAGCTGCAACCCGGACAGGATTGTCTGATAGGTTTCCACCGTCGCGTCACCCGACAGGTTCAAGCGATAGACGCCGGTTTCGATATCGAACCCTGAATTAGAGACGCTGACGCCGGTATCCTGCAATGCCCCGGCATCTAATTCGTCGCCCTCGGCATAGCCCGAAGCGATTTCAACGGTCGCCCCGGACAGGAATGCGTTGTCGATGTCGGACAGCACAATTTCCGGCGCGATCGCAACCGATGGCAGGGCCTGACCAACGCCAGTCCCGATATCAACCTGGATGACAAGATCTCCAAAATCGTGATCGCCCTGGTTTTTCGTATCTTCAAAACCAATCATCAGACCCGTCCCGCGATCATCAAGACCGCTGACGGTGTGAATCTTGCCGTCTGAATTCAGTTGCACGCCGGATTCAGTTCCCGTCGCGTGGAAAATTCCAAAACTGTCAAGCCCGGTTGTGCTGCCATCATCACCAGCAAAAACGAGCGTCGGCGAAATGCTGTCAATTGTCGCGCCCGCCGCACCATCGCGAAATTCGAACGATCCATTCTGGAAGGAATCGAAGTTGTTGAGCCTGTCCCCATTGGCCACGACAAAGAATGAAAACTGCTCGCCAGCCGCCACATCCAGTTCAACCGAAGTTTCCCCCGGAACCAGCGTGCCCCCCGAACCATTTGCCGACGCATTGGCCCAGATGATCTCAACATCCGTTATCTGGCCATCTGCGCCATTTTTATACATGCCCAGCGTATTCCTGAACCCAGCCGATTCACTGATGAATGTCACGCTGACCGGATTATCCGCAGTCAGGGTCAGATCATTCATATTCACGCCATTGACCGCATTGTCCGATACAGCCGCGCCTTCGCGCAGTTCCGGAAAGGCCACATCGGTCTGCAGCGCATGCTCAAACAGCACCGGCTGCAACTGTACGGTCTGCGCCTGAACGCCCGCCACTTTCGGCGCGTCGTTGACCGGCGACACCGTCACCGGCACTTCCATCGCGACCTGCGTCGTCGCACCGGTGGCTGTCTCCACCGCTTCCGCCACAACATTCACAACAAAGGAACCGTCGCTGTTCGCCGCAGGGACAATGGTCAACCCATCGAGTTCGCCCGGGGTCAGGGTAACGGAACCGTCTTCGTTCACGGTGCCCGCTGACAATGTCGCGCCATCCGGCAGATCAAAGATTGTCACGGACAGGGTTTCCGAGCCGTCGGTATCGTTCAACGCCGCATGAATGTTGAACGGGATGGACGAATCTTCTTCGCCCGAAACAGCCTCGACATTCATGACAGGCTGTGCGGCATCCAGATCGGCGGTCGTACCGTCAACACGGATATCGACATGCTCAAAATTCGCGATTTCCAATCCTAAAATTTCGAACGAAGCGGTCGGCCCATCCGAAAGGCCCGCATCGGCATTCTCGTTGACGAAATCCCGCAATGCCAGCAATTCTGCGCCGACGCCCGCCCCGGCAAACTGCTCACCCCGTCAGTTCTACTGCCAACGTGTCGTCGCCGGTTCCACCGTCAAGAATATCCAGCCCATTCCCGCCGACATTAAACACCACGCGGTCGTTCCCGGCATTGCCGTCAATAAAATCGGAACCGTCGCCGCCATCCAGTGTGTCATCGCCTGCGCCGCCCAGCAGCGTGTCATCTCCCGAACCGGTCCGAAAGGATTCGATATTCGTGAAAACATTCTCCCCGGCATCAGCGTCACCGACCGCGGTACCTGCGACCAGGTCCACCAACATGCCACCAGTCGCACTGGAATAATCGAGGGTGTCCGTACCAGTACCGCCATCATAGGTGTCGTCGCCGGGCTCTCCGATCAGGGTGTCGTCACCGGCCCCACCAAAGACTACGTCGGCCCCGCCGCCGCCTATCAGCGTTTCATCTGCCCCCGTCCCGGTCAGGATGCCGTCAAGACCACCGCCGACCAGCCCCGTCGCCAGAACCAGCGTCTCACTGGCCCCCGCAGCGGTCGTCATAGTCAGGGATTCCAATACGTTACCGCCGAAATGATTTTCGACCCGGATTGTGTCACTGCCAATAGAAACAAGCAGATCGTCGCCGTCCCGCGCCGTGCCGCCGAATTCCGTAAACCCGTCGGACAAGCCTGTCAGGACGAGGCTGTCCGCGAGGCCACCCGCATCACGGATCGTGTCGGAACCATTCCCGAGCGCCACACGGAATGTGTCATCGCCATCATTCCCGATAAGAAGGTCGTTGCCGCTGCCACCATCCAGCGTATCGTCGCCGGCACTGCCGATCAGCGTGTCATCACCAGCGCCGCCCAGTACTGATTCGATACTACGAAACAGGTCTGTGTCGATATCCACCCCGGACGCGGTACCGTTCGACATATTCACGGTAATGCCGTCGACGGCGCTGGAATAAATCAATTGGTCAACACCATTGCCGCCGTCGTAACTGTCATCGCCGGCACCCGTGCCCCCGATGATTGTGTCGTTGCCGGCGCCACCGGTGACCGTATCGTTGCCGGCACTGCCGGTCAGGTAGTCATCACCGTTGCCGCCATCGATAATGTCATCCCCGTCACCGCCATCCAGAGTGTCGTTTGCCGCCCCGCCAAACATGTTGTCGGCACCGCTTGTGCCAGTCTGCGTAATGCCAATTTCCGATCCAGTGAAGTCAAATGGATTACCTGATTCAATCGAGTCGGTTAGAAGGTTACTGCCGCCGTCATTGTTTGAAGCGGGCAATGCATCATTGACGCTGCCGTCACCAAAACCCGTGGTGGCGCCATCCTCACCCGGCTGGAACCCGTCATCGGCGCGACCGCCATCAAGATTGATTTCATTGCGGACGATGATCGGTGCCGTATTGCCAGGTTCCGGATCATCCGTGCTGCCGGCCGCCGGCGCCAGATCCGACAGGTCCGATGCTAAATCATCGAGATTTATCTGCCCCCCGTCCGATTCGTCACCGTCACGACCGAACCCCAAATCGCCCGCCCTGTCGCCGTTGCCATACCCTTCATCCTTGCCACCCGTCGCGCCGCTCGAACCGTAATAGCCGTCGGAAACTTCTTTTACCTCACTATAATAGGCATCGATTTCCGCATTGGTCAGGGCTTCCGGCGGTGTCGGGACATCCGCCAGACTGGCAACGAATGTCGTCTCATTCATATCGTCGAGAACGACCTGTCCCGCATCCGTTGTTACAACAATCTTGCCCTGCAAAATTGTGAATTTGCTGGGTTCGCCAGCAGGGTTCACCTCACCGGCGACTTTCGTTCCGCGAATGCCGATCGTCGCCACAGTTGTATGCACGGTCATCTGGGTTGGATCGAGTTTGGCAATCGCGCCGCTGGAGAACACGAAAACACCCTTCAGGATCGAAAATGCCGACGATCCCTCATGCGTTTCCGGGTTATAGACCAGTTCGTCCAGCGCCAGCCGTGCATCTTCAGCAAGCGCGAAGGTCGTATGATCGACAAACAGGATATTCACGGCGGCGCCATCCGCCGTTTCCACCACATCACCTTGATAGACCGAATCACCGGCACCAATCTGTTCGCGTGCCCCATTTGCACGAACAACGAAAACCTGCCCGATGACGCTTGTCGCCTGGCCGATTGCTTCGGCCTCGACATTGCCAAGTTGGGCAAACTGGCCTGCGGCTTCCGGCATGGCAAAGGAACGAACAAGTTCAGGTGTCACCTTGCCGCCCTCTGGCGTGAGCAGGTTCAGCGGCAGGTCGGTCAGAAAATAATCCAGGACAATAACGGATTCACCGTCAGGGCCGGTCAGGTGCAGGTCATCACCCTGCTGCTGAAACCGGGCATCAGCGGCAAATTTTCCGCTGGGCAGCACGATGGGCGTATCAGAGGCGGATTCGGCATGGAATACCTGAGCATTCGGCGAATCACCCGTACCCGCTTTCGCGGCGGAAAATTCACCTGTGTCTCTCGATATTGCCAATGCCTGCCTCCGAAGCGGATTTGAACCGAAACAATATGCTGGGCGATTGCCTGTTCAGCATGCGCAGTTGAGCAAAATTTCAGTAAAACGCCGTCATCCGAACGGGGTAGAATTTCATCTTTCTTTGATATTTTTCAACATACTTAACGGCTTTACTCACCCTGCATCGAGCATCGCCGGACCAAATGCAGATCGAGTCAAAAATGACCGATCCCCGCAAATGGCTGGCACCTGCGGGGATCGGTCATTTCAAACTTGATTGGATGGATTGCGGTCCGCACCCCGAAAGAAGCGGACCTTCCGGTTTTTTCCTAGCGGAGCAAACCGGACATGGATATATCGCCGCGTAATGCGTTGAAGAGTCTAGGTAAAATATTCAGCCTGGCGTCATTCAGGAACCCGCCCAACGGCGTGTAGATATTCACAACTGGCGATGCAATACCGGGTTTCGCGCGAACGCCCACAGTGGTTCGAAATTCCCAGAAATCGACGGTTTTCCCATTCTCCGCGTCTTGTCGGCGCTTGGCAAAAACCGGGCCGCATGAATCGTATTTTACAATGAAGGCTACTGCGAACATCAGAGGTGCGAAATAGACCAGGAAAAATGCCGCGACAATCCGGTCCGTTATTTTCGAAACGTTCTCATGCGTAAATACTTTCTTTTGGTTCGCCATACTTAAATGCCCCCTCGCTTGAACTGTGCCTCTTTGCTGAACCCATAACGCCACAGCAGGAGAAGGGTTTCAGTGATTGGCATCACAAGCGGGAAAAATAATTGAGCCCGGAAATGGCGGAATTCAGCTAATCAGCATCTTGGGAGGTTTATTTCCAAATAATTTCGATAAAATTTTAAATAACTAAAGTATTTATTTTTAATAATTTTCTATTTATTTAATAAAAATATATTTTATTTGAATATTTACTTACGTTGATGCAGCATACACACATCAAGTACTTATCGTTATTTTTGACACGGTCGGATACGCATGCAGACAGATCATCTTGAGCAGTTGCAGGAAATGGCCGGTGCGCGAAACCGTCCAGAAAAAGAAGACCTCGTGCGCACGCTCAGCGCCGCATGCCTTGCTCCGGGGAAAAAGCTTGGTGCAACGGAATCCGCCCTCCTTGGCGATATTCTGCGACAGCTTGTCCGCGACGTGGAAATGCCGGTCCGCCGCGCGCTGGCGAAGCAGCTCGCCGAAAGAGACGACGCGCCGCAAGAGCTTATCGTCCTGTTGGCGAATGACGTTATCGACGTCGCCTACCCCGTTCTGGCGAAAAGCACGCTGCTGGAAGATGATGAACTGGTCGGCATCGTGACCCGTCATGCCAAACAGCATGCCATGGCCGTTACACATCGACCGACCGTCAGCCCACTGGTCAGCGACGCAATTGTCAAAACCGGCGATGCCGATGTCGTTGTTTCGCTGCTGCGCAATGATGGCGCCCAGATCCATAAGGAAACGCTTGAAACCATCGCAGAACAATCAAAGGACATCGAGGCGCTGCAGTCCCCACTGCTCAGCCGGAAGGACCTTAATCTCGACATGGCGATCAAGATGGCGGACTGGGTCGGCGAATCGTTGCGCCGATTTATTGGAAACCGTTTTGAAATCAGTGAAAACCAGTTGAACAAGGCTGTATCGGATGCCGTCCTGGAGGCAATTGATGACGATATCTTCGGCGAAATGGAATGGTCGGCCGCCGAACCGGAAGGTCCGACGGAAGGCCAGGCCGTAGGCCTTCTCGACGCGTTGAGCCACGACAATATTGCGCTGTTCAAACGGACATTCGAGACGCATACCGCGCTGACGTCGCCCTGGGCGGAGCGTTCGCTCTATCCTTCACCCGAAGCGCTGGCGATCGCCAGTCGCGCCATCGGGCTTGATTGCGAAACCTACACTCGAATCCTCTGCCATCTGCACAGTATGGAAATATTCTCCGCCTTCCAGTCCGAGCCGCTTTATGCCCGCATGGTGCAGTATTTCGATTCGCTAAGCGGCGAAAGCGCGAGCGCCGTGCTGGAAAGCTGGCAGGAAGTCGGCGGAAAGTAATGTCTCCGCAGGACACCCCCTAGCACCGCACCTACCTGACCGTTAAGCTGCCCCATCGCTGACACCCAAGGGGCAATTTTACATGGACTTCACATATTCCGAGCGTACGCGCGAACTGCAGGCGCGCGTCTCCGCGTTCATGGAAGAATACATCTATCCGAACGAAGCAACCTTCCTTGACCAGCTCGATGCCGGCGAAACCCGCTGGAAAGAAGTCCCCATTATTGAGGAACTGAAGGCAAAGGCGAAAGAGGAAGGGCTCTGGAACCTGTTCCTGCCGGAAAGCGAGCTCGGCGCCGGACTGACCAACATGGAATACGCGCCCGCTGTGCGAGGTGATGGGCCGGGTGCCCTTGCGCCCGAGGTGTTCAACTGCAACGCGCCCGATACCGGCAACATGGAACTGCTGGCCGAACTACGCGATGACGCGCAAAAGGCCGCGTGGTTGACGCCGTGTTGGAAGGGAAAATCCGCTCGGCGTTTTGCATGACCGAGCCCGATGTCGCGTCCTCGGATGCGACCAACGTCGAGACCTCGATCACGCGAGACGGCGATGACTATGTGATCAACGGGCGCAAATGGTGGATCACCAATGCGGCGCATCCCGATTGCACGATCTTCATCGTGATGGGCAAGACCGACCCGACCGCGCCGCGCCACAAACAGCAATCGCAAATCCTGGTGCCGCGCGATACCAAAGGCGTGACCATTCGTGCGCAAGCTGAGGCCTGTTCGGCTTTGACGATGCGCCGCATGGGCATTGCGAGGTGACGTTCGAAAACGTCGCGCGTGCCGGCGACGAATTTGATTCTGGGCGAGGGGCGTGGCTTTGAGATCGCGCAAGGCCGCTTGGGGCCGGGGCGCATTCATCACTGCATGCGGATCATCGGCGTTGCCGAACGCGCACTGGAACTGCTGTGCAAGCGCGCGACCGAGCGCACGACATGGGGCATGAAACTGGCCGACCGAGGTGTCACCCAGGAACGGATCGCCGACAGCCGAATCCAGATCGAAATGTGCCGCCTGCTGGTGTTGAAGGCCGCCTATATGATGGATACGGTCGGCAACAAGGAAGCGCGCCAGGAAATCGCGATGATCAAGGTTGCGGCCCCGAACATGGCGCTCGACGTCGTCGACAAGGCCATGCAGCTGCACGGTGGCGGGTCGATGAGTCAGGAATTTCCCCTGGCCTACATGTATGCACGATTGCGCGCCCTGCGATTTGCCGACGGGCCGGACGAGGTCCATCGCCAACAGATCGCCCGCCTGGAATTGCGCCGGCACGATTACCGCGCCGGCGTCAGGGGCTAACGCTGCGTCGGGGACGTCAGCGCGACTCCCCGACCATTCCCCAGGCCATTTCCGACCAGACCTTTGGCAGGTCGCCCTTGCTGACAGCTTCCGGCGAGGGCGCATTGCCCTGGATACCGCGGGTAATAGACGCCCTGCACGATGGCAGCGAGCCGGAACAGCGACAACACCAGGTAGAACGGCCAGTTTTCGATCTCAGGCCGCCCGGTCCGGCGGCAATACGCGGCAACATATTCGTCTTCGGTCGGAATGCCGTAGCTCGCATAATCCAGCCCGATAATATCGCCCCGGTTCGGGTCGGGCATATGATATGGCAGGCAATTGTAAGCCAGATCCGACAGCGGATTGCCCAATGTGCCCAGTTCCCAGTCCACTACGGCCAGAACGCGCGGTTCGGTCGGGTGGAAAATCATGTTCTGCAGCCGGAAGTCTCCGTGCGCGATCGTCGTTTCGCTGTCATCCGGCAGATTTTTCGGCAGCCAGTCGATAAGGCTTTCCATCGCTGGAATATTACCGGTTTCGGTGGCCCGGTACTGTTTGGTCCAGCGGCTGACCTGCCGTCCCATATAGCCACCAACCCGACCGTAATCGCCAAGACCGACAGCTTCGAAATCGACCATATGCAACTTCGCCAGCGTATCATTCATCGCTTCGTACATGGCGGTTCGTTCCGCCGGCGTCTGGTCTGGCAGTGAGGGGTCGACCACGACACGCCCCTGCATGAATTCCATAATGTAGAAGACCTGCCCGATGACAGATTCGTCCTCGCAAAGTGCATAGGCTTTCGCCACCGGCACATCCGTCTGCCCCAGCGCCCGGATCACCTTGTATTCCCGGTCAACCGCATGGGCCGAAGGCAACAGGACCCCTGGCGGCTTCTTGCGCAAGATGTAACGCCGTCCCCCCGCATCGGTGAGCACGAAGGTCGGATTCGACATTCCGCCCATGCATTGCCCGACCTCGAACGGCCCGCGATAGCCGTCGACATGTTTTTCCATATAGCGCGATAACGCGGCTTCATCGAAGCGGTGTTCGGCCATTACCGGTGCCGCGGAGTCCGTCATGGCGATGGCGGCTTTGCTGCCCGTCATCCAGTTCCTGCCTTCCTGTATCGGATCATCGTTCAAGTATCAGCATACCAGCCGATAATGTCCTGTCCGCGCCAAAAATGCGACGCTACGCTATTTTATGGCCTCAAGATTCAGGCTCATCTGCGAGCCATCTTCCTTGTCCATATGCGGAAGATACGACTGTGAATAGTCATCCACATGTGTGTGGCTCGTATCACGCCAGTCCCAACGCCGCACTTCGCTGAATCCGATCTGAAGCAAAACAGCCGTCAGAAACGGTTCATCGAAGATCATTTTGTGAAAGTCATACTCGTCCCGTTGCCCGCCAACGATCAGTCCGACCACACCGTTCAGGCCGTCCGCAAGCCCGTGTTCATGATAGATCTTGGCACAGGCTGCGAAATCGGGCACCGACAAACGAAGAATTCCGCCCGGTCGCAGTACCCGCAGCCATTCGCGCAACGGTTCCGTGAAGCTTCGGCGGTCGTAATGTTCCAGCAGATGGCTGCAGTAAATCAGATCGACGGAAGCGTTAGCCGCAAAATCCAGTTTTTCCGCGCTGGTGACATGATCGACATGTGGCAGGGGTCGCATATCGATATGGATGAAGCCGGGAATGATCCGCGGACCACAGCCGATATGCAGTTGCACCGGATTGTTGGAATCGTTCACTTCAATGCGCTCCTTCAAGCCAGCTTCCAGGCCGCGAAAACCCGGCTGTCTCCGGCAGTTCCGCTGCCGCCTGCTTAACCCCGCAGGCGAGGAATCGTCCCATCGACCGGGTATGAACCTGTATGTCCCCGGCAGCAAACCCCACATCGAGGAACCAGCGTGCCAGCGCCAGTTCGGACGGCGCGAAGAAATTCCATCCCTTGATCGCCGTCCCCGAATAATGACACACACTGTCCCGGCTCTCCGCGTCTGCCTTGGTTTCGATGATCAGACGGCCGCCTGGACGCAGATAACAGAAGCATATCCGCAGCAACAGCAGTGGATCGGTGACGTGGTAAAGGACACCGCTGCAATAAACGACATCGAACCCCTGCGCCAAGGCGGGGTCGTCCCGATAGACACTCATTTCCCGCACCGTCGCATCACATTCGACCAGCGCCATCAGCCGCGCGGCGGAGGCTGCCGAGCGCGGATGTTCTTCCGTCGCTGTGACGGTCGCCCCCATGCCGCTCAGAACCAGGACATCGCCACCCGACCAGCAACCGATATCCAGTACCGACTGCCCCTTCAGGTCTGGCGGCAAAAACCCCAACCGGATCGCTTCGGATGTAATCTCAACATGCCGTTTCCCCATAGCGCCCAGTCGAGTAACCCCATGACCAAAATCGTGATCGTGGCCCCACAGGAAAAATTCACGAAACTGTTTCGATGATGCCCCGTCCCAGAAGGTATCCGGCATCTCGTCGTCCTTGAACTCGGTCGCCAGGATGTCGCGCACCTGCCGCGCGGCAGCGGGATCCGGCAAGCGCCATCGCGCCTGCGCCGCTTCAACAACCGCTGCAGCGGCAGTTTCGCTGACGACGTCGTCCGGACGGGAAAAGAAACTGTCGTCCAGTTGTTTGCGATGTTCGGTTACCATTGATCGGCGCTATGCTTTCCCGGATACGGCCAGATGTCCATCGGCCTTTGCCGCCGATACTCCCTTGCCTACCCGATTCCGCCGATCGATACCAGAATAGGCGATCAGTCCGGACGGACCCAATTGCGCCACAGGGCCTCATAAACATCCTCCAGTTCGCCAGCCATTCGCCTGCCATCGGTAAGGGGCGACGCTTCAAGCCGGGCGCGCAGTTCACCCCTGCTCGGCCGGCTTTGTGTCAGCCTGGACGCGATAGCGACAAATTCATCTGACGTTTCGGCAATCCACTCGCCGAAACCGGCATTCGCCAGCAGGCTGGCGCCATAGCGTGCTGTCGACCGCTCCCCCGCCAGCGTGACCACAGGTGTTCCCATCCATAACGCTTCGCAGCTGGTAGTCGCGCCGTTATAGGGAAAGGTATCCAACGCCACGTCAACGCGACCGTATAGTGCCAGATGGTCGTCCCGAGATGCGGTCCGGCCGGCGAATTCGATCCGTGCCGGTTCGATGCCAAAGCCGGCGAAGGCGTCACGCAATTGTTCGCCAACCGCCAGGTCAGCCAGTTGTTTCGCTTTCAGCAACAACCGGGACCCCGGAACCGCGTTCATGACACGGGCCCATAGCTCGATGACCGCCGGGTTCATTTTGGAAAGGTTGTTGAACGATCCGAATGTCACCGGCCCGTCTCTGCCCATTGGCAGCGGGCAATCCGGCGGCGCATAGCACAGGAAACCGCCCGGCAGCCGAAGCAGTTTTTCGCACCACCAGGGCTCGGCAACACCTTCGGGATCGGTCCAGCGGTCAGACAGCCGGTAATCCATTTGCGGCAACCCGGTCGTCGCGCCATAGCCGAGCCAGGTCACCTGTATCGGCGCCGCACGGCGCGCAAAGACACCGAGGCGGTTATGGCCTGTGTGCCCGGCCAGATCGACAAGGACCTGGATGCCATCATCGCGGATCGTTTCCAACAACGCCGAATCGCTTAGCTCACGGGTATCGCGCCACATTGTCGCCGCCCCGCGCAGCCTCGCGGTCATTGCATCCGCCGTAACCGCATCGCTATAGGCATGCAGCGCGATGCGCGCCGGGTCATGGTGCTGGAACACCGACTCCAGAAAATAGGCGACGGAATGTTCGTGGAAATCCGGCGAGACATAACCGACCCGCAACGGGCCATCCGCCGGCAGGTCAAACGCCGCCGTCTCTCCTACCGGCGCATGGCGCTGCGCCCAGGCACGATGCGCGGCAACCATTCCGGCCGCATCAATTGTCCGGTCGTAACACAGCCCCATCAGAAAATTGGAATGGATACCCGCGTCGTCAGGCGCATAGGCAATGGCCCGCGTGTAGGAAGCGCGCGCTTCATCCGTGCGGCCCAGCGCATTCAGCAAGATCGCGTAATTGTTGTGAGACTCGGCCCGCCCTGGATCCGCAACGATCGCGTTGCGATGCCCGGCTTCCGCATCCAGGTATCGCCCCATCGCCGTCAAAGTCGCCGCCTTGTGACTCCACGCCGCAGCGTCATCCGGATTTGCGGCCAGGACCGCCTCGAAACTTTCCAGGGCCGTTTCCAATTCGCCCGATTCAAGCATGACCAGGCCAAGATTGGCGCGTGCTTCGGCATAGTCCGGCCGACGTTTCAACGCAGCCTGATAGCAGGCCGCGGCTTTCGCATGTTCACCCAGCTTTCGGAACACATTTCCGTAATTATTATGGATTTCAGGGATTTCGGAGCCCTGCATCAATGCGCGGCGCATCACTCGCTCCGCCTCGCGGATATCGCCAACCGTCGCCAGGGCAACGCCAAGTTCATTCCACAGCAGCGCCGTGCGCGGCGACGCTTCCGCCGCCATGCGCAATGCCGCGACCCCCGCCTCAAAATCACCCAGCGCCATGCGAATGGACCCGAGCCTTCCCCGCAGCAGGGCATTGTCCGGGTCATCGACCAACGCCGCTTCCGCATATTCGGCCGCGCGTCGATAATCGCCGTTGGCCAGAGCCTCCCGCAGATGTTCCTGATCACTCATCTGTTCATCCATTCCGCGAACAGGGCATTGGCCCCGCAGATGACAGCGTATACCATCGCAGCAAGCGTAGCGCAGTAAGTCAGGAGTAGCATTGTGAAGATTACCGATATCAAGACGATTGGCCTTGAATTCCCGTTCGACCATCGTGGTGGCCCGAAAGCCAGCGGCGGGCGGGGCTGGAAAGTCCTGTCCACGGTACTGGTCGAGGTCAGCACAGATGCCGGCATCACCGGCTATGGCGAGGCTTTCAGTTATAACTGCCGACGCGCCGTTCAGGCTGTCGTCGAAGATACGATTGCCCCCTTCGCCATCGGAGAGGATGCCAGCAACATCACCGGGCTGAGCCGCGACCTGCAGCAGAAACTGCATCTGTTTGGACGCCACGGCATCACGATCTTCGGGCTGTCAGGCCTGGATATCGCGCTGTGGGATATCGCCGGCAAGGCGGCCGGTCTGCCCGTGCACAAACTGCTGGGCGGCCCCGCACACAAGAAGATCGAAGGATATGCCAGCCTGTTCCGTTTCGCCGATGTCGATTCGGTCATCACCAACTGCAAAAAAGCCGTCGACGATGGCTTCAAATACATAAAACTGCACGAAATTACAGAGCCGGAGGTACGCGCCGCCCGCGAAACCGTGGGCCCCGATGTCGAAATAATGATCGATACCAACTGTCCGTGGACGCCGGCGGAAGCGCGGCTCGCCGCGAAATGGATGGAAGCGTACGACCCGTTCTGGCTTGAAGAACCGATTTTCGCACCGGATGATTTTCCCGCGCTTGCACGCTTGCGCGACATGAGCGGCGTGCCGATTGCCGCCGGTGAAAACGCCTGTACCGCCTATGAATTTCAGGCAATGTTTTCGGCCGGTGCTGTCGATTATGCGCAGCCAAGCGTCACCAAGGTCGGTGGGATATCGGAATGGCGTAAAGTTGCCGCGCTTGCCGAAACGCAGGGTGTTACCGTCGTGCCGCATTCGCCCTATTTCGGACCAGGCTTCCTGGCGACGCTGCAGTTGATGGCCGCACAACCGGTACCCGGACTGATCGAAAGCTATTTCGTCACGCCGGAGGCAACATTGTATGGCGACCTGATTGCCCCCGATGGGCCGAGTTTCAATATTCCCCAAGGCCCGGGGCTGGGCGCAGACCCGGACCCGGCGGTCATCGAAAAATACCGGGTCGGCTAATCGGCCAAAGGCTTAAAATAGCCGGACAAGTCCGAAAATAATGAGGGCCCACAGGGCGGCGCTACCGATGCCGATAAATACTGTCGCGCGGAAGGCCGTCCAACCTTCGGTGGAGGTGTCGTCACGCATAGCAGATGGTACTGCGTTCATGATTGTTCACCCAATAATAGTTAGAGGGCAAAGGTATCGGCAGTTTGTTAATCAAAGGTTAACGCCCGCGTAACAGACACTGATCGCATCATTTGCTGACCCGCAAATTAATCAACTGTTCGGCAATGTCCTGGAAAGCTTCCTGCAATGCTGAACCGTTGCCGGAGTCGAAATACTTGGTATCGTCGGTCGCGCAGTCTTCATATATCTGCTTTGTATCACTGTTATTCAGGTCGAATGTAACGGTGTAGATAATGATTCCTTCCGCTTTCATGTTCTCGCAGACTTCCGACAGACGCTCGTTGAGAACTGTTTTCGCAGCGGATTTACTGGTTGTGCCCAATAGACCGTCATGCAACCGACCATAACCGGCATAATCCGCGGAAAACGGGCTGCCGGGCGGGCGAAAATACCCGTTGACGCCATCTGTCATCAGGATCGCGACCTTGTCATAGCCCGGTGTTTCATAGGGCAAGCCTTCCGTATAGGGCGCGTCAGGCGACAATACGCGCCAACCCCAGATCATGCCGACATTGCTGAACGTTCCGCCGCGGCACCAGGAGGCCATGGCACTAACCGCCGCATCGAGTTCTCCCTTGTCGGCCGTCAACGGCGTTACCGGCGTCGGACACCCAAGGTTCGGCCCCGTCCCGTTGTTGCACAGCGCCGGTGAGGTATCTGCCGGCGGCCAGACATTGTCATCCGCGGCGTCCCAGAAATAGGGCTGCCATTCGGTGCCGATACCTGACGGCGCATCAACCACGTCGTTGGGGTAGCTACGCCCCAGCACGCAACCTTTCCATTTTTCGTCATCGGCCGGGTCGTAATCATCCGCAACGACCCCGGAGGCGACAGACAGACCAGCATCGCCAAGATTGACCGACGCCGAATACGGCACAATCGCAACCTTCAGGTTTGACTGCAGTTCTGGCACCTGAAACAGGATATCAACCATATCCTGCGATGCGTCGCGCAGTGACTCGAGTTTGCTGCCTTGCATCGATCCCGTGTTGTCGAGGATCAGCGCCACTTCCAGCCCCTTGCGCAAAATTTCAGCGGAAGCCGCGACAGTGATGTCACCTTGCCCGACCAGGTTCATGATCGTCGTTTCCGCGGTTACCGAACCGCTGACGGTAATGACACCGCCTTCCACGGTGACCACAGGGGTTGTAGGCGTGCCCGGATTGTCAGGACCATAATTGGCAAAAAAGAACTGCTGCGCGATCGCGTTGATTTCTGCTTCCGTATTCCCCGCAGCGCCAGCCGCCAGCCCGGCGGCATCCAACGCAAAGGCAAGCCGTGAGCGCGCCATATAGGCACGGGAAATATCGACAACCGTGCCAACACCGATCACAACCGGCACCGCCGCGAATGCCCAGAGAACGAGCACGCTGCCGCATTGACGCCGCAGCAAGTCGCCGGAGAAACCCCGCATCCACTGCCGGATCTGTGTCATGAAACGCATCAATTCACTCTCCCGCTATTCACGTGCAATCGAAGAACTTCGCCGCGGACGCGCAAAGGCAATTTCCTCCAGGGCGATTTCGCCGAGTACAAACGTCCCGAACACCGGCTTTTAGGTATAGCTCGCCCGGACGACGACGGACGCTGTCCCCGGGCGGCCCCATACCAACCGCCTTCTCCGTTGCATCCGGAACGGTGCCGCCACGCAAACTTTCTGACCAGTCATACCGATGCGCTTCCGTCATCGGGGTCAAACACAACGCTCGAAATACCAATCGAAAGGTCCTGGTCGATATAGGGCTGGATAACCAGATCAGCCGCCGCGAAAATATCCGCAAGGCGCGTGTCGCTCAGGTTGGGCCGTTGTGTCGACAGATCCGCCGTTGCGTAGGCCGCGTTCTGCAGCTTGCGGTCAAGGCGCAACAATCCCGTTACTTCGACGGCCCCTGCCAGCATCAGCGCCATTCATCGGCACGATCAGGACAAATTCGGTCATGGCGGCGCCACGGTTGCAGCACAGACACGCAGCGATAGCGGGGTAAAATGCGCATTATCCGCCCAACTCATAAGGTTCATTCTGGAATGCCATTGTCGCCATCAACAACGCTGTACCTGACCCATCTGGCGACAACACGTCGGACACCAGCGGCGTCAGATACCGCCAGCGATAAACAACCCGGACAACCGTAATCTCGCCGCTGTCGCCCGGTGAAAACTGGGCACCGACAAGCTGCCCGTCCTCATCAAACTCCAGCGCCATATCGGCAGAGCCAAAATCAGAGAACCCGCGGACATCGAACATAACTTCATTGCAATCGATCAGATTGAGCACTGCTTCACAGAACTTGGTCTGGAACGCCACCACGGGATCATCGGATTCCTGTACTTGGCCGGTGCGAATCTGACGTGCCGCGCCCTCTGCGGCCCCTTCCAGGGTCGCGCCCACAAACAGGGTGACGGCGACTTCCGTGGTCGCGACCAGAAGCAGAATCACGAAAGGTGCAACAAAAGCGAACTCGATCATCATCCCGCCGCCCTTCCGCGCGCCACAGCCCCCGACGACGTGAGCGCGTTTCGTCAGACGCGACTGGGCATGGAGATTTCGCGATTGCGGTCATTGCACGGTGCCTTGATGAAATAAAATCGACTCACCGTAATTAAATAAATTCAAATACTCAATGTTTATTTATTTACAATAAATAAACAAACGTTTTTACTTAATAAGTACTTAATAAACATAAAATTTTATTATTATTCGATTTCCATACACTCATTGCTCAACGCACCTTCCCGCGCCACGGCAAGCACTTCCGCAATGCTGCGCGAAAACGCAATCGCGATTTCGTAAGGGACCACCATGTCAGGCAAAATCGACGCAAATGAGTAGCCGGGTTGGGTCGTCCGCAACGGATTGTCCGGTATGACGACACCTTCCGACTCCACCATCTCCGTGCTCACGGCAGGCGGATCGTCGAAAATGGCGTCAACAGCATCCTGATCAATCCGCTCCGCGCTGCCATTGATAATGGCGCCAGCCCGGTCAATTTCAGTACGCAACGCAACGGTTATATTGCCGACGGGTATCACGCAGTTGCTCCTCATTCGTGCCACATATACTTACGCCAACAGAATCTATGGCGTCAGCAATCATACGATTGAGCTTGGCAATTACGGCATCAAAAGGCTTGCGGTACTCCGGCGGCGACACTTCATAAGCTTCAATCGCAAGGTCTCGGAGTTTGAACTGGCTGTCACGAAAATGGTCTGCGTAGGATTTGGGCTGCCAGTCTTTTACGTCATCCAGCATATCCGGCATGTCCGGAACGATTTCCAAAAGCATGACCGCTTCGTTGAAATGGTTCAGATAATCCGTCGCAAGAAGCGTGACACTATTGACGGTCGTGCCCCGCGCCATGGCCTGATATGATTCGTACAAGCTCTGGTTCATGATGCGCGGACGTCCTGTTCCTTCGATATCCAACTGCCGGTTCGATGCCAGCATCATTCGGTATATCGTCCCGGTTTTACTTAACCGTTAAGAAACGCGGCACGCTTCAGAATGGAAAAATTTACTTCAAAATCATTATCTTTGATTGCAGGACTTTTCATTGCCAGACCAGTGGCATCTCGGCTGCCTGAGCCGTACCGCAACAAAACTGAGGCAATGATCTACCGGTCATCGATACAGCCGCAAACGCGCTGTCATCTATAGCGCCATTACCTAACCATCTGACAAGTCATTAAAAATCATCGTCACTCAGTTGGCTGGCTTTTCTTCAGAGTCATAGATTTTGGCAATTTCTCGTGCCACGAAACCCGCGAACACCGCTTCCCCGGCTTCGTTGAAATGGCAACAATTGTCCCGATAAACAGGTTCAGGCGTCGCATCGAATACGTTAACAGCGGAAACAACACGGGATGCCGGCGTCGCGCAATTTTGGCGCGGTCGCAGTCATCACGCCGTACCCGGATTTGACGAGCTTCCGATGACCAGGGTCATTGGTAAAAGCGATGGTGCGCTCTTCGGCAGAAAACTCCCGACCTGTCTCAACATACTGATTTGGCTGAATGATATGAAGGAACCTGGCACCACCGGTTTCCGACAGCCCGTGCATCATCCGCACGGACTGTTCCCAGAAAGTGCTGAAAAAGCCTTCGAATTCGTAATTGCCTTGCTTTCGCAGTACCTGTGGGGACGAATACAACATTGTTTTCCTGGTCATATCCCGTCGTCTTCGTGAGTGTCCCGGCCCGAAATGAGTTGAGTGATTTCAGTAAGTTGTGATTCTCTCGTTTGTGTTGAAGCAAATGAGGAGACACAACATGTGGACTGAGATCACCCGCCCGCAGTTTGATCGGTCGAGCCTTCGTTACGCAAGCGACCTGACGGATAAGGAGTGGCGTTTGATTTCGCCATTATTGTCCCCGCCGCGTCGATTAGGCCGCCCGCGAACCACGGATTTTCGAGAAGTGGTGAATGGGATTTTTTATGTGGCGCGCACCGGTTGCCAATGGCGCATGGTGCCCCGGGAATTTCCGCCACGCAGTACGATCCAGCGATATTTTTACGCTTGGCGCTCGGATGGAACCTTGCACGTCATCAATCGCCAACTGGTGATGTCGATGCGGGAAACCTCTGGGCGCACGACCAGCCCGACCGCCGGGGTGATCGACAGCCAGACGGTGAAAACCACGGAAAGCGGCGGTGTTCGGGGCTATGACGCGGGAAAGAAGGTCAAAGGGCGCAAGCGTCATATCGTGACCGACACAGGCGGCTTTCTGGTCGCCGTCATGGTTCACGCCGCCGATATCCAGGATCGCGACGGCGCGCCCGCGCTGTTGGCGTCGATACGCCACGCCTTTCCCCGGTTGCGCCATGTTTTCGCCGATGGTGGTTACGCGGGACCGAAGTTGCGCGACGCGCTGGCCAAACTTGGGAAGTGGACCGTGCAGATCGTCAAGCGCTCCGACGCCGCCAAGGGGTTCGTATTGTTGCCCCGCCGCTGGGTGGTTGAGCGCACCTTCGCTTGGCTCGGTCGTAACCGCCGTCTCGCCAAAGATTTCGAGGGAAACCATCGAAAGCGCGGAGGCATGGGCTCCTGATCGCCAGCATTCAACTGCTCGCCCGACGATTGGAAAGAGCATGAAAACATGGATATCATTTCGAGTCAGACTCTGAGAGCCCCGGCAGCCGTGGATTCAAGATATGCACCGTAAGTTTCATGGTAGAGCCAGCACATTGCCAGCGAACACATTCTTGCGTCAGCGCGCATATATTTCCCTTGATATACAGCCACGACATCCCGGCTCAACCTGTCCGCCGATGTCAGCGACGCCATTGCCAAGATCAGGCTCGTCGTCGGGAAAGCCGGATTGACTCCCTGCTGCAGGGTCTACCAAACACCAGTGACTTCGTTATATCCACCGATATTGACCACAAGATCGAATTTCTGGCCACTGAGCAAAAAATAGCTGAGCGCGTTCACGTTTTGAGGTGTTCGGTACCCTTCTTTCGCAAAATTGAGTATTACGATTTCTTTCTCAGCAAGCGCGGGCACGCGCTTGCTGAGATGTTTCGCCACCGCCCCGGATTGGGTACTCCAGTTCCAGAAGTTAAAGGCAACCGACTCGCCGGAATACACCAATGACGAATTTTTCCGGCGACGCCGGTGACGGGTATTCAACCGGCGAAAAGAAGCCTTCCCTGTTGTAACCAGGGGCACTGTCCGCACTGACCCATCCCAACAGAGGATGGATTCTGAGACCGGGCAAACCAAACTTTGTGTTGAAATCATTTGTCGCATTCACATTGCCATCCGCAGACAGAATGTCTTCTGTTTCGCCACGGGTGTAATAAAATTCGCCATTCACAACGCCAAAATATGCGGCACTTACGATTTCCAGACTGACAAAGGTCGAAATCAGCAGCAGGACTGTATTGACAAATTTCTTGCTCATTGGCGCTACGATACTTCCGGATGAATTGGTGCCACAGCTTATCATTCGACTGGCGGTGCCGCCATCGCTGCTGCTTGCCGCTAGAGTGCTGGACGTCAGATCACCAACGCTCGTCATTTGCACCGTAATGCGAAGGAATTGACGCGCGCGCATCAAAAACTCGAGCAGGGAAGTCTGTATGGAATGGAGATTCGCTGGGGTGGCTGATGGGAATTGAACCCACGACCTCTAGATCCACAATCTAGCGCTCTAACCGACTGAGCTACAGCCACCACAATGGGGCCCTGATTTAGTCCCCCGCCAACCGCGCGTCAAGCATCGTTGCACATGTCGTTATGCGGGCCGATACTGGACAAATCCGCGCGCGTCGCGCATGAGTCTGCACCTTTTTTAATCGACAGGGAAATCCGTGATGTTGCAAATGGCCGATGGCATGAGGCGGCTTGGCACTGAATCCGCGTTCGAGGTACTCGCCCGCGCTGCGAAACTTGAGGCCGAGGGACAAAGTATCATTAATCTCGGGATCGGCCAGCCAGACTTCAAAACCCCGGAACATATAGTCGAAGCTGCTATCAAGGCCCTGCGAGACGGGCATCACGGCTATACGCCAGCCAATGGAATCCTGCCACTGCGCGAAGCCGTTGCCGCCGATTTCGAAAAACGCAACGGTATCGCGATAAACCCCGACAATGTCGTGGTCGTGCCCGGCGGCAAGGTCACCATGTTCTTCAGCATCCTGATGTTCGGGGGGCCGGTGTGTGGAGATCCTGTATCCTGACCCGGGATTTCCGATCTATCGGTCTGTCATTGAATATTCCGGCGCCCGCGCAGTCCCCATTCCGCTGCGCGAAGAAAATGAGTTTTCCTTCAGCGCCGACGAAGTCCTGTCGCTGATCACGCCCCGCACCAAAATGATAATCCTCAACAGTCCGGCGAATCCGACCGGTGGGGTGCTGAATACGGACGAACTGGACAAACTGGTCCGCCGGGCTGGAAGCGCATCCCGATATCGTCATCCTCTCCGATGAAATTTACAGCCAGATGCTTTACGACGGTCGGCAGCATGTCAGCCTGATGAAGTACGAATCAATGCCGTGGACCGGGTTATCCTGTTGGATGGCTGGTCCAAGACCTATGCGATGACCGGATGGCGCCTGGGCTACGCGATCTGGCCGAAGGAACTGGCGGAACCGGCAACACGGTTGGCGATCAATTGCCATTCCTGCGTCAACGCGCCAACGCAATTTGCCGGTTTGGCGGCGCTGACCGGTCCGCAGGACGCCGTGCATGCAATGGTGAAGGCATTTGACGAACGCCGGAAGATCATTGTCGAGGAACTGAACAACATTCCCGGTTTCAATTGCGTCAATCCGGGTGGTGCCTTCTATGCATTCCCCAATATCACGGGTACCGGCCTCACGGCCCGGCAGGCACAGGATGGCTTGTTGGCCGAAACCGGCGTGGCAACAGTTGCGGGTACCAGCTTTGGCGAATACGGCGAAGGCTTCCTGAGATTTTCGTATGCCAACAGCGTCGAAAACATTCGCGAGGCGTTGCAGCGTATCCGGGTATGGCTCCAGGCACGATGAAGTGGCTAATATTTAATCACTATCAGCCTATTTTTTAGGCTGTTTTTACCGCCTACAGGCCAGAAATCAGTTGGTAGGGACGAAAAAAAGCGGCAATATTGGGTCAAAATCAAAGATTGCTCACGAAAACACCGAGTTGGCACAGGCTGTGCTTTTAACGATGTAGTCACGCGCGGCAGATAGTATTTCACTGCCTAATTTTCATTGAGGGAATCGACGCGGAAATGAAGAAGATCGAAGCGATCATAAAGCCCTTCAAGCTGGACGAAGTGAAGGAAGGCCCTTCAGGAAGTCGGCATTCAGGGCATCACCGTCACCGAGGCCAAAGGGTTTGGCCGGCAAAAAGGTCATACGGAACTGTATCGCGGCGCCGAATACGTCGTCGACTTTTTGCCGAAAGTGAAAATTGAAGTCGTCATCGATGACGGCCTCGCCGAACGGGCCGTTGAGGCCATTCAAACCGCCGCCAAGACCGGACGGATCGGGGACGGAAAGATCTTCGTTTCAACGGTCGAGGAAGCAATCCGTATTCGTACGGGCGAGCGTGGCACGGACGCGGTCTAGGGACTGGCGCCGAGGCGACCAACGACACGGGAAACCAGTCAGCAACCGTAATTTCTGGAACTAAGGGAATAGGAAAGACGAGAATGTCAGATATTAAAAATGCCTTGAAGATGATCGAGGAAAATGACGTCGCCTTTGTCGATTTGCGCTTCACGGACCCACGCGGCAAGTGGCAGCATCTTGGCATGTGCGCACACGAGATGACCGAAGAAGCCTTCACCGAAGGCGTCATGTTCGACGGCTCGTCCATCGCTGGCTGGCGTGCGATCAATGAATCCGACATGACGCTTATTCCTGATGCGTCGACAGCCGTCATGGACCCGTTCGCGGCACAGCCGATGATGATCGTCTATTGCGACATCTACGAACCAATGTCCGGACAGCCCTATGACCGGGATCCGCGGTCAACAGCACGGCGAGCCGAAGCCTATGTGAAAACATCCGGCGTTGGCGATACGATTTATTTCGGTCCGGAAGCTGAATTCTTCGTCTTCGACGACGTTCGCTTCAATACAGATCAGCACAGCATGTTCTACGCCATCGATTCGGAGGAAGGCCCCTACAACACGGGCAAGGCTTACGAAGAAGGCAATGTCGGCCACCGTCCGCGCGCCAAGGGCGGCTATTTCCCGGTACCGCCGGTCGATTCCGCGAATGACCTGCGTGCCGAAATGACCACCGTGATGGCCGAAATGGGCCTGAAGATGGAAAAGCATCATCACGAAGTGGCACCGTCGCAGCATGAACTCGGACTGCGCTTCAACACGCTGACCCGCAGCGCGGACGAAATTCAGATCTATAAATATGTGACCCATATGGTCGCGCATTCTTATGGCAAGACCGCGACCTTCATGCCCAAGCCGATCGTGGAAGACAATGGCTCCGGCATGCATTGCCATCAGTCGATCTGGAAGGATGGCAAGAACATCTTCGCCGGCTCGCAGTATGCCGACCTGTCGGAAACCTGCCTGCACTATATCGGCGGCATCATGAAACACGCCCGCGCGATTAACGCCTTCACCAATCCGACGACGAACAGCTACAAGCGCCTCGTCCCGGGCTTCGAAGCGCCGGTACTGCTGGCGTATTCCGCCCGCAACCGTTCGGCCTCCTGCCGTATCCCTTATGTCGCGAGCCCGAACGGCAAGCGCGTGGAAGTTCGCTTCCCGGATCCGTCAGCCAATCCGTATCTCGCGTTCACGGCGATGCTGATGGCCGGACTCGACGGTATCCAGAACAAGATCAACCCGGGCGATCCGATGGATAAGGATCTTTATGATCTGCCGCCGGAAGAATTGGCTGATATCCCGACCGTTGCCAGCTCCCTGCAGATGGCTCTGGAAGCCCTGGACGCCGATCGCGACTTCCTGAAGAAGGGCGATGTCATGACCGACGGCCAGATCGATGCCTATATCGCATTGAAGATGGAAGACGTTCAGCGCCTCGACATGACCCCGCATCCGGTCGAGTTCGATATGTACTATTCCGTCTGATCCTGCATCGGACGACAATGAAAATGGCCCCCGCCGGATTCGTCCGGCGGGGGCTTTTTCGTACCAGCGTCAGGTATTCCCGCCAGGGTCAGGGCAAACGCACCTGTCTTTCCACACCGCCATAGCCATGAACACTGTCATGCGCCCGAACGGTTACCGTTTCGATCCCCGCGGGCACCCGGACGCCCGATAAAGAACGCGTGAAGGGTTGCTCGTCCTCGTGCGGATGCAGCAATTCCCGGGTGCCCAGCACCGAACCGTCCGGTGCCAGCACATCCCATTTATTCGCATAGTGTTTCCAGCCCGCATCCGCATGGCGAACCGTCACGCTGAAGGCGTATTCCCCGCCCCCCTGGCTTCGCACCTCGACGGCGACGACATCTGCTTCACCGGCGATGGCCATAGCCGGCCACAAGGCCAGCAGAGCCGTGAACAGAACCATTGACCGCATTCCGCTCTCTCCCTTCGCGATTTGAATTTGATCACTCTAATCATTGCGCAAAGTGCCGAAAATGAATTACAAAAATCTTAAGTAAAAAAATATTAATTTTTCATATTTAACAATAAAAAATAGTAATTTATGATTTTAATGATTTAAAAAAAAGAACATATTTTTTGTGTATTTGTTTTTTTGAATATACTTTTATTTTTCATTTTATAATTGCTTATATATGAAAATTTTTTTATTATTCCTTAACTTAAGGGGGGTAATTTATGATCAAGCAAACGGCCCAGCTAAAACATGTCATGGAAGATCTGATCGCGACGGAAATTCGCCGTCTCGTCATGCAGGCCGACGTGTATGTCTTTGCCCTGTACGATCCCCACGATCCGGAACAGGGACCGATTGATTACCGTTGCTACCAGCGGAAGGGCGAAAGTATCGCGGTTGACGTACAGTTCGATTTCGAAGGTATCGGCGTTTGGTATATTTGCCGGCGCAATGGCGACGCCTATACCGTGCGGCATATCCTGGCGCATATACGCAACGGGAAATTCCAGAGTGGCCAAGTCGACAATTTCGAAGGCTACTGGGATGAATTTCCGCGCTTCGTCGCAGAAGACCGCTGGGTAAAGACCTTCTGCCGCAAGGAACTTGCGAACGATCGCTGATCGTTCAGCCCCCTGATCAACCTCCCGGGTTTTTACCAGATATTGTCATTCGCCACCCCTTCGAACACCGTATGAGCTTGCTTCAGCAAACTCAAAATCTATAATGCCGCCATGGCAGACCTCTTCCAGAATCAAGCAAGCGACAGCGGATCCTCCTACTCGGCCAAGGACATCGAAGTCCTGGAAGGGTTGGAGCCTGTACGCCACAGACCCGGCATGTATATCGGCGGCACCGATGAAGCGGCGCTGCATCATCTCGCCGCAGAAGTCATTGATAACGCGATGGACGAAGCCGTCGCCGGCCATGCGAGTCGTATCGACGTCACGCTGCAGGCCGATGGCTCACTGACCGTCAGTGACAATGGACGGGGCATCCCGGTTGATCCCCACCCAAAATTCAAGGACAAATCGGCGCTGGAAGTCATCCTGACGACGCTGCATTCCGGCGGCAAGTTTTCGGGCGACGCTTACCAGACATCGGGCGGGTTGCATGGCGTCGGGATATCCGTCGTCAACGCGCTGTCGGATCGACTTGAAGTGACCGTGGCCCGCGACCGGAAACTTTATGCGCAGTCATTTTCGCGTGGCGTTCCGCAAGGCAAGCTGCGCGACGAGGGCGCAACACAGAACCGCCGCGGCACGACCGTTACCTTCCATCCCGATGCCGAAATTTTTGGCGAGAAGCTGGATTTCCGGGCTTCACGTCTGTATCGCATGGCCCGTTCCAAGGCGTACCTGTTCCGGGGCGTTGAAATTCGGTGGAGCTGCGACGCCAAACACCTGCGCGGCGATGACAAGACACCTGAATCAGGTACGTTGCATTTTCCTGGCGGATTGGCGGATTTTCTGACAGCCACGATTGCCGAGCGACCGACGATCACGTCAGCGTCCTTTAATGGCCGGGTTGCCGTGGGTGATAACGGCGGCAAAGTAGAGTGGGCCGTATGCTGGCCTTACGATCAGGATGGCTTCGTTTCCTCCTACTGCAATACGGTACCGACCCCGCAAGGCGGCAGCCATGAAGCGGGCTTCCGAACTGCTCTCGCACGCAGTCTGCGGGCCTATGGCGAGATGACGGGCAATAAAAAGGCTTCCCGTATCACCGCCGAAGACGTTACAGGCGGCGCCTGTGCCATGTTGTCCGTATTTGTCCGCGACCCGCAGTTTCAGGGCCAGACGAAGGAAAAACTGTCCTCGCCCGAAGCCTCCCGGCTGGTCGATAGCGCGGTCAAGGATCATTTCGATCATTGGCTTACCAACGACCCGGCGGCGGCAACCGATCTGCTGGAACATGTACTGACCCGCGCCGACGAACGACAAAGTCGCCGCGCGGCCAAGGACATGAGCCGGAAATCGGCGACCCGGAAACTTCGGCTGCCGGGCAAGTTGACCGACTGCACCCGGAATTCAGCAGAAGGCACGGAAATTTTTCTGGTCGAAGGCGATTCCGCGGGGGGGTCCGCCAAACAGGCCCGTATTCGCGAAACCCAGGCGATCCTGCCACTGCGTGGTAAAATTCTGAATGTCGCCAGCGCGTCGGCGGACAAGCTGGCCGGTAACCAGGAACTGCGGGATCTGATGCAGGCACTCGGTTGTGGCTCTCGCAGCGAATTCGACGGGGACAAATTGCGCTACGAACGCGTGATCATCATGACCGACGCCGATGTCGACGGGGCCCATATTGCGGCACTGCTGATGACATTCTTCTATCGCGAGACGCCCGGTCTGGTCGAAAGTGGCCGATTGTTTCTTGCACTTCCACCGCTCTATCGCCTGACCCAGGGCGCAACATCGCTCTACGCAAGAGACGACGCGCATAAGGATGAGTTGATGGCATCCGGCTTCCCCGGACGCGGCAAGATAGAAGTCAGCCGCTTCAAGGGACTGGGTGAAATGCCCCCGGCACAACTGCGCGACACCACCATGAACCCCGAAAAACGGACCCTGCTGCAGGTACAGTTACCCAAAAAAGCCGACCCGGAGCAGGCCGCCGACGCTCGCGACACGGCAAAATTCGTCGAAGCCCTGATGGGGCGCAAGCCCGAAAGCCGTTTTGACTTTATCCAGAAAAATGCGCGGTTTGTGACCAAACTGGACGTCTAGGGCAAGGCTCCCCGGGCAAAGTGAACTGCAGCTAATCCCGCAATATCCAGTCCCGCATCAGCGCCGTGACGGCAAACGGTCGCTCCATACTGGACAGGTGCCCACATTCCTCGATCACGCAGAGCCGCGCGCCGGTAATACCGGACACGATCTCCTCGCTCATTTCCAGCGGTGTTGCCAGGTCCTGCCGACCACATATCACTATCGTAGGAATATTGATCCGGGACAGGAGCGGCAGACTGTCCGACCGTGCCATGATTGCTTTTTGCTGGCGAATAAAAGCATCCTTGCCAACAGTCGCCGCCATATCCATGACCGCATTCGTCAGTTCATCATCCCCCATACGGTCCGGATGCAGGAAGGTCGGCAGCAGCCGTGGCGAGATGCCGTTAAACTTCCCCTGCTCCGCAAGTGCCAAAAGGTCACGGCGCAACGCCGTGCGCTCCGGCGTATCAGGGCGCGCCGAAGTATCGAGAAAGGCGAGCCGGTCAATTCTGTCCGGCGCCTGCCGCATGAATTCCAGCGCGGCATCCCCCCCATCGACAATCCACCCAATGCGAAATGTTCCGGTGCGGTTGACAGCGCCCGATGCACCATTCCTTCCAGCGTATCATCCTGCAGCGTATCGACGACCGTTACCTCTGCAATATCGGCAAGGTACCGCATTTGATGTGCCCACAGTATCTGATTGCACAGAAGGCCAGGAACTAGCAAAAGTGGTATTTTTGGCATCATTGCAGCCTTACCCTTTATTTTCACCACAGAACGACCATATTCAGTACTGCACCGCAGCGTGATTAACAGTAATTATATTGACATGAGGCGGTAACCCCCTACGATCCGGCGCACATTAACCGGTCCTGGGGGATCGGCTATACCCATTACAAAAATTGATTGTATGAAATTTTCCGACCTCGGACTTAGTGACGATATTCTGCGTGCGGTTACGGATGCCGGATACGATACGCCCACGCCCATCCAGGCCCAGGCAATTCCTTATGTGCTGATGAACCGCGATCTTCTTGGTTGCGCGCAGACAGGCACTGGCAAGACGGCCTCCTTCACCCTCCCCATGATCGAAATCCTCGCGCAGGGCCGGCCCGGGCGCGCATGCCACGATCCCTGATCCTGGAGCCAACGCGCGAACTCGCCGCGCAGGTGGCGGAACAGTTCGTCACTTACGGCAAGTATCACAAACTCTCGATGGCCCTTCTGATCGGCGGCGTGTCTTTCGATGAGCAGAACAAGGCGCTTGATCGGGGTGTCGACGTGTTGATCGCGACGCCAGGTCGGCTGCTCGACCATGCAGAACGCGGCAAGGTCATGCTGCGCGACGTCAAGGTTCTGGTCATTGATGAAGCTGACCGTATGCTCGATATGGGCTTCATGCCGGGATGTCGAAAAAATCGTTAAATTGCTGCCCACCATCCGCCAGACCCTGTTCTTTTCGGCCACGATGCCGAATGAAATTCGCAAGCTTTCTTCCAAGTTTCTGATGAACCCGAAGGAAGTGTCCGTCGATCCGCCGGCCAGTGCCGCTGAAACGGTTAAGCAGTCAATCATCATGTGCGGCTCGCGGGACAAGCGGGACGTACTGCGCAAGCTTATTCAGTCTGAAAAAGCCGAAAACGCCATTATCTTCTGCAACCGTAAACGCGATATCGGAGTCCTTCAGCGATCGCTGGAACGTCATGGGTATAATGCTGGCGCGTTGCATGGCGACATGGACCAGTTCAGTCGCACCAAGACACTCGAAAAGTTCAAGGCTGGCGAAATTGCCATGCTGGTTTGTTCCGACGTCGCCGCACGTGGCCTCGACATTCCATCAATGGGACATGTCTTCAATTTTGACGTACCGACACATTCTGAAGATTACATCCACCGGATTGGCCGCACAGGCCGCGCCGGACGCTCCGGCCGTGCGATTACGATCGCGACACGGGAAGACCAGCGCTATATCGATGGCATCAACAAGATGCTCGGGAAGCCAATTCCGGTCATGACACTCGACAGCGCAATTTCACCAGAGAAAAAGGCAAAATCGACGGAAGCTGAAAAGGCCAGCCCCGTTGAAAAGTCGGCGCCAGTTGATCAGCACGGCCCCCGTTGAACAGGCGGCGCCCGTCGAGCAGACCGCTGCGGTTGAACAGACGGCGCCGGAAACGAACGAAGAAAACCAGGGAACGGACCTGCCGCAGGCGGAACCGAGAAGCCGTTCACCACGTCGGCGTGCGCCAAGAACCAGCCGGGATCGTAATTCAAAAGCGAGCCCGCGTTCGCGGCAATCAGGTTCGGCAAACGGCGACCATGCCGAAGTCCCCTTCGTCGATGACGATGTGCCGTTCGGCCAGGGTGGAAATGTACCGGCTTTTCTTCTGAGAGAGCCGCCCCGCTAAGACAACGCGTCAAAGCGTTCTCGGCCCGACCGCCCAAGAACCAACATTGCATAAAGTTGCGAATGCAGCTCACGAATAAGGGCCGATGTCATCCATCGGCCCTTATCGGTTTATATGAATTCAACAACAGGGGCCGACACCCCGACATGCTAATTGGCGGTCGGCCCCGCTTGGTAATCGCTCCGGTCAGCCCCGCCTCTTCTCAACGAGAATTCCACTATCCGCCAGGCCGGCGATTTCGTTCTCGTCATATCCGAATTGAGAAAGAATTTCCCGTCCATGCTGGCTGAATTTTGGCGGCGTGGACCGGATCGATCCCGGCGTCCGAGAAAACTTGATCGGAATTCCCGTGTTTCGATACCAGTCCAACTTTGCATCCATACCCCGGAACTGTGTATGGGGATGATTCAGCATCTGCTCCGTATCCAGAACAGGACCGGCCGGCACGCCGGCTTTCATCAATGTCACGCAAACCTCTTCACCATCACGTTCGGCGAAGATTTTCTCCAGAACGTCCCGGAACGCTTCCTTGTTGTTGATCCGGTCGGCGTTGTTGGCGAAGCGGGGATCCTCGGCAATTTCCGGGTGGCCCAGTGCTTCGGCAAATTTGCGATACGCCCGATTGTTGCCACAACCGACAAAGATATCGACCGTCTTGGTCGAAAACTTGTCGTAGGGGCTGAGGTTCGGGTGCGCATTCCCGGTCGACTCCGGCACTTTCCCTGACAATACGTGATTGATGACGTAGGGATGCATTAGCGCAACCGCGCTGTCATACAGCGTCATGTCGATATACTGCCCCTTGCCCGAAACTTCGCGTTCCAGCAATGCCATCAGGATGCCGATTGCCG
Organism: uncultured Alphaproteobacteria bacterium; assembly: GCA_943788635.1. Taxonomy (GTDB): domain Bacteria; phylum Pseudomonadota; class Alphaproteobacteria; order UBA8366; genus MarineAlpha4-Bin1. The sequence continues at coordinate 54,464 of CALSRA010000019.1, read as the reverse complement.
AATATAACCCGGTGCCCATATCAACCATTGGGATGCCGACCCGTGTAGGTCCGGATTCCTTGCCGCCATTGACGCTGAACCAGCCCGCCATCGCCTGGATAATCGCGTCATAGCCAGGAAAACCACCCATGGGTCCTTCCCCGCCATACCCGCTAACACGCAAATGCACGAGGCGGGGGAAGCGCTCGCTCAGACAATCTTCATACCCGATCCCCCAGCGTTCCAGCGTCCCCGGCTTGTAATTCTCCACCAAAACATCCGCATCCTTGAGCATCCGCATCAGGATGTCGCGACCTTCCGGCTTGGAAAGGTCGAGGCCAATGGATCGCTTGTTACGGTTCAGGCCAATGAAATAAGACGCATCCTCTTCATGAAACGGCGGCCCCCAGTCGCGTACCTCATCGCCCTGCGGCGGTTCAACCTTAATGATCTCTGCACCATGGTCGCCAAGAATCTGGGTACAATACGGGCCACCAAGCACGCGCGTGAGGTCGATAACCCGTTTCCCGGCAAGGGCGCCGGTCGCAATATTTTTGTCACTCATGAAGATTACTCTTTCTATTTCCTGTCCGGGCGGCAGGGAGTCCATCCACCTGGTCGCAGTCTCGCCCTGATTTTCAGGTTAAAACAGATGGTTACATATTTTCTGCGACGAATTCGCCACATTTTGTAGCAGGGACGCACCAGCGGCGGAACCTCATATCCGCATATCTCACGATAAGGCCCGTAAAATTTGTTACCCCACCTTTACCATTAGGAAAGTTTCACTCGGTAAAAAGACGGTAGTAACAGTATCGCGCTGACGTAATTTGGGAGTCGGAGAATGCCGCAATTCAGGGCCGAAAACGAAAAACTGCGGTCTGAAATACTGAACCTGTTTCAGTATATTCAACGTATGCGGCAAGAAATCGCGCACGTAACGTCCCCTGATGAGAACCGCACCCATTTCGAAAGCGCGTCGGAACACCTCGATGCGATTGTCGAGTCTACCGAAGTCGCCACGAATGGCATTCTCGAGCAACTGGAAGACATTGACGGCATCACCGATGAAATCCGCGAAGTAGCGGACAATGAAAAGGTTTCCGAACTGTGCGACCAGGTCGCGCAGAAGGCCATGAATGCGATCGAAGCCTGTACGTTCCAGGATATTACCGGACAGCGCGTTTCGCGGGTGATCCGGTCGATGAACTTCGTTGAAGAACGGGTTAACGCCATGATTGACCTTTGGGGTCGGGAAGATATCGAGGCGCTCGGTTTTGAATTTCCAGACGACAAACCGACCGGTGACGAAGCCCTGCTGAACGGCCCGCAAATTCCAGGCGAGGAAATCTCCCAGGACGACATCGACAAGCTGTTCGCCTGATTACCCCTGAACTTGGCAAGGGTTTCCCAGCCTGTCACAAACAATCACTTCACTAAAAAAATTCAAATTTTTCGGCAAGCTCGGCAATTTTACGTTCCTTTTGTGGCTTGGGAACCGCATCTCCCAACTGGCCCTTATCGCAAAAATTGCGAAACACACTTTCACGTCCCGTCAAACTAAACTTTCTTCGGGAATTTAGTTGAATTCTGACGTCTGATCCGTGGAAACAGGCCAACACCACCACCATTGCATATCATTTTTGACTCCAAAACATTCATGAGTTGCTACAACTGGTGACTCATGACCAACGGATCATGATACCGCTGCGTCGTTTTGACCTAAGCACTGGCCCGTGATAAAACAGGTCCGAATGCAGTCGAAGAAGTGCAGATAATTAAACGAACTTTTATTAATCAGGGAGTTGAAGGAATGGGAATTTTCCACAGAAGAATGCTTGCCTCTGTCGCGGCCGTCGGAATGGTCGCCGCAGGCATTGGCGCTGCATCTCAAGCATCCGCCGAGACAATTTGGAACCATAATGCGTTTGGCGGCAAGCGTGCCGTGACAGTAGCGCTCGAAGTGATCAAGGAAGACCTCGAGAAAGCCGGCGGCGGTGATTTCGAACTCAAGATCCATTATGCCAGTGCGCTTGGCCCGCCAAAGCAGATTCCTGAAAACATCAAGATCGGCGCCGTTGAATCCGGGATGAATTGCGTTGGCTACTATCCCAACAAGTTCCCGCTGCTCTCCGTCATGGAATTGCCGTTCCTCGCACCTGCAACGGCGCGCCAGAGTGCCGCCGTCCAAAAAGATATAATGGCGCATCCGCTGATTGTCGCCGAGCTCAAGGATCGCTGGAACGCACATTATTTCGGACCGAACTTCCTGCCCCCTTACGAATTCATGGGCAACACGAGAATCGAAACGACCGAAGATATGAAGGGCGTAAAAATGCGCATTTCAGGGCTTAATGCAAAAGCTCTGATGGTCTTCGGCGCCGTTCCGACGATGGTCACCGCACCGGAAGGCTATACAGCGCTTGACCGTGGTACGATCGACACCTTCGGATTCCCGTATTCGTACGCCTTCGGCGCATACAAGCTTTACGAAGTGTCGAAATACACGACCGAAGGCCTCGCGATGAGCGGTTTCATGTGCTTCAACTCCGTCAATCTCGATATCTGGAATTCGACACCGGAGAAAGTTCGCAACGCCTTGCCGGCAGCGCATGCTCGCGGCACGGAAGCGATGATCAAAGCCTATGCAGATGCGGACGTAAAATGGCGCCCGATTTTCCGCGAGAAGCTTGAAGTCGTGACGATCAAGCCGGAAGTACGGGCGCAAGTGGCAGCCGGCGCTTCCAAAATCTGGGAAGAATGGGTCGCAGCTCAAGAAGAAAAAGGGCGTCCGGGCCGGGAAATCCTCGATTTCGCGAAGGCTACTGTTGCCAAACACTCGAAATAATTCGTTCAACAACGTTAAGCAGAAAGTAACCAGATAGTGCAGGAACTACTGTACGTCCTGGGCGCGGACTTGGTTGTCGGGATCCTTGTTACGATCGCGGCAGCCAAGTCTGGTTTCGTCCTGGCGAAAGTCGAACGCGGTCTAACGATCGGCTCGACTATTCTCATCCTAGTGACCATGGCCTTCGTCAGCAGTGAAGTGTTCATGCGCTATATCATGAATGCCCCCATCCCCGGCCATCTTGAGCTTTCGTCGCTCTTCGTGCCGGTAATGGTCTTCGGCGCAATTTCTTATACCCAGTCGCAGGATGCGCATGTCGGCATGACACTGCTTATCGACAACCTGCCGCCCAAGATCAAAAACAGGATAGAAATCGTGTCGCTTCTGCTCACGGTTTTCACCTGCTCCATTCTGGCCTATTTCAGCTTCAAGTTCGCGTATGGCGAATGGGAAATCGATAACGTTACGGAAACACCACCCTATTTCCTGACCTGGCCATCGGCGATAGCGATCCCAATCGGCTATGGACTGGTTTCAATCCGGTGCTGGCTCCAGGCGTTGCATAGAATCGCCCCCGATTACTATGCGCAGGAGGATATCGTCCATGACGTTGACCTTCTGGCCGAAAGCGCTGCTGAGTAACCGTTAACACTGGCACTGGGAAATACCATGGACCCTATTACTCTTGGGATAATCTCGCTTCTTGGGCTGACTATCCTTCTTTTCTCCGGAATGCGCATCGCGTTTGCGACGGCGCTATGCGGTTTCATCGGCCTCTGGGCGTTGCGCGGATACGCGCCGGCCGCCGGTCTCGCATCAATGATTCCTTTCGGTCATCTTGAAAGCTACACCTTTCTGGTTTTACCGCTCTTCATCATGATGGGCTTCTTCGCCTACTTCGCAGGTATCACGAAGGACCTATATTTCACCGCCCGGCAATGGTTCGGCCATCTGCCCGGGGGGCTCGCAATCGCAACGATTTTCGGTTCAGCCGGTTTCGCCGCTGCTTGCGGTGCTTCGACGGCGTCGGCCGCGGTTATGGGCAAGATCGCCCTGCCGGAGCTGAAAAAATTCGGATACGACGACCGGATTTCGACAGGCTGCGTTGCGGCTGGTGGCACCATGGCGACAATGATCCCGCCATCGGTCCTGATGGTCGTCTACGGTTTCATCGCGGAAGAATCAATTGGCGCGCTGCTGCTTGCCGGTATTCTGCCGGGTCTGATGGAGGCTTTGAGTTACAGCCTGATGATCTGGATCCGGTTCAAGATCAACCCGTCGCTGGGCAGACCGATACCAAAGGCAAGCTGGCCGGCACGTGTACAGTCCATTGGCGGCGTCGGCGGCATGATGATCCTGGTCATCCTGGTCATGGGCAGCATCTACACGGGTATCGCCACACCAACTGAATCCGCTGCCGTTGGTGCCCTGGGCGCCATGCTGCTGGCATGGAGACGTCTGACACTCGCCGACTTCAGAAGCGTCATGCTGGAAACAGCCAAGACGACCGGTATGATTTTCGCCATCGTCGCGGGCATTCTGATCTTCGTGCATTTCCTCGGCTTCACAGGTATGCCGGGCGCCATTGCGGAAAACATCGTCGCACTCGACGCGCCGCCGATGGTCGTGCTCATCTGTATCCTGCTGCTCTACCTGTTTCTCGGGATGTTCCTGGATGGTATCGGCATGCTGCTTTTGACGGTGCCGTTGGTTCTGCCGACAATCAAGGAACTCGGGATCGACCCGATCGTGTTCGGCGTGCTTGCCGTTCGCATGGTCGAAATCGGCCTGATCACCCCCCCGGTTGGCCTGAACGTTTATGTCCTGAAGGGCGTCGCCAAGGACGTCAGCATGGGCGATATGTTCCGGGGCTGCGGCTGGTTCGTCTTCGTCGATCTTATCAACGTCGCGATCCTGCTCGCCTTCCCGGCGATCATCCTGATCATTCCAAATACGATGATCGATTAACGAAGCTCGGGTACAAATAAAAACCCGGCGGCCGTAATGGCCGCCGGGTTTTCTTTTGCCCGCCTTCCAGTGGCGGGAGGCAATTCGCCTGCAGACTTACGACTGATTAGCCAAACCGGCTTCCCGCACCTGGTTCAACGTCGCATTCGTCGAAATGACCTGCTGGTCGAGCTTGATTTCGATCAACGAAATCCGGCCGGCCTTTAACGCGCCATCAAAGGCCGCTGCAAAGTCTTCCGTCTTTTCAACCACCGCGCCATAGGCACCGAAGCTTTCGGCCCACTTAACGAAATCCGGATTGGTCAAGGCGGTCGCAACAACCCGCTCCGGGTAATTGCGTTCCTGGTGCGCCCGGATTGTCCCATACATGCTGTTGTTGACGACGATAATAATCGGATCGACACCGTATTGCGCTGCTGTCGCAAATTCCTGCGCTGCCATCATGAAACCACCGTCACCGGCAAAGCCGATAACCGGATGATCCGGACTGACCAGCCGCGCGCCGATTGCGGAAGGTACCCCATACCCCATCGATCCATTGGTCGGTGCGACCTGAGTCCGGAATCGGCTGTACTGCCAGAACCGTTGTGGCCAGCCGGCAAAATTACCGGCATCGGAGGTGATAACAGCATCGGGTGCCTTGGCGGCGATTTCCTGCATGATCGCCCACATATCAACGGCGCCCGGATGATCCAGGCTTGGTTTCAGGTTATCCAGATAGGCCTTTCGACCAGCGGCGGCCCAATCGCCCCAGGCCGGCGACGCTACTGCCGTCGACTTGCGGGCAGACGCCGCGAATTTGTCGACACCGGCGGCAATGGCCAGATCAGCCTGATACACCCGCCCGATTTCGTCCGGGTCAGGATAGATATGGGCAATTTTCTGCTTCGGCCGTGGCACCTGGACGATCGTATAACCCTTGGTCGTCATCTCACCGAGCCGGGCACCGACAACCAGCAGCAGATCAGCATCTTCAACCTGCTTCGCCAGCGCGTTGCTGACGCTCGTTCCCAGTTCGCCCACATAGTTGGGGTGATTGTTGTCAAACAGATCCTGACAGCGGAACGAGGCCGCAGTCGGCAGGTTGTTGGCTTCGGCATAAGTGACGATATCGTCACAGGCCTTCTGGTTCCAACCACCGCCACCAACGATCATCAGGGGCCTTTGCGCCTGCCCAAGTAAATCCTGCAACGATGACATTTCGTCGGGATCAACACCCGGCCGCACTGTCTTGTAGTGATCCGCATCGCCAACGCTGGTCATATCGCGCAGCATGTCTTCCGGCAACGCCAGCGCAACCGGACCCGGGCGCCCCGACATGGCGTGATAGAACGCCTTGCTCAGCATCTCGGGAATACGGTCCGCACTTTCAATCTGCCCCGCCCATTTGCAGAGCGAACCGTAGAACTTCCGGTAATCGAGTTCCTGGAATGCCTCACGATATTCCTGGTCGCGCGCGACCTGGCCAATCAGGACAACCATCGGCGTCGAATCCTGCATCGCAACATGTATCCCGGCGGACGCATGACACGCGCCCGGACCACGGGTTACCATCAGGATGCCCGGCTTGCCGGTCATCTTGCCATAAGCCTCCGCCATACTTGCGGCACCGCCTTCGTGGCGGCAGGTTATAAATTTTACTTCGTTCGATGCATCGTGCATCGCGTCGATCACCGCGAGATAACTCTCGCCGGGAACGCAGAAAGCCGTGTCGACGCCGTGGATCTTCAGCTGATCGACCAATACCTGTCCGCCGCTCCGCAGGCTAGCGCCTGTGCTCATTGTTACGCTCCTTCATGACGATTTTTCGGGCCTGAATGCCCCCTCCCCGGGAAGATCCAGCCGCATGCTTGAATGAAAGATATTTATCACGGAAGACGCAAATGGGGAAAGGCAAGATGCGTTGACAGCCGTTGGAAAGCGGCCTATTCCGCCATGTATGGCTGTTCTCGACCCTAGGGTTAATCCTTTTCGCTCCGACCTTGCCGCAGAATCCCTGCGCGAGAAGGTTGTCGCCCAACGATACACCGACGGGTCGGCGCATATCGTCGTGAAGGGGCATGCGGCCCTGCGCCGGCTGCCGGCCGACGATGCACCGCTGGACACCGAACTTCTGTATGGCGAATTAGTAACGGTATATGACGACGTCGATGGATGGTCCTGGTTGCAGAACAGCACCGACGGCTATGTCGGCTATGTCCGGTCCTCCGCTCTGGGCACAGTAACGATTAAAGCGACTCACCGGGTCGCAGTATTGCGCAGTTTCGTCTTTCCCGAACCGGACCTGAAAACACCGCCCCGCGATTTGCTCAGTCTCGACACCGCAGTGCAGGTGACCGGCAGCGATGGTAACTATTGTCAGCTTACGGACGGAAGCTGGATCTACGCGCCCCACCTGGCACTGGCCAATGAGTACGAAAAAGACCACGTGGCCGTCGCGCTGCGCTTTGTGGGAGCCCCATATCTTTGGGGTGGCCGAACCAGTATCGGGCTGGATTGTTCCGCGCTGGTTCAATTATCGCTCGCGCGATGCGGTACAGCCGTACCACGCGATACCGACCTGCAGGCAGATACCATTGGGACCGCCGTTGAATTTTCAGGTGACGAATCCGTCCTGCAACGGGGTGACCTCATATACTGGAAGGGGCATGTCGGCATATGGGTTGATCAACGTTGTTTCGTCCATGCCAATGCCACGGACATGATGGTCGCCACCGGCGCACTGTCTGAAATCGCAACACGTATCGAAGCATCCGGCGCGGGTCCCGTGACGACTGTCCGCAGACCCTGATCATCGTTAGTCGACCAGCGTCCCGCCCTGCCAGCGCCGCATCATCCAATATGCGGCGATACCTCCTGCTATCGAAAGGACGGTCATGGCATGGAAGGCCCCGCCGCCATAATCGGCGAACAGTCCCCCCAGAAATGGAGTAATCATCGCAGAGGCGATACTGAGCGCAACAGCCCCATGCAAGCTCTGCGCGGTCGCCGAAAGACGGCTCGGAATCGCTTCGGCAATAAACGCCATGGCCGCCAGGTGTGCGGCGCCGAACGTGATGCCATGCAATGTCTGGGCAAACACCAGCACCGGCAATGTCGTGGCATAGGCCAGCAGCGGCCAGCGGATAATTCCGGCTATTGCCGCCACGACAAACAACCACCCCGGTCGCAGCCGCGCCGTCACCCGGGCGCCAACCGCAAACAGGGCAACTTCGGCGATGACGCCCCACGGCCCATAAGAACCCGATCATGGAATCGCTGATCCCCGCATTACGCCAATGCAGGGTTCCGAATATATAAACAACCAAATGACTGCTCTGCAGTAAGGCACTGGCCAGCATCAGCAGCGCAAACGTCGGATGTGTAAACAACCGCCAGATCGCAGATAGACGCAGCGGCGCCGCCTCAACCCGGGTATCCGGCAACAAGGTGCAGACGGCAAAAACAGCAACAAAACTGGCCAGCAAGACCCAGAAAATTCCGGACTCCGGCATCAGTTCAAGCGCCTGGCCGCCGGCAATTGTCGCAAGAATAAAACTGATAGAACCCCACAACCGCACCCTGCCATACTGGATGGGGCGCTTGCGGGTATTGTCAATTGCAAGGCTGTCGCCGAGCGGCATGACCGTTCCCCACACGAACCCGACCAGAATGGTGACCAGGAAATATTGCCAGAACGCGGTACAGCCCACATATAACAGGAAGCCCGCCGCTGTCATGCCGCTGAGGAACAGAAGCGGCTTTCTGCGATCCCCGCGCTTGTCCACAAATTGTGCAATCAGCGGGCTGGAAACGACCCGCGCCAGGCGGCCGGCAGAAAACAGCAACCCGATCTCCACCGGCCCGAGGCCCTGGCTTTCCAGCCAGACAGGCCAATAGGGCAGATACAGACCCGCATTGATGAAGACAAAAATGTAATACAACGATAACCGGACACTGACGGACCGGTCCGACAGGCTCGCGTCATGTTGTTCGGTTGGTGATGCCATATTCAGCGCAATAGGGTGGAACGTCTGCCAGCGCAACCCGTTTTCACAAAGATAATGAACGTTGCGCTATTGATCCCGCACGAAATACAGCAGGTCCAACGGCGGTGGCGCCACATCCGTCTGGCTCAGCATGCCATGCGCCTGGCCGCGGTGATGGGTCTGGTGGTTGAAAAAATGCGCCAGCAGCACGGCGAGTTCCATGCTCTGCGGATCGCCGCTGGTGGTTTTGAACCGAACATCACCCGCCATATCCACTTCGGTTCTTTCCGCCATATAGGCGATAATTTCGGTATCCATCTTCTGCCGGGCGGTGCGCAGAGTATCCCGGTCCGGATACATTTCGGCATCGAGCGCAATGGATGGCGAGGTACCGTGCATTCGCGACGTCCAGATTGTATCGCCAACCAGTATATGGTTCAGCACCCCATGCATTGACCCGAAAAATGCTGGACGAGAAGCAAAATATTCCTCATCTGAAAGCAGTTCGACGGCGTCATACAGCCGCGTATTGGCCCATTCATTGTAAGCGGCAAAGCGTGTGAAATGTTTCAGCATCATCAGCTTTCTCCTCATGTCGCCTTTGGTTCACAACTGGCAAACGGGTTGGTCAGAGCCGAATCATCCCTTGCATATAAGGCTTTACCCGACCGCTCAGTTGCACACGGTCATCCCTCACGATGCAGTCCACAGCGCCGCCACGCGTCGAAAGCTGACAGGCACTCAGTGATACCTGACCAAGCCGCTCCGCCCAGTACGGCGCCAGAACGCAATGCGCCCGCCCCGTTACCGGGTCCTCGTCCACGCCCTTCGCCGGCGCAAAATAGCGCGACACAAAATCACATCCTTCGCCCGGGGCAGTTGCGATCAAGCCGGGACGGTCCAAGGCTTCAACGAGGCCACGGTCCGGGGCCAGCGTTTCAATATCCGATTCGTGATCGAAGATCGCGACATAATCGGTCTCACCCATCCGGCAGAATGTCGGTGCGGCGTTCAGCGCCTGGCACAGCGTATCGGCAACGGCACAGGGGGCCGTTTCCTGTGCCGGGAAATCCATCGACAACCGGTCGAGTGATTTCTTCACCGTCAATGTACCGCTTTTCGTTTCGAAGATAGCCTCCGTCTCGACACGCCCCGTGTCAAAAAGAACAAATGCCGTGGCCAGCGTTGCATGCCCACATAGCGGCACTTCTGCCTTTGGCGTAAACCAGCGCAATTCATGGTGCCCTTGCGACGAGACGCAGAACGCTGTCTCGGACAGATTATTCTCAGCAGCAATCGCCTGCATCACGCTGTCATCCAGCCACGAATCCAGCAGGCAGACCGCCGCAGGATTGCCACTGAACGGATGTTCCGGTCCCAGAGTAAACGCGTCCAGTTGATAGATCGGGATTTCAATCATGATCTCAACCCGCCTGCCCCGACGCCTCCGCCCGACCCGAAGAACCGCAAATCAGTTGCGGGACCTTCGGAATCCCCATTCAGGCGCCAATCATGCCTGTCTTCGGACTTGATGCGTCGGCGTATAGCTTACGCGGGATACGCCCGCCTTCGAAGGCCAGTCGTCCGGCCATCACGCCGTGTTTCATTGCCGCCGCCATCTTTATTGGGTCGCGTGCCTTGGCAATGGCCGTGTTCAACAAAATTGCGTCGCAACCAATTTCCAGCGCGATTGCCGCATCAGATGCCGTGCCGATACCCGCATCAACAATCACCGGAACCGAAACCTGATCGCGGATGATCTCGATATTGTAGGGATTACGCAGCCCCATACCCGAACCAATCGGCGCGCCCAGCGGCATCACCGCGGCACAGCCGATATCTGCCAATTTGCGGCAGGTGATCGGGTCATCGCTGCAATAGGGCAAGACAATGAAGCCGTCCTTGACCAATTCGTCAGCGGCAGCCAGCAGATGTTCGACATCCGGGTAAAGGGTTTCATCGTCACCGATAACTTCCAGCTTGATCCAGTCCGTTTCGACGGCCTCGCGCGCCAATTGAGCGGTCAGCACAGCATCACGCGCGGTGTAGCAGCCAGCTGTATTCGGCAGGATATGATACTTGTCACCAATCATGTCGATGACACTTTCACCGCCTCCGCTGATGTTGATCCGCCGAATCGCGACGGTGACAATTTCTGCACCCGATGCTTCGATCGCATCCATCATGACTTGATGATTTGGATAGCCCGACGACCCGATCAGCAACCGGGACCCGAAAGTTTTATCCGCGATGGTGAGTGTGTCACTCATGGTTTCAACCCGCCCATTTTAATGTTTTCCGCCCTTAACCGCCTGATACCGGCTTAACGATTTCCACGTCGTCGCCCGCCGACACATTAACGTCGGCCCAGGTTCGCCGTGGCACGACAGACCCGTTCACCGCCACCGCGACAAAGCGCGCGGTCTCATCGATGCCTTCTTCGCGTAACAGTTCAACGATGGTCGACGCCGAACTGGTCCGGTCCTCACCGTTAATTTTAATTGCGAGGCTCATTCCTTCACTCCCGCCACACGCGGTGACGCGTTGGCGTAAAACCGGTCAATACCGAACGGCTGGATCGCCGAACGGATATCGCCATCCAGCACAAAGGCGCTGACCGCGTCAATGGTCAGGGGCGCCAGCAGAACGCCGTTGCGGTGGTGCCCCGTCGCGACGACAAGCCCTTCGACCGGGGTTGGGCCCAGAATCGGCGCGTCGTCGCGGCTGGTCGGACGAAACCCGACCCACATTTCCTTGACCGGTAATTCCTCGATCTGCGGCAAAATTTCCCATGCCGCTTCCAGCAGACGATAAATGCCACCGGCGGTAAGATCGCGATCAAAACCCTTGTCCTCGACCGTTGCGCCGAGAATCAACGTACCGTCGCGCCGTGGCACAATATAGATATCCGGGCCCCACAATACATGATCGATAATCGGCGCCCGTGGATCCATTCGCAGAGAAATCACCTGCCCCTTCAGCGGCCGGACCGGGGGCCGTGCAAAGGAAGGCAAGCCATCGATATCGTAGGACCAGGCCCCTGCCGCAAGCAGCACTATATCCGCTTCGTGCAACGCGCCATCGACGAAAACACCACGCGCCCGGTTATCCGCAACCTCAATCGCATCAACAGTCTTGTGTTCGTGCAACGATCCGCCGGCATCAAGAAATGCCTTACGCAGCGCCGTCACCAGTTGCCGGTTGTCGACCTGATGATCCTTTTGGCTGTACACCGCCGCACTGACCGCCGGCGCCAGATGCGGCGCCATGCGCCGGGCCTGGCCGCCTGTCAGCCAGGTCAGGTCCAGCCCCAGGCCGCACTGAAATTCATAGGTATTGCGTAATTCCGCCGCATCATCGCGGTGCGCCGCAACGACCAACGTCCCCTCGTCCCGGTAGCCGAGATCGACGCCGGTCACGCCTTGCAGTTCCGTCGCGAAAGCGGGCCACGCCGCCTGACTTTCAAGATTCAGCGCCAGCAGCGCATCTTCGCCGGGTTCGGTTTCCACCTGAGCCGCCAGCATGCCGGCTGCTGCCCAGCTCGCCTCATGCCCCGCCTCACCTTTGTCAAACACATCAACGCGGCAGCCGGCAGCGGCAAGCCGCCAGCCAATGCCCAAGCCGCAGATACCGCCCCCTATGATGGCCACGCTCGGCCGGGACGCGCCGCTATGAATAAAGGTTGTTGGTGCCATAGACATTCTAACAGCTCCCTACGCTGGCATTATCCAGGTCAGGTTTGTTGGGTATGATCTCAGCCGGCAGGATCCGGCACCCCAGCTATCCCTAAATGTAATTCAAACCTGCGCAATTGCAAAGCGGGCCGCGAAGGAAAACCCACTGCCCGCTCTACCAGCTCGGAAAGCCGTCGAACCTGTCAGGAAATACGGCGGACGCTGCCTGGCATTTCCTTGCCGTTCTGGAGCACGATGACCCCGTCGCGATGGACATAAAGCTGGATATCCCGGTCAAACCGGTACCGTTGCGGGTCAATATCAATCTCGTAATGCGCCTTCAGGTCCGGAAAGGTCACCGAAAAGCTATTTTTCATCGCAAATTCGCCCGTCACGAGGGGTTCCGGCGCCGAACTGCGGTCGACGGCGATGACATCGGGAATGTAGTAGTCGTCCCGCGCTGTGCCCACAATTTCAGGCAATCGCTGCCTGTTTAGCTCCAGCGTGACCGGCTCAGGGGCTGTATTAAAAATAAAGACCCGACCCCAGGACTGCGCTGATTTCGCCGGACGCGCAGCAGATGCAGCCGCCCCAAGCGCAACGAGACCACCCAAGGCCTGCCGACGCGTTAATCCTTGTTGTATTTCACGAGTTTTCATGGCGCTGCCCTTTTGCAATTATGTCCTGAAACACGCCCATGCACAGTCGCGCCAAATTGCGAACATACCTTTAAAAGACATCGTTAACGCGGTCTGCGCTGCCTTATACTGTTCGGGACAGTCACAAGATGCAGACCAATCACCCAACGCACCGATATGGCCATGGATCGACAATTGAATGAAGCAGGACCAGAAATATGCCTGATACCGTTGCAAATGCTTCCGAACAGGGAATCGGGGTATCCGTCAAACGAGTTGAAGATGCCGCACTATTGACCGGCCAGGGGCGGTTCATCGACGATCTCAACCTGCAGAATCAGGCACATGCTCATTTTGTCCGCAGTCCGCATGCCCATGCCCGGATCGTCGGGATCGATAAAGATGCCGCATCTGACGCGCCAGGCGTTATCGCCGTTTTCTGCGATACCGATATGCAAGCGGATAACGTCGGTGAAATACGCGCCTCAGCACCAGTACAGAGCCGTGACGGGTCCCCCGTCCGCTTTCCACCCAGAAGATGCATGACATCCGATGTCGCCCGGTTTGCCGGCGATGCCGTTGCGGTGATCATTGCCGAGTCAGCCATTGAGGCGATTGATGCGGCTGACCTGCTGGAAATTGAATATGAAATTCTGCCGTCCGTTACCGGAACATCGGACGCTGCGGCGCCGGACGCGCCGATGGTATGGCCCGAACAAGGCACCAATGTTGTACTCGACTGGGAACGTGGCGAAAAAGCTTCATCGGATCTGGCGTTCGACCGGGCCGCGCATATCGCCCAGGTCAACCTCGTCAACAACCGCATCATGCTCGCGGCCATGGAAGTTCGGGGTGCCCTCGCCGAATTCGACAGCGCGAGCGGCCGCTATACTATCCATACGCCAACTCAGGGCAGCAACCCGGTCCGTGCCGCCATCGCCGACAGTCTGGGCATACCGCCTTCCGAAGTGCGCCTGATTACGCCCGACGTCGGGGGTGGCTTTGGTATCAAGAATGACATCTATCCGGAACAGATCGTCATCCCCTGGGCCGCGAAAAAATTGGGCCGACCGATCAAATGGTATCCGGATCGGGGCGATTCTTTTCTGACCGATTATCATTGCCGCGACCATATCACCCATGGCGAACTGGCACTGGACGCAGACGGCAATTTCCTGGCGATACGGTGCCGGACCATTTCCAACATGGGTGCCTATGTCACCGGAAACGCGCCCGTTATTCCCTCCGCTGGCGGCACCCGGATGCTGGCCAATGTATACCGGATTCCGACGATATTTGCCGAAACGCAATGCGTGGTTTCCAATACCACCCCGATTGCGTCTTTTCGAGGCGCTGGAAAGCCCGAGTACTGTTATCTGGTCGAGCGACTGGTCGACAAAGCCGCCGGTGGAATGGGTATCGATCCCGCTGAATTGCGCAGGCGCAACCTCATTTCCCCCGAAGAACTGCCCTGGACCACGCCAACCGGCATGATTTACGACAGTGGCGAGTTCGAAAAAAGCATGAACCAGGCTTTGTCTCTGGCCGACCAGTCCGGCTTTGCCGCGCGAAAGGACAGCGCCCGCAAGGGTGGCAAACTGCTGGGCTTCGGCTACGCGGTCTATACCGAACCGGATGGCTTTATGGACAACCGGGTCAGCCTGCAATTCGATCCGTCCGGTACCCTGAGCATGACGACGACCGGACAGACAAACGGACAGGGCCACGTCACAACCTTCAGCCAGATCGTTGCCAGCCAGTTGGGCCTGCCGCTGGATCAGATCCGGGTGCATCAGGGTGATACCGAACGTATCGGACCGGGCTCCGGGACCGGCGGATCGCGCACCACGACGGTGACGGGCGCGGCGATTGTCGAGAGTGCGGAAATCATCATCGAAAAGGCCCGGCGGATCGCGGCTCAGTTGCTTGAAACCAATGCCAACGACCTGGAATTCGATTCCGGTCGCTTTGTCATCGCCGGTACGGACCGTGACATCAGCCTGACCGAAGTGGCGAAAGCATCTTTCAAAAGTGCCAATGTTCCCGTTGGTGACGGATTGGGACTGGAAGGCAATGCCCATTATGTGGCCCGCGCCTACAGTTACCCCAGCGGTTGCCATGTCGCCGAGGTTGAGATCGACCGTGATACCGGGCATGTCGCCGTAACCCGCTACGCCATGGTCAGCGATTTCGGCACAATCGTGAACCCGATGCTGCTGGAAGGCCAGATGCATGGCGGTGTCATCAACGGGCTTGGCCAGGCACTGTATGAGGAAAGCGTCTACGACCCGGATAGTGGGCAGCTCGTCACCGGCTCGTTCATGGATTACTGCATCCCGCGAGCCCGCGAGATCCCGTCATTCGACTGGGGGTTGAACCCGACTTTCTGCAAGACCAACCCGCTGGGGGTGAAAGGCTGCGGTGAATCCGGCCCGACCGCGGGCATGCCAGCCATCGTCAACGCCGTTGTCGATGCGCTGTCAGAATTCGGCGTTACCGAAATCGATATGCCGGTCACACCGGAAAAAATATGGCGGGCGATTAAAGGCTAAACACGCTTATTTCACCCCGACCTTTTTCAACGTTGCTGCCGCAGCATCACCGCGACCGTGCCATTTATCCATGATCCCGCCAACAATTCCCTTCGGCAGAAATACGATGAACAGCACAAGCATGACGCCATAGACCAACAGGGGAACCCCGGCGGCATTCAGACAGACCTTATCGGTGATACAAATCGCCGATGTCCCGATCCCGATCCGGAGGACTTCGGCAAGCAGCAGCGTTATTGCCGCGCCGACGGTCGGTCCCAGCGCGTGATAGATCCCGCCGACGACGACGCCGAATACGATCTGCAGCGAAATACCAATCCCGCCAATCGTATCGGGTGAAATGAACATCTGGTACTGGCAGTACATTGCACCGGCAAAAGCGGTCATCATCGCGCTCAATACCGTGACTTTCAGCTTTTCGCGGGTCACGCGCACGCCGACCGCGGCAGAGGCTTCCTCGTCTTCTGAAATTGCTTCCAGCGCATAACGCGACATGGAACGATCGACCATCTGCCAGATCAAAATTCCGGCAAACCAGATACCCAGCGCGATAAAGTAAAACACGATACGGTTATTCGGAAACTGAAGCGCCATGATCGACCAGCCTTCGCCTAAACGTTCCGGCGTATAACCCAGCGAGCCACCGGTATAGTCGCGGGTCGCGATAATCACTTGCCGCACCACTTCCGAAAGCGCCAGCGTCACCAGCGCGAAATAATGCCCGACAATCTTGAACCGGAAACAGGGATAGCCGACGATGACCGCTGCTACCCCGGCACAGATTACGGCAACCGGGATACCAATCCAGGGCGTCAATCCGCCGTAATTCCATAGCAGCGCCGTGACATAGCCGCCGATTGCCATGAAAGCACCGTGCCCCAGCGAAACCAGCCCGAAGCGCCCCATGATCGACCAGCTTGTATAGGCAAACGACCAAATCAGAATCACAACAACAAGATGCAGCGGATAGCTGTCGAGCCCGATAAACGGCAGCGCAATCAGAATGGCACCGATCACGGCGATGATGGCATTGCTGTTCATGACTTCCTCGCAAACAGCCCTTCAGGGCGAAAGAACATGGTCGCGATAAAGAAGACGAAGGCCAGCACATAGCCCCATTCAAGTTCGGCGAAGTAGCCACCAATCGTGATCAGTTCGCTGAACACGAAGGCTGCCAGGAATCCGCCAACCATGTTGCCCAACCCGCCCATCACGCAGACCATGAATGTAATCGGCCCAAAGCTGAGCCCGATAAAGGGGTGCACATCATACTGCATCGCCAGCAGCGCGGCTGCGAGACCGGCCAGACCGCCGCCAATAGCCGATGTCAGCAGGTAAAGTTTTTTCGTATTCACCCCCATCAGGATCATGATTTCACGATCCTGGCTGATCGCCCGGATCGCTGCTCCCAGATAGCTGCGCGACAGGAATATGAAAAGGACGGCAACCACAGCACCCGCAATAAGGAATGACCACAGGCGGCTCCAGGACAGGTAGATATCCTCCGTCACCGCGAGGCTGCCGAGGCTGACGCCGACGTTCCGGAAGTCGATCCCGAAGGCGACCATGGCCAGCCCCTGGAAAAAGAACAGCAAACCGCCGGTCGCAAGCAGCTGGTTAATCGGCGCCGCATCCAGCAGGTAGCTGATCACGATCCGATGCGTCAGCCAGCCGAGAAGAGCCGTGACGGCGATGCCCCCGGCAATCGCGACGGGCAGTGGCAGACCGGCTTCAACATGCATGAAATAGATCGTGTACATGCCGAGCATGATGATCTCGGCATAACAGATCCAAACCACATCGATGACGCCGAATATAAGGTTCAGCCCCAGCGACAGCAGGGCGAGAACCCCGCCGAACAGCAGGCCGTTTATCAGCGTTTCGACAAAGAAAATGCTGAACAATGCATCGGCGAACTCAGCCATGTGCCATCCCTATATTCCCATAAAGGCTTTTTGAATGTCTTCACTCTGCGACAGTTCTGCCGCGGAGCCTTCCATGCGCAGGCTACCCGCCTCCAGCACGTATGCCCGGTCGACAACCCGCAGCACTTGCTTGACGCTTTGCTCGACGATCAGAACCGTCAAGCCTTGCGCACGAATTCGGCCAATCAATTCGAACACCTGCTGAACAATTACCGGCGCCAGCCCTGCCGAAGGTTCATCCATCAGCAATATTTTCGGATCGGACATCAATGCCCGCCCGATTGCGCACATCTGCTGCTCGCCGCCGGACATCGTTCCGGCCAACTGGGTTCGGCGTTCCTTCATGCGCGGGAACAGCTCGTAGACAAAGTCCCGGCGCTCCGCAAAACGTGCCCGGAACGCCGGCGAAAAACAACCCATGCGCAGATTGTCTTCCACCGACATGCGGGGAAACAGGCGCCGGTTTTCCGGGACATGGGCAATGCCCAAATTGACGATCTCATGCGGTGGAACATCCAGCACCGATGCCCCCTCCATCGTGATCGTCCCGCTTTTGGCCGGTATCATCCCTGACACAACCCGCATCAGCGTCGACTTCCCGGCACCGTTCGGACCGATTACGGCAACCGCTTCGCCTGCCCCAACTTCCAGCGAAACGTCGAATAAGGCCTGGAAGTCGCCGTATCCGGCATTGATATTTTCAAGAGTAAGCATGAACGGTTTTTCCTGGCCGCTAGCCGCGCGCTGCAGCGACGGCGGTTTCTTCGGCGTCGCTGCCCAGATAGACCTCGATAACCCGCGGGTCGGCCGCAACTTCATGCGGTTTCCCCTCGGCAATCTTTTCGCCGTGATCCAGTACCATCACGCGATCAACGACACGCATCAGTACGCCCATGATGTGCTCGACCCAGATAATGGTAACGCCCAGTTCGGCGCGTATGTTTCTCAACATGTCCGCCGCCTGATCCATTTCCGAATGATCAAGCCCCCCTAGACTTTCATCCGCCAGCAGCAGGCTCGGTTTCGTCGCCAGCGCCTTGGCCAGCTCCAGCTTTTCAAGCCAGCAGCGCCAAGAATACTGACTGACGCTTTTGGATCGGTTGGCAGGCCAACCAGTTCCAGGGCCTCCGCCGCATTCCGCCACGCTTCTTCCCGGGACACCGGGCCGGCATGGCCGTAGAAGCCAGCCAGCGAGGCATTTTCCAGGATCGTGAGGCGGCGGATCGGTCGCGGTATCTGGAAGGTACGGCCGACGCCCATACCGTATATTTCATGCGGTGGAACGCCCCCGATTTCCTTACCGTCCAGAAGGATCGAACCTGCATTCGGCTTCAACGCACCCGAAAGCATTTTGAAAATCGTGCTCTTGCCCGATCCATTCGGCCCGATCAGGCCGAGGATTTCGCCCTTCTCAAGCTCAAAATGGACGTCGTCGACCGCTGTGAAGCCACCGAAGTGCTTCGTCAGTCCCTGTACAGCCAGCACTACCGCACCCCCGATCCGTTGCTAGGCAACATGCCAATTACTTCGCGTAGGGCGAACTTTTTGGCAGAGGTAACACCGGATCAATGGTCTGCAGGGCTTTAGGCCAAGCGATGTAGATCTTGCGGTCGACATATTGCATTACGACCGGAGAGGCGCGCATGTTCTGCCCCATCATGTCGGACTCGCCCTCTTGCGGGAATTTCACCCCAAAGCCCAGCAGCGCGCCACCTTCCGGAATATCCGTATCAAGCGATGCCTTGCGCAGCGCTTCCGCATCGATCCCACCGTATTTCTTGATCGCACGCGGCAAAACGTCCGTTAAGAAAACATGGGCATTGGATGCGGCCATCCCGACATGGGCGGATTTCACCGTCACGCCCGGTTTGGCCTTTTCATACTCCGCGCCGACCGCGTCGGTAATTGCCGGAAGCCCTGCCTGAAGAGATTTCGGATCCAGCAGCCAGATCGACACCGGATCGACGTTGTAGACATGATTGATGTCATTGCCGAGCGCATCATAAAGCTTGTCGGCGACGCCATACCCGGCGCCATGGCCAATCAGTGCCTTGAACCGTAACCCCTGCTCTTTCGCTTGACGCAGGAACAGTGTGATATCCGGATTGTAGCCGGTGTGCAGGATGACATCTGGTCGACCGCGTTTCAGTTTGGTGACCAGGGACGAAAGATCGGGCGCGGTTGCCGAATAGCCTTCGTTCAAAACGATCTTCATGCCGGCTTTCTTCGCCGCCCCTTCATTACCCGCAGCAACGCCGGAACCATACGGCCCGTCTTCATGGATAATCGCAACCTTGAGATCCTTGGGCGCGATACCCAGTTTTTCCTGCGAATTCGCATTCAGGAATTCAACCGATAACTCGCCGAACATGCCGCCATGAACCTGTGGCCGGAACACATATTTCAGGTTCCGGTCCTTCAGCACCGCAGGCGAAATACAGGTTGTGATCCACATGAACTTCTTGAGGGAATCGACCTTGGCAGCCACAGGCACGCACTGCGCGCTCGAAAAGAAGCCCAGCAGCATGTCGACCTTTTCCTGCTCGATCAGGCGGACCGCTTCATTGATCGCGACTTCCGGTTTGGATTGAGCATCAGCATAGATCGGTTCGATCATGTAGCCTTCGACACCGCCCCGCGCATTGATGTGATCAATCATGATCTTCGCACCAAGTGCCTGAAGATCGGAACCACCACCGGCCAATGGACCGGAGTAATCGTAAATGACGCCTATTTTTATTTTCTTATCGGCGGCATGGGCACCGAAGGCCAATGCGGCAATCGCGGTTCCCGATGCAACGGTAAGCAATGTCCGTCGCGCAAACTTCAAAAAATTCATGGCTTCCTCCCTGTGGCCTTTTCTTATTGTTTTTCGATTTTGAACTCCGTTTTTTGATGGCATTTTTTTTGATATTCGACTTGCTGAATTCAGTCTGAACCCAAAGTTTTGTTTCTGTCAACCAATGCTTCTCCAAGATGAAATTACGCACCCCTGTTTGTCTTTTTAGTCATCTACTTAGCTTATGACTGTGGATTTCCTTTTCGCTTACCACTGCGCCATTGGGATTTTTATCCCGGGCACTTGTCCAACCTTGAACCGGAACCCTATTCTATCGACAGCTCGCATTCGCCCAGACAACCCAACACAAGAAAGATCTTTTCATGTCTCACTCAGCCGCACATGTTCCTGGCCGCATCCCTGGATGCCCATGGAGTCGATACCGCATACTGCGTACCGGGGGAGAGCTATTTGCCCCTTACTGACGCGTTGATCGACTTTCCAGGCATCAAATTTGTGGTCTGCCGCCATGAAGGCGGCGCCGGCTTCATGGCGGTCGCTCATGCACGCTTGCGCAACGAACCCGGCGTTTGTGTCATTAGCCGAGGTCCCGGCGCCATGAATGCCGCCATTGCGCTGCATGTTGCCTATCACGATGCAGAACCAGTCGTGTTTCTCATCGGACAGGCGGACAGGCCGGAACTGGGGCGGATGACCGGGCAGGAAATGAACTATGCCAAAACATTTTCCGATACCGCGAAGCTCGTTATTGAAGTAATCGACGAAAACACGATCAGCGAATCCATCGCCCGCGCCTTCCACGTCGCGCAATCCGGAACACCCGGCCCCGTCGTGGTTGTCCTACCCGAAGACGTGCTTTACGGACAGTCCGAAGAGCCCATTTACGGCCCGCGCCCAAAAGCGGTAACAGCCCCGACCCCGGATGACGCCGCCCGCGCGCTCGATATGTTGCGCAAGGCCGAACGACCGTTGGTTATCGCCGGCGCAAGGCTGCACGGCGCCGAAGCGTTGGGTGCGCTAACGGCTTTCGCCGAAACCTTTGACCTTCCCGTCGCAGCGCCACAGCGGCGCTTCCATGTCTTTGACAGCCGCCACCCGAACTGCGCCGGCAGATTGCCCAACCGCGCTCCAGCGGAACTTGTCAGCGCCATGAAAGAATCCGACCTGATAATTGTATTGGGCGAACGCCTCGCGCCGCCGATGACTCAGAATTACAGCTTGCCGCGCGCCCCGAAGCCGGACCAACCGCTCATCCATGTCTACCCGGACCCGGAAGAAGTCGGCCGCGTCTATGAAACGACGCTCGGCCTCGGCTGCGACCCG
Source organism: uncultured Alphaproteobacteria bacterium (assembly GCA_943788635.1). GTDB lineage: Bacteria > Pseudomonadota > Alphaproteobacteria > UBA8366 > MarineAlpha4-Bin1. The sequence continues at coordinate 32,789 of CALSRA010000019.1, read as the reverse complement.
CATGAATTCATAAAGGCCATGATGGCCGGCGGTGCAGGTACCGTCCCCGCAGCCCGCAAAGAATGGGTGAAACGGTTGAACGACATGCATCGCAATATCATGACCTGGCAGGCAAAATCGGCAAATGACGGGGTTGTCTTTGGACATGTAACCGAAGCGATCAACAAACATCTCACCACGGATGCGGTCGTCACGACGGATGCGGGCAACTTTTCCAGCTGGCCGGCGCGTTACCTGCATATGGGGCAGGACAATATGTTCATCGGCGCAACCGTCGGCGCGATGGGCCCCGGCATCCCATCGGGCGTCGCGGCCGGGTTATCGACTCCCGGAAGACAAATCGTTGTCTTCGTTGGTGACGGCGGCACGATGATGACCGGTAACGAATTGGCGACAGCCGTGCAGTACGGCGTTCCGATCAAGATTTTTGTGGCAAACAACAATTCGTTCGGCACGATCCGAATGCATCAGGCACGGAACTTTCCCGGGCGCGTCGCATCGACCGCACTGCAGAACCCCGACTTCAAGGCCTGGGGCGAAGCTTTCGGCGCAAAGGGTTTCCGCATCGAAGCCGAAAGCGAGGTAGAGGAAGTGGTTGCCCGCCGCCATGGCGCATGATGGTCCAGCCGTAATCGAAACCCTGATCAGCCTGAATCATATTTCACCGGCAACCACAATCGACAAGATCGAGTCTGCGTAGAACCGCCTCGTCCGGGAAGGCTCGACGGCGAGGGACCGGGCAGGATATCGTTACATGCGTCGAAATTCGGGAGGATCTGACGCCATGAAGTTCGGCATTTTTTACGAGCACCAGCTGCCACGCCCCTGGAATGAGCGGTCAGAGTATCAGTTGCTGCAGGACTCACTGACCCAGATCGAACTGGCGGACAAACTTGGATATGACTACGCATGGGAGGTGGAGCACCATTTCCTCGAGGAATATTCCCATTCCTCTGCCCCGGAAGTTTTCCTGGGTGCTGCCAGTCAGCGGACCAAGAATATTCGTCTCGGCCATGGCGTTATTCAGATCACAACCAATCAGCCCCACCGGGTCGCCGAGAAAGTCGCAACGCTGGACCTGCTGTCTGGTGGACGTGTTGATCTGGGCATGGGCGAAGGGGCCGGCCCGGCCGAACTGCATCCGTTCGGCGTTCAGGTCCGGTCCAAACGCGACCGTTGGGAAGAATCGGTCAAGGCCATCATCCCGATGTTCACCAAGGATAGCTGGGAATTCCACGGTGAGTTTCACGATTTTCCGGCGCGTAATGTCATCCCGAAGCCGTATCAGAAACCCCACCCGCCACTTTGGGTTGCCTGCTCCAACATCCAGACAATTGGCAACGCCGGCGAATGGGGAATGGGCGCGCTGGGCTTCACTTTCGTCTCGCCGGACGCCGCCAAAGCGTGGGTACATCGGTATTACAATAACCTGCTGCACCACGCCAACCGGCTGGCCGACTATCCGGACAACCCGAACATCGCCATGGTCGCGGGCTTCATGTGTGCCGAAACGGATGAAGAAGCGTATGAAAAGGCGGCGGGCTGGACATTCTTCATATTTGCCCTCTCCTACTATGGGCGCAAAGGTGTTGATGCCCCAGGCGAAGGAAACCTGTGGGAAGAGTTCCAGGACTGGCAGCATTCCGAGAAGGCACAGGACGCATTCAAGGGTGCATTGATCGGTTCACCCGAAACCATTCGCAAGAAACTGCATCAGTATCAGGAATCGCATGTCGACCAGGTAATACTTGTCAACGGCAGAGTAAAAGTGAGCCAAAGGGCAGCACAAAATGTTGCCACTTTGGGGTGAGCGCGATTGCCGCATAAGCGTGCGCGAGCATCCGGGCGACCGCGCTTATCACAGAGCTGGCGGTTGCCCGGATGCTTTGGCCCGTGAGGGCCAACTGCTTGCGATGTGGGTGTGGGGTCAGGCCTTGTCTTGGCGGGCCTTGCTCTGGCCTAGGCGGTAGCTTTCGCCGTTCATCTCAAGGATGTTCACATGGTGGGTCAATCGATCCAGCAAGGCACCGGTGAGGCGTTCAGACCCGAAGGTTTCAGTCCATTCATCGAAGGGCAGGTTGCTGGTGATCAGCGTGGAGCCGCGCTCATAGCGTTGCGAGATCAGCTCAAACAGCAGCTCAGCTCCGGTTTTGCTGAGCGGCACGAAGCCCAATTCGTCGATAATCAGCAGCTTGTGGCTGACCATTTGCTTTTGCAGCCGCAGCAGCCTGCGTTCATCCCTCGCCTCCATCAACTCATGGACGAGTGCGGCGGCGGTGACAAATCCAACGGACAGGCCTTTCTGGCATGCTGACAGGCCAAGGCCCAAGGCGACATGGGTCTTGCCGGTGCCTGAAGGCCCAAGCGCGATGACATTCTCGCGCCGTTCGATCCATTCGCAACGCGCCAACTCCAGCACCTGCATCTTGTTCAGGGCGGGGATCGCCTTGAAGTCGAAGCTGTCCAGGCTTTTGACGGCTGGGAACTTTGCGGCTTTGATCCTGCGCTCGATCATCCTGCGTTCCCGGTCAATCATCTCCAGTTCGATCAGACGTGCAAGGAATTGCACATGGTCCAGTCCCTCGGCTGCGGCTTGCTTGGCCAGTTTGCTGTATTCCCGCAGAACGGTCGGCAGCCGCAGCGATTTGAGGCGGTGGTTCAGAAGGATTTGGTGAGCGCCGCTCATGCTGCCTGCCCCCGCTTCATCAGGGACATATAGCTGGCCGCCGACGTCGTGCCGACATTGGCCTTTGGCAGATAGGGATAGACATCCAGATCCAGCTTGGGCGGCCGCTTCTCGACCTGGCACAGCACGAGGTGTTTGACGGCGTCAAACCCAATGGCCCCCATGCGAAGTGCGTTTTTGACGGCAACCTGCAGGTCTGCCATCTCGAATGTCTCCAAGAGCCGCAAGACCTGCACATACTCACGCCGCCCCGCCTTAATCATCCGGGCTTCCATCAGACGGCGCAGGGTTGCAAACTCTTCGGGCAGATCCCACGCCGCCAATGGGGCCGCCTGATCAAGGGCACCCACCTTCTGCTCCAAAAGGGGTAGATAATGCACCGGGTCAAAGACCATGTCTTCGCGATCCCAACACCGGGGGTGGCGGGCGATGACATCACCGCCACAGCCAATGACCACCTGATCGACATAGCCGCGAAGCCAGACATCGCGGTGCCCGTAGGCGACAGGAACCGAATAATCGTTGGTTTTGTAGCGCACCAAGGATTGCGAGTTCACCTGGCCGGTGGCCTGATCGCAGGCGTCAAACGGGCACGCGGGCAGATCCATCATAGCGTCAAGATCGCGGGCGAGGCGCTGCCCGATGCTGTCGCCATGCCCGCGCAAGACATCTGATTGACGCTTGCGGCATTGCGCTTCCAGCCAAAGATTGAACGCCTCCCACGTGGCAAAATGAGGGATGGGCACCATGAAGTTGCGCCGGGCATATCCGACCAGACCCTCGACAGCGCCTTTATCGTTGCCCTTGCCCGGGCGACCATACCGATCCTGGATGAAGTAATGAGACAGGAACCCGCTGAACAGTCTGGTCCGCTTGCGCGATCCGTCCGGCAGGATCTTCGCAACAAGGCACCGGTCGTTATCGTAGAGAACTGACTGCGGGACACGGCCAAAGAAGGCAAAGGCGTGGACATGGCCGTCGACCCAAGCCTCGGATACTGCCGCAGGATAAGCCCGCACAAAGCAGGCATCGCTGTAGGGCAGGTCCAGCGCAAAGAAATGCGCCTTTTGTTCGACACCGCCGATCACAACCATCGCCTCGCCAAAATCCGCTTGGGCATGGCCGGGGGCATGGGCAAGCGGAACAAACATCTCCCGGCTGCGCCGGCCATGTTCACGGACATAATTCTTGACCGTCGTGTAGCCGCCCTCGAAGCCGTGCTCGTCCCGTAGCCGCTCAAAAACACGCTTGGCGGTATGTCGTTGCTTGCGGTTCCGGCTGAGGTCTTCCAGCAGCCATTGGTCGATGAAGCCGGTAAAGCCATCAAGTTTGGGCCGCTTGATCTCAGCCGTTCGTTGATATCCGGGCGGGACCGAAAAGCTCATCATCTTCTTTACGCTCGCGCGCGAAATCCCGAAATGGCCTGCTGCCGACCGTTCGCTCATGCCACCTCGACGCGCAAGGCGAACCTTCAAATACAAATCCACGACTAAAATCTCCCGCCCTCCCTGCAACCAGAAAGGGCCAAAGTGGCAACATTTTACGCTGCCCGCAGCGAGATTATCACGCCACTTCCGTGGCCAACTTTTGCACTGCCGTTCTCATAGTGCTCTGACGTCGGATCGCCGATCACCCGCCGCTGGTCTTCTGTCGGCGTCATCACTGTCGAGAAAGCTCGCGTGCCGCCGGTGGATGCGGAAGCAGGACGCCTGAGTAGGTTTCGTGCCCAGTCGTTCCGAAACAGGTGCCGGCCCATGGCGTTATACGCCTCGTGCGGCAAATACATGTACCGGCCGTTGGGTCCTAATTCTGGCATGAATTTTAACTCCCGAGTAAATACGTTGAACAGTCAGGTATTTATATAACGGGATTAGATGGTCTAAAGCCCCGAATTAGGCGCTCTAGGTTCAAGCCGGGATATTCGATTTGACCCATTGCCGCCGATAAGGCGGACAATGGATACCCTGCCCCGTATTGCCCTGTGACGCTGCCTTCCGAATGTCCAAGCAAACGCCTTGGCTAACGGCTCTTCGACCCGAGCCCTTCGCAACGCATCCGTAAATGTGTGTCTGAATGAATGGAATACGAGAGCCGGATCGGTGATGCCGACACTGTCTAGGAAGCGCCGGAAATGCTTGCTGTAGGGTTTTTGTGAAGCCCCTTCGAATACAGGGCTATCTGCCGCCGTATTTTTCAATATGCGCTTGAAATCCGGATGCCCCTTAAAAAGGGGTGAAGCGGAACTTTGCGTATGCCTGAACGAGTCTTCGCCTTCGTGATATTGAAGTAGAAATGATCATCCTCGCACAGAAAATGCTGCCCCCGTAACGCCACGAGCTCCCCCAGCCGCATTCCTGTGAAGAGAGCGACAAGAGGGAGCCAATATTTGGCATCGCGTACGATTTGGTCTCCAGACGTTTTCCAATAGTGGGGCCGACCGCATTCCTCTGTATGTCGGTGCGTCGAAGATGGCCTGTAAATGGCTTGGACTGAACGGGCTCCGCTTGTCTGCAGCATGCACCGGATCAGGCACCGTAATGCCCAGCACCGGATTACTATCAGCATAGCCTTCCGGTCCAGCCCAACTGAACGCACTCGACAGGCTGCCAAGATATGAATTGACTGTACTTGGGCTCATGCCAGCACGGTTCATCCGTCGCGCTGTGTTCACGAGGACTCTAATCGACGAATTTGGGTAGCGTTTGGCAAAATTCGCCAGAAGCCAGGCAAGGGTGTCACGCAGGGCGCGGATGTTTGCCTTCGTAATCTGACGAACTGGTGTATCCGCACCAATGACCTGACAGCAAATGGCCAGATTAGCCGTGTATTTTTCAACGGTTTTTTCAGCCCAAATATCTTTGTGATGATCAAGGAACCGATCCCTTAGCGTACCGATAGATATTTCCTCGTTGGCACCGCTCGTTTCAGCTTGCCTGACGGCAACCCCATTAGGTGCCTTCTGGATAAACAAAGGGTCTGTTGGCTTGGCGTCGTATTTCCCTGCCGTTCTGGAATAAAAAATTTCTTGAATTTGAAGCAAGGCACGGAGCGTAAGGTGTCCTAAGAGCTCTATAATTATCAGTATCAGGTTCATTTATGATTTGTTCGGAATCACAAATTTCTTGAATGTTTTCCGCTATATGACCAAACCGATTTTGTTCTAAATCCCTCTTCACCATTTCGGTTAGGTCGGCATAAACAGCGAGTTCATGCTCAACCTCGCCTTCCCTAAGCTTGGTAGCCAACCGCTTGGCCTCAGCCTGCTTAGAGGCTGAGTGGAAGTAGCGGATCGCTGCTCCCTCAAGCTCAGATTGGCTCAGTTCCGATAGGTTTCGGGTCATGTCGATCAGTCTGTAAACGCGGACACGTTCGAATGTTAGACGACGTTCGGCTTCATGCCGATCCCTCGTTTTCAAGCTGCGGACGATTTCGCGACAGTTGAACCGCGCAAGCAGTTTCGTCGGGACATGAAAGCGGAAATAATAGATGCCGTTAGAGCGGCGTTGTAGGGTTTTGTGAGCGAAACATAATTGAGCCACCTCGTACTAATTATCGTACCAGTGCTCATGGGCGCTTTTTAAAAGCGCAATGTTTCCGCCGACTTAGATCAAAGTGGCGTCCCCAAGGGGATTCGAACCCCTGTTGCCGCCGTGAAAGGGCAGTGTCCTAGGCCTCTAGACGATGGGGACATCGCGGATCGGAGGTTTAATGGCGAGAGCCCTTCAGGTCAAGCCCAAACACGCATTTTCACCACCCGGCAATACTTTCCCAATCCGGACATAATTGCCACCCCCGCCCATGCGCACTGACACCAGACGGAATCTAAGTGATTGATTAAAAAAGGGTTCCGCAGTCACACCTGCTGGCACCGAGATTGCACGGTTACGGGCACTAAAGCATTCAGGAAATGTCACATGACGGTTAGCGGACTATTTACCTCGAGCATTGCTGCTCTTAACGGCCATAGCGCTGCATTCGGATCAATCAGTCAGAATGTCTCCAATCTCACGACCAGCGGGTACAAGAATTCGGAAACCCTGTTCGCGGAAATGGTGCATAGCGGCACAGGATCGATTTATGGCCAGTTCAGCGGCTTGAAGCCCAATACACGCAACCTTATCGAACAACAGGGCGCGATAATCGGTACGAACCAGAATCTGGATGTCGCCATCGATGGACGCGGGTTCCTGGTCACAAATGCACAACTCGATGGATCCGGCGAGACACTGCTGACACGGTCAGGCTCGATGGATATCCGCGTCACCGGAACCCCGGGCGCCGAACAGTCCTTTCTTGTCGATCAAAACGGTAATTTCATTCAGGGCTGGCCCAGCGACGGCGCCGGCGGTTTCAGCATTGGCACCGGCACCGGATCATTGCAGCCGATCCGCGTCGATGCCGGCGCCGCACTATCGGCGGCATCAGCTTCGACAACAGCGCTGTTCGCCGCCAACCTGCCGGCAGGCGCAGCGACAGGCGCTAATTTCGACCTCAGCGTTGGCCTGTTTGATGATCTCGGCAATTCGCATTCGGTACTGTTCGACGTGACCAAGAACGCCGCGCTCGACACATGGGACTTCGCCGTAACCTCACCGGATGGCGCCGTCACATCCGGCTCGCCATTTTCGATGACCTTCGACGCAACGGGTCAGGTCGTCTCCCCGACCAGCCAGACCATCGATATTGCATGGACGAACCCCGCGACAGCCGCAGCAAGCTCCGTGGCGGTCGACTTCTCGGGCATGACCCAGTTTGGTGGCGGTTTTGTAACGCGCACAGTCGAATCCAACGGAAATACTGCGGGGACACTTGTTGACGCATCGGTGAATGCAGCCGGTGAGATTGTCGGCACATTCAGCAATGGGCTGACTCAGGGTCTCGCCAAATTGCCCATCGCTGTCGTCAACAACGAGAACAGCCTCACACCACGACAGGGCACCAATTTCGCGCTGAGCGCCCAGTCCGGCTCCATTAATCTGCTCGAAGCAGACCAAACGAGTTTTGCAACGTTCTCACCGCAGGCAATCGAGGAATCAGCCGTCGATCTTGCGGAAGAGTTCAGCAACCTGATCATTACGCAACGCGCCTATTCTTCGGCCGCGCAAACGATCCGCGTCGTTGATGAAATGTCACAGATTGCCAGCCGCCTGAAGCGCTAGCCAGCTCCTAGCTGCTGAAATCCTGCACTCTCGCTGCGTCATCGATGACCAGTTGCGACTCATCCCGACTGCGCCAGCGATCACGAAGAAGATGCCCTGCCAGATGCAGCGGTACGCCGCCCGAATTCAGCAAGGCCTGCCCCAAAGGCGTATCGACCACTCGAAACGCTATCGCCTTGATCCGGCCACCGTCTTCGCCGACGAGAAAACACCGCACATGATCCTGGCCGACGACGTCCGCCTTCATCACCCGGACTGCCGGCATGACAAAACGGGGCCGCGCGTTCCCTGCCCCGAACGGCGCCAGTTGCTCCAATGACTCGATAAACGCCACTGTCGCTCCGGATACCTGCAGATTGCCATCGACTCCCAATTCGGCAACGATACCTTCAGGACCGATATCTTCAACGATGCGCTTGCTCAGAAATTCGCGTAATTCCGCCTCGCTGCTCCGGTTCAGTGTAAAGCCCGCCGCCATCGGATGCCCGCCGCCATTGATCAGCAGGCCCGATTGCCGGGCGGCGACCACCGCCGATCCAAGATCGACACCGCGGACGGATCGCCCCGACCCTTTCCCGATATCACCATCATACGCAACAACGCATGCGGGGCGGTTGTAACGATCCTTCAGCCGGCTCGCGACGATTCCGATGACGCCGGGATGCCAGCCATCACCAGCCACGAGCAAGAGACCCGCGCCCGCCAGAGCACCCGTCGTATCAGCCTCAACCTGCTGCATGGCCTCTTCAAGACAGGTCGCTTCGATAGCGCGGCGTTCGGCGTTGTATCCGTCCAGCCGCTCCGCGATGGCATTCGCCTGTTCCGGTGCGTGGGTCGTCAGCAATGTGGCACCCAATCCCGCTTCCCCGACGCGGCCACCGGCATTCACCCTTGGCCCCAGGACATACCCCGCATGATACGCATCCGGCGTTTCGCTGATCCGCGCCACGTCGGCCAGTGCTGCGATACCGATATTATGGCGTTGCGCCATCACCTTCAGGCCCTGACGCACGAATACGCGGTTGACGCCAGTCAGCGGGACAACGTCGCATACCGTGCCAAGGGCAACGAGGTCGAGCAAAGCGAGAAGATTCGGTTCTGACCGCTGCTGAAACCAGCCGGCGTCCCGCAGGCCGCGATTCACTGCAATAGCGACCAGAAACGCGACCCCAACCGCCGCCATCTGCCCGTGCGGGCTGTCATCATCCAGTCGATTGGGATTGATCACCGCCACCGCCGCCGGCAGCCGCGGTTCTGCCACATGATGGTCGACGACGATCACATCCAGCCCGGCGTCCCGTGCCGCTTCCAGCGGTTCAAATGCGGTAATGCCGCAATCAACGGTGACGACGGTCTTTATGCCTTCCGCGGCCAGCAGGCGCATGGCCTCGGCATTCGGCCCATAGCCTTCCGTAATCCGGTCCGGAATGTAGATCCGGGCCTTCCCGCCGACTAAGTCTAGAAACCGGGACAACAATGCCGAAGACGTCGCGCCATCAACATCGTAATCACCGAATATGCCGATAATCTCCCCGGCCTGGATGGCCCCGACGAGACGGGATACCGCTGAATCCATGTCGCGCAAATGGGAGGGGTCGGGAAGCTGTTCCTTCAGCGAAGGCGTCAGAAACGCCTCCGCGCTATCCAGGGAGATACCGCGTGCTGCCATGACGCGGCCAACCGCCTCCGGCAAGCCAAAGCGTTGCGACAAAGCAAGGCCCAGCCGGTCATCATCGCCACGCAATCGCCAGCGCTTGCCACCGAGCGAATGTTCAACACCTAGATGAGCCGGCTTGGAATCGCTCATTCGTCCATGGATCGGAACCCGGTCTTGCGGGTGAAGTCATGGTCGGCGCTGACCTTGCGCACGGTACCGCTTTTGGAACGCATGATGATGGATTCGGTAAAGGCGCCTGTACCGGTCCGGCGAACGCCCCGCACCATTGTGCCGTCGGTAACACCCGTTGCCGCAAACATCACGTCGCCGGCCGCGAGATCCAGCAGGCCGTATTTGCGATCAAGATCGGTAATGCCCCATTTGGCCGCACGGCCTCGCTCATCGTCATTCCTGAACAGCAACCGGCCTTGCATCTGCCCGCCGATACACCGCAATGCCGCCGCCGCGAGGACACCTTCGGGCGCGCCGCCGCTACCCATGTACAGATCGACGCCGCTATCAGGACTGGACGTCGCAATAACGCCGGATACATCGCCGTCCGAAATCAGCATGATCCGTGCACCGGCTTCCCGAACGGCACGGATAAGATCTGCATGACGTGGCCGGTCGAGAATGCAGACGACCATATCGCTCACATCCTTCTTGATCGCCGCCGCCAGGCTCGCAAGGTTTTCCGCGGGGGTCATGTCGAGATCGACAACACCGCTCGGCAAACCGCCACCAACAGCGATTTTGTCCATATAGACGTCCGGTGCATTCAGGAAGTTCCCGGAATCAGCCATGGCGATAACCGCCAATGCATTCGTCCCACCCTTGGCCGTAATCGTCGTGCCTTCCAGCGGGTCCAGCGCGATATCCACTTTCGGGCCGCCGCCTTTGCCGACTTCCTCGCCGATATACAGCATCGGCGCTTCGTCGCGCTCGCCTTCGCCGATGACGACGGTTCCCTCGATGGCAAGACTGTTCAGCGCCTGACGCATTGCATCGACGGCCGCCTGGTCCGCCGCCTTTTCATCACCGCGTCCCATCCATTTCGAGGCTGCCAATGCTGCCGCTTCCGTCACCCTGACAGCTTCAAGCGCCAGGTTACGATCCATCGTGCTCATCTCGTCGCTCATCTAAGAAAACCTCCCGTGGGTCCAACCATTCATTATCTGTTTGCGAAGTTTACACCGAATGGCACAGCCAGCGGATACCGCAAATGAGTGGTGTTTTATTAAAAAGCCTCAATCCGGATCATTCGGGGCGTTTCAGTGACACTGTCGAACGCCGCAATCGCATCAATAGCCTTCAGCATTGATGCTTCCCGCGCTTCATGCGTCGTCACGACAAGGGCGACAACACCCCCGGCGGCACGGCCCCGCTGGATTGCTGATTCAATCGAGATTTCAGCATCGCGCAGCGCCGCTGCAATCTCGGCAAAGACCCCCGGCTTGTCATGCACCATAAACCGAACAAAATAGAGCCCGGTCCGGTCTTCAAGCGGGTGAACCCGCATCGGCTTCTGCGCCGCGACAGGAACCCCAAATACCGGCATCATCTGCCCGCGTGCGATATCGATGATATCGGCCACGACCGCCGATGCCGTCGGACCGCCACCGGCGCCCCGGCCTTCAAACATTGTCGTACCGACATAATCGCCCTCGGCGACAACGGCATTGAACACTCCCTCAACGCCCGCGATCGGCGCGCCAATTGGAACCATCACCGGATGAACCCGCTGCTGGATACCCTCATCGGTCATTTCAGCAATGCCAAGCAGCTTGATCCGGTATCCCAGTTCCGTCGCATAGGCGATATCGCTTGCCGCAATATGTCGAATACCCTCGACATGAACCGCATCGAAGTCGATTGCACAGCCGAATGCCACACTGGTCAGAATGGCGAGCTTGTGCGCCGCGTCCACACCGTCGATATCAAAACTCGGGTCCGCTTCAGCGAAACCAAGTTCCTGCGCCTCCGCGAGAACATCATCAAAATCACGCCCGGTTTCGCGCATCGTGGTGAGAATGTAATTGCACGTTCCGTTCAGGATACCCTGCAGCCGTGTCACCTGATTCGCCGCAAGCCCTTCGCGCAGCGCCTTCACAATCGGAATGCCACCGGCGACGGCTGATTCGTAAGCCAGGGTTACACCTGCCGCTTCCGCAGCACCGCCCAACGCGGCGCCATGCACCGCGATCAGCGCCTTGTTTGCCGTAACCACATGCCGTCCCGCCGCAATTGCCGCTTCGCAAACGTCCTTGGCCACGCCTTCACTGCCACCGATCAGTTCCAGCACAACGTCGGCGTCCGCGTCCCGTGCGAGGGCAACCGGGTCATCGAACCAGGTGATCCCGTCCAGCGAAATCCCGCGATCGCGCGACGCATCGCGCGCCGAAACCGCCGTAACGACAATCGGACGTCCGCAGCGCAACGCCAGAAGGTCCTTTTGTCCGGCAAGAAGGCGGACCGTTTCGGCCCCAACATTCCCGAGGCCGGCAACAGCTACGCGAAGAACTTCACTCATGACAGGGCACTCCGCTGGATTGGGGCCGTTTCGGGTTCGGCATCACCGTTTGACAGGAACCTTCGGATATTCCGCGTCGCCTGCCGAATCCGATGCGTATTTTCACACAGGGCAATGCGCACATAGCCCTCACCATGTTCGCCGAAACCGATCCCGGGCGATACCGCGACACCAGCTTCGTCAAGCAGCCGCTTCGAAAATTCAACGCTACCGAGTGCGGCAAATTCGGGTGGCAGCGGCGCCCAGGCAAACATCGTTGCCGGCGGACTGGGAATATTCCAGCCCGCACGGGCCAGACCATCAATCAGAACATCACGCCGTTCCTTGTAAATCTGGCGAACCTCCGCAACGCATTCCTGCGGTCCGTTCAGCGCGGTGGTCGCCGCAACCTGAACCGGCGTAAAGGCACCGTAATCAAGGTAACTCTTTACCCGCGCCAATGCCGCGATCAGCTTCGGGTTACCGGCAGCGAAGCCAACCCGCCAGCCAGGCATTGAATAGGTCTTGCTGCAGGACGTGAATTCGATGGCGATATCCTTCGCCCCGGGTATCTGCAGGATCGACGGCGGCGGATTATCGTCATCAAAGTAGATTTCGGCATAGGCCAGATCGGACAGAATATAAATCTCATGCCGACGGCAAAATTCCAGAACTTCACCGTAGAAATCCAGATCGGCCGTGAACGCCGTCGGGTTCGACGGATAGTTCAGCACCAGGGCGATTGGTTTGGGTACGGAATGAATGACCGCCCGCTCCAGCGCCGCTAGCAGTTCCGGGCCGGGCTCCACCGGAATATGGCGCACCGAACCACCCGCAATAACAAAGCCGAACTGGTGAATCGGATAGGACGGGTTGGGGACCAGAAGCGTATCGCCCGGGCTGGTGATCGCCTGTGCCAGATTGGCAAGACCTTCCTTTGACCCCAGCGTAACGATGGCTTCCTTCTCGAAATCGATATCGACGCCGAATCGACGGTCGTAATAAGCGGCAAGCGCCTTGCGCAAGCCCGGAATACCGCGGGAATTCGAATACCGATGGGTGCGCGGGTTGCGGACAGTTTCGACCAGCTTTTCGACGATATGCTGTGCCGGCGGCATGTCCGGGTTTCCCATGCCAAGATCAATAATGTCCTCACCTGCGGCACGGGCCGCAGCCTTCATAGCGTTCACTTCCGCAAACACATAGGGTGGCAGGCGCTTGATCTTGTAAAATTCTTCGTCCATCAATCCATAACACGGCTTCAACAGCCCGCGTTTCCTCATCTTTTTTAGGCCGATACCGGCATATACACCGGCGCTTATGTAACGCCGCCAACACCCGGTGTCGACTGCAACATGCTTTACCGATTGTGACGGGGACACCAGCGACGCATTACGGTTATACATGAACCGCAATGTTTGGCCAGAATATGGCCGCGCGCCGGAGAATTTGCCGATGCAGAATGACGATAACGACCGCGTGGCAGCCCTGTTGCAGCAGGCGCGGATCCGGCAGGAACTGGAAGACTGGCCAAACTGCCTGGCCGCGGCCCGCGAAGTGCTGAAACATGACGCAGGCAATGCGGAAGCGGAACTTATGTGCGCCCTTGCCTATTTCGCCCTGCAACAGCCTGACCGGGCAGCGGATGCCATCGCCCGTGTCATTCCCCACATGCCCGAAGATGGCGGGCTGCACCTTTTTCACGCGCGTTGCCTGCTGGCGCAGGAAAAGTCGGCCGAAGCACGGGAACCCGCACGCCGGGCTGCCGAAATCCTGCCCGATTCGGCCGAAGCCCAGTATGCCTGCGGTGTCGCGCTTCAGCGCAGCGGCGAGCGTAGCGCCGCAATTCCCTATATGGAGCGCACCCTCGAGCTGAACCCAGACAAGTTCAGCGCATTGAACGATCTCGGCGATATCTGCATTGCACAAGGAAGGTTGCAGGATGCCCTGGGCTACTTCAGGCGCTCTCATTCCCTTTCTCCCTATAATACCGACGCTATGTCAGCGTTGTGTTTCTACACAGCCTTTGACCCGAATACCGATGCCGCCGGTTTCCTGGCCTTGCGGCGCGACCTGGGTCGTCATCTGGAAGCACTGGCCGAACATCCCCCACGCCCGGCCCCGGCGACTCCGCGTAAGGATGGCCGACTGCGGATTGGGTATCTGGCCTATAATATGGGAAACGAGGTCACGTCCTGGTTCCTGGAACCTGTCCTGGCCCGCCATGATCGCAAGCGGTTTCACATCACCGTTTATCACGGTAACAGGAATAAAGACGAATACACGACGCGCCTGCAGGATTATGCCGATACCTGGCGCGATATTGCCAATGAAAACCCCGAAGCCACGGCCGACCGTATTCGCAACGATGGTATCGATATCCTTGTACTTACGTCCTTTTTCAACGGCAAGGACCATCGGGTGCTCGCATACCGACCGGCACCGATACAGGTCGGCTATCTGAACCGGGTTGCATCGACCGGGCTTGATTCAGTCGACTATATCATTTCCGAAGCCCTGTCAGACCCGCCCGGGATGGCTGAGAAATGGTACACGGAATCGCTGGTCCGGCTCACGGATCATGCCGTCTACCGGCCCGAACCGGATGCGCCGGCGACGGTACCTCCCCCGTGCCTGAAAAATGGCTACATCACGTTTGGCAGTTTCAACAACCATGCGAAGATCGGACCGGCGGTTATCGAAACATGGGCGGCAATTCTAAAAAAGCTGCCCGGCTCCCGGCTGATAATGCGCAGTTCATCCTATTTCGACGATCCGGTGACTGTCGAAATTTTCCACCGGCAATTCCAAATGCACGGCGTCGATGCAGCGCAGCTCGATTTTCAAGGTATCCGACCATCAAGGCGCAACCACCTGGAAGGCATCAGCGAGGCGGATATCGCGCTGGACCCGTTCCCCTGCAACGGCGGCACAACAACCTGCGAAGCCTTATGGATGGGCCTGCCGATGATCACCATGGTCACCGACAGTTTCATGGGGCTGCAGGGATTGCGCTATCTCTCCAAGCTGGGGCTGGCCGATCTCGCCACGTGCACGATGGAAGGCTATATCGAAGCTGCATGTCAGCTTGCCGACGACAGGAACCGGCTCATCAAGCTACGTGAAACCCTGCGTCAAAGATATGCCGCGGAAATGATGGAATACGATCTCCATGCCCGGGAACTGGAAGCCGCCTATCAGTATATGTGGCAAAGCCAAGCCACCGGCTTGGCCCCGACGCCATTCGATGTTCAGAACAGGGCCATCATCGCCGCCAACGGCCACACCTAAGTAATCGCTCAGCTTATTGAGTATGGTTAACAAAAATTAACCTTTTTACTTAACTATATCTCAACTTATTAAACGTAATTTATTGATAATATTTAGATAATAGCGAAACTATAATTATTGCTAAATATCTATGTTTGATATTCTATTTGGGTACGCGCTTACTCCAGTAATGTTGAGCTGAGGCAAAAATGCGGTTTTTATTGATAGGTTTCGTATGTCTTGCAGTTACCGGCTGCGCATTACCTGTATCAGTGCAGATTGCCTCCTGGGCCGCTTCCGGTCTCAGCTATGTAACGACAGGTCGAAGCGTTTCCGATCACGCCGTATCCGCTGTCGCCTCGCGCGATTGCGCCCTGCACCGCATTATTCTCGGCGAAGAAATTTGTGTGAATACCAATGATGAAACAGAAGGCACCGTCATCGTACAGGCGGAGGAAGCTCCCCAGAATTCAGCTGAACGATTGCGCGAAAGTCTGATTTCGCTCGCCGAAGGACAGAACATTGAGGCGAAAGAAACCGCCGCTTCCAATGAGTCCGCAGCCGATCAAGCAGCACCTTTGGGCAACGCGCTGTTGGCCGTCGCGGATACTCTGAATATACTCAAACCTATCGACGACCGGAAAGTCATTATTAGCAAGCGGGAAAACGGACAGCATTATCTGGTTCTCGGTCGGTACCAGCAATTGAGTGAGGCAGAAGATACCCGCGACCGTCATGCCAGCTTGAACACCGTAATCCGCATGGTTCTCGCAGAGGGAAGCCTGCTGTTTCAGGTCACGGCCGGGCCGTATACGCAGCCCGAAGCAAAGCAAGCTGGTGAGACAATTACCTTGCGCGGAAGTTCTTCACCCGAAATCGCACGCCTCTGCCCGGACCGCGCAACCCAGGCACCCTGCTACGATAGTTCGAACCAGTTGGCCGCCAAGTCCCGCTGAGCCGGTAACGCCACGGGACAAACCACCCCGTCTGGCGTCAGTTTATCATCCAGATTTCGGCACGCCGATTGGCGGCCTCTCCCGCCGCCGTATACTCCGCATATACAGGCGCGGAATCGCCCAATGCCTCCACAGCAATCCGGTTACGCGGCACACCAAGGCTGACGAGCGCCGATGCCACGGCATTCGCACGGCTCGACGAAACCTCGAAATTGATCCGTGACCTCCGGTCAGAATCAAAGGTCCTAGCCCGGCCGCTGGCATGTCCCGTGATCCGTATCCGGCTCCCTGTCGACCGTTGCGCCGCGGCAACCTGTTCAAGAATCCGTACATCCGCCGGCTGAAGCGATTTCGAATTATCGGCAAAATAGATGGTCGCCACCTTGGCCGGTGCCGCAAGCTGCGGCGCCTGACGCGGGGCGGCAACCGCCGTCTGTGGCACCAGAACCGGCGGCGCAACAGATGGCCGGGGCGGTACAGGCGTTCTGACGGTCGGTGCGGGCACGGCCACGGGTGGTGGCGGCGGCACGGCTACAGGGACTCTGGCAATCTGTGGCGGGGCCGGAACGGCTGCTGGTACCGAACGAACGGTCGGCGGTGCGACGGGTGCCGGCACAGGTCTTACAACCTCTGGCGGCGGCGGGACCGATGCCCGCAACGACGGCGCCTGAACCGCCCGCTGTGCCGGTACAGGCGCAGAAGGTACTGTTGGCGCAGCAACACGCTGCGGCGCAGCGCCAATACGCGGACCGGCACTCAGCGGTGCGTTCCCCGTCCGCCTCGCCGATTCCTGCTGGACTTCCGATTCGGTATATCGGGCATTTTCCTGATCTGAAACAAGGCCTTCGCGTATTTCCGCCTGCTGGCTCTCCAGAGTCGGCGCCACGGGCCGGTCCGGTACAGACCCTAAATTCGGAAAATCCTTATTCGCCTCGGCAGCGTCCTGTGGATGATCATCTTCGAACCATTTCACCGGGTTCACGACATCGGGTACACTTTCGCAACCGGCAGCCATCACCGACAACGCCAGCATAAACACCGGAACGGTGATTCTACCTGCTCCAAACGATTTGGCGGTCAACCCTGCTTGATTTTTATTGCACTGCAACATAGGTTCATCCTGCTTCACAGAGACAGTTGCGACGTCCATTGGAACGCAACGAAAGACTTGTCTGAAAGTGTGGCAAGAATAGGGAACATGTCATGAGCGATCAATTAGACAGCACGGCGGCCCATGGAAATGATGCGGAAGGCGATGTCTCTGAACTCGCCCAGAATCTCGCAAAAGTCGCCGAGCGCACGAAACGCATCGCCCAGATCCTTATCGAAAAACAGCAGCACGGTGATAAATCGACGGAAGAACTGTCGTTTGGCCATGCCGACCCGATGAATATCGGTGAAGCTTTCCTGACAATGACCAAAAACATGATAGCCAATCCGTCAAATATTCTGGATGCCCAAGCCGAATTATTCCGGACATATGGCGACCTGTGGCAATACACCACCCGGCGTATGCTGGGTGAAACGCCGGACCCGCTCATCAAACCGGCGCCAGACGACCGGCGATTCGCCGACCCCGCCTGGGAAAGCAGCGGTGTTTTCGAGTTCATCAAGCAGTCTTATCTGCTGACCGCGAAGTGGCTGGTCGACACCGTTCATGATGTCGACGGAATGGATCCCAAGAATTCACGCAAAGTCGACTTCTACACGCGCCAGTTCGCCAATGCGATCGCACCGACCAACTTTATCCTGACCAACCCGGAAGTCTTGCGGGCGACGATCGACACCAAGGGCGAAAACCTAATCAATGGTCTCGACAACCTGATCGATGACCTGAAACGCGGCGATGGCAACCTGCGCATCCGGATGGTCGACGATACCGCCTTTGAAGTCGGCAAGAATATCGCGACGACGCCGGGCAAGGTCATTTACCAGAATGACCTGATGCAACTGATCCAGTTTGCGCCGCGTACCAAGCAGGTCTATCGCCGGCCGTTGCTGATCATGGCGCCCTGGATCAACAAATATTACATCCTCGACCTGCGGGAAAAGAACTCGTTCATCCGCTGGGCCACGGATCAGGGACATACGGTCTTTATCGTTTCCTGGGTCAATCCGGATGAAAAGCTCGCCCATAAATCCTTCGAAGATTACATGAAGGAAGGCCCGCTGGAGGCACTGGACGCTATTGAACAGGCGACCGGCGAGAAAGAGGTAAACGTCATCGGCTATTGCCTGGGCGGAACGCTTCTGGCGGCGACACTCGCCTATATGGAAGCGAAGAAGGACAAGCGGTTTACCGCGGCTACTTTCTTCACCGCGATGATCGATTTCTCCGAACCCGGTGAACTGGGTGTCTTCATCGATGACGAACAGGTCACGACGCTGGAGGAGCGCATGAATGCGCGCGGTTATCTGGAAGGCAGCGAGATGGCGACGACCTTCAACATGATGCGCGCCAACGACCTGATCTGGTCCTTCGTGATCAACAACTATCTGCTGGGCAAGGGTCCCTTCCCCTTTGACCTGCTTTACTGGAATTCCGATTCAACGCGCATGCCCGCCGCAATGCACGGCTTCTACCTGCGCAAGATGTATGTCGAGAACAAGCTGATCGAACCGGGCGGTATCGAACTGGATGGCGTTCCCATCGATCTGACGACCGTCAATATTCCAAAATTCATCCTGTCGACCCGCGAAGATCACATCGCCCCGTGGAAATCGACCTACGCCGCGGTCAATACCTACAAGGGACCGGTAAAGTTCTGCCTCGCCGCGTCGGGGCACATCGCCGGTGTGGTCAATTCGGCCGATAGCGGCAAGTATTCGCACTGGACCAATTCAAAGAAGCCGAAGAGCCCCGATGCTTGGCTCGAAGGCGCAACCGAGCACAAGGGATCCTGGTGGCCGGAATGGGGCAAATGGATTGCCCGGCACGGTGGCGGCAAAGTCCCCGCGCGGACGCCCGGCGACGGCGCACTGAAGCCCATCGAGGATGCTCCCGGGTCATACGTGAAGCTGCGCCTGAAATAGCGGACACTACTCGACATCGCGCAGCTTGTATTCCCGGCGCAGGATATAGATGCCGCTGGCAACAACGATCATCGTCCCGGTAACAGTCCAGGAATCCGGGATATCGCCCCAGACCATGTAGCCCAGAGCCACAGACCAGATAATCGCGGTGTAGCGCAGGGGTGCCACTACCTTGGCTTCGGCAAACCGGAATGTCTCGATCATGAAGTACTGACCCAGACAAACGCTGCAACCGGTCAACGCCACAAGTCCCCACTCCATGGCATTCGGCATAATCCAGCCAAAGGGCGCCAACGGCAGCGTCAGCACCATCGCAATGACGCTGGAAGAAAACAGGATCGCCAGCGACCCTTCATGGGCCGTCAGCCGTCGGCTGATGATATCGCGGATCGCCCCGGACAGGGCCACGCCCAACGGTAACAGCGCCAGCAGGCGAAAGGCTTCCGGCGTCGGGCGGGTGATAATAACGATGCCGAGGAATCCGACGATGATCGCCACCCAGCGCCGCCAGCCGACATTCTCGCCCAGAAACGGAATCGCGAGCGCGGTCAGAAACAACGGGCCGGCGAAAGTCAGCGCGATGGTGTCCGCCAGCGGCAATACAGCGACCGCGAGGATAAACAAAATGCCGTTGATAAACTGGACACCGCCCCACAGCAGATGCCCCCGCGGGTTGCCGATGCGGATCACCGCAAGGCTGCGATAACGCGCCGCGATCGCCAGAATGATCAGGCAGATCACGGCCGAGCGCATGCTCAGCAGTTGCGTCGCGGGGATCGTATCGCTCAGCCATTTCAACAACGCGTTGTTCAGTCCCATGAACAGCGTGCTGAGCACCATCAGGATGATGCCCTTGAACTTGGCGTTTTCGTGGCTTGTGGCGAATGATGTCATGAGCAGGCGCTTCCTTGCGGCCAGCCAGACTATCCCGCCACCACGGCTACGTCATCAAATCTGCCAGTTCGCCCATATCGCTGACGATCAGGTCAGGCTGGTGTGGTGTCTGACCGAAGGGGCGTTTGCGGCGGTCGATAAAAGCCGTGCGCATGCCGAAGGATTTGGCGCCGGTGCAGTCGAAGGTGTGATTGGCGACGAACAGGATCGACGACCGGTCGAGATCAAGAATTTCCGCCGCGACTTCATAGGTCCGGAAATGCGGTTTGAAATAACCCGCCTCTTCCACCGATATGGTTTCATCAAATGCGAACCCGATATACGGCTTGGCCTTCTGCAGCATGTCACGGTCGCCATTCGACAAAATGGCCAGGCGGTAGTTCTGCGTCAGCCGGGTTAGCGCGTCGGGTACTTCGGGAAACGGTTCCAACCGCACAATGGCTTCGACCAGTTCCTCGACTTCGGCCGAAGTATGTTCCACGCCCGCACGGTTCAGCGCAAAATCCACCGAACGGTGACCGATTTCCCGGTACGGCGTGTGCCCGCGATCGCAGAGCGAATCGATCATCGAATTCTCAAAATGCGTCCGGCGCCACCATGTTACGAAGCGGTGTGGATCTGTCGTGACGCCTTTCTTCGTAAAATATGCACGGACGACTTCGGTCAACCCGGTCTGCATATCGACCACTGTCCCGTACTGATCGAACAGCACCGCTTTGGTTTCGCGCTTCAGCATGTCGATATCAGACATATTTCGTCTCCCTCGGTTCCGTCACAGACCACATCATTGACACCATCAATAAGATAAAACAAATATATCACCAGCATAGTTTCTATATAATTTTTTGATGGATAAATATGTTCGATCTCAGGCAATTGCGAACCTTCCTTGAAATCACGGGCTGTGGCAGCTTCTCGAAAGCGGCAGACCGCCTGCGCATCGCACAACCCGCATTGACCCGACAGATCCAGATGCTCGAGGCAACCCTGGAAACGAAGCTGTTCGACCGTCACAGCCGGGGCATAGATCTGACCGATGACGGGAAGGCCTTCCTGTTACGCGCACAGGATATTCTGCGCGAAACAGATCGTACACTGGAAGAATTTCGCGCCCGGTCCGGCACCGTTTCCGGCCCGGTCGCCCTGGCCATCGCGCCGGCAATGACCGATTTCCTGCTGGGAGACCTGATCGCGGGATACAAACGCGAACATCCCGGGGTCCGGATCGAAATCGTCGAGGGTTTCACCGGCTATATCGAGGAGTGGCTGGTCAGTGGACGTGTCGATCTCGCCATACTCTATGACCCACAGCCGGACCGGCGCATCCGCTGCGAAGCCCTCGTCGCAGAAAAACTCTACGCTATTGGCCCGCCGGAAATGACTCTGCGAACGGAACGTCCCTGCGCGCTGGCAGACCTCGACCTGACACGCCTGATCACCGCCAGCCCGGGGCAACGCCTGCGCGATGTCATTGAATCCGCCGCCAGCGCCGCGCAAATCGACCTAATCCCGGCGATAGAGGCAAACTCGCTGAACGTGCACAAGGCCCTGCTGCGCGCCGGTCAGGGTATTTCAATCCTGCCCTACGCCGCCATCCGTAATGAAGTGGACCGTGGCGAACTGACCGCCGCGCCGATTTCCGCACCCGAAATTGTCTGGCAGGTCACCCTTGCGACCCCGGCATTCGGACGCCCCTCCCTCGCCGCCCGCACCCTCGCGGATACAATTCGGCAATCCGTCAGCGAACGGGTCGCCGCCGGATCCTGGCCGGGTCAGGCCTAGAGGATTTCAAACACGTCGTAGAGCGCCTTGTCCGGCAACCGCCGACCGACGCCGACCGAAACAATTCGGTTCAGCCATTCATATTTGCGGGCGGCGGTTTCGAAAAATGGCGCGTTCCGCAAATAATATTCTGACGGATCGACCATTTCGCCATCTGCGATCCGCTGCATGACCTCCGGTGTGCCATGCCGGACACCGGTGTAATACATATGGATCAGCGCATCATCGTCGGTGCGCAGCATCATGCGGACATTCGGCGTCATCGCGCCATCGGAACGGACCAGCTTCTGGTCCATACCGCCGGCCAGCACCTCACCGCGCAGTCGCGGTCCTTCAAAACTGCCCGGCCCCAGCAGGTCGATATGGCGGGTGCCGAACTGGGTCTGCCCGACATCAATGAACTGCGCCACCCCGACGGTGATCGTGAACAGGTATTCTGATTTGAGTTCCGGCATTTCTCTACTCCCCATTAGGCAGTGCACCATAACGGGATGCGCACATCACAGTCACCCCGTTCGCGCATTGAAAAACCCCCGTCCTGGGGGCGGGGGTTTTTGTGTTTCGGCAGACGCCGATAAAGCTTGCCGCTTGGTTTTATGCCATGCCCGAGACGCCGGACAATGGTGGCAAGCGCGTTTCGCCGTTTCGGTGGCTTGCGCCTTGTGATGCGAGTCATCCTTCTGCACTCCTGTTTTCACGAACAGGGGCTATGTGGCGCAGATTGGCTGACAGTGCAATCTATTCGTCGACCTGCAGCCCCTCGCGAAACCGCGATTGATTGGCGACGTAAAAATCAACCGTTTCCTTGATCATCGCCGTATCCGCCGCGGTTGTCTGGCGGATGACCCTGCCGGGCGTTCCCATCACAACCGAATTATCGGGAATTTCCTTCAAATCCGGAACCAGCGACCGCGCCCCGATGATGCAGTTCCGTCCCACCTTCACACCGTTCAGCACAATCGCACCGATACCGATCAGCGATCCGTCTCCGATCGTGCTGCCATGCAGAATCGCGCCATGTCCCACGGTCACATTCGCGCCAATCGTCAGCGGTTGTCCCGGATCGGTGTGCAGGATACAGCCATCCTGCACATTGGAATTTTCCCCGACGTAAATGGGTTCATTGTCGCCGCGCAGCACCGCGTTCCACCATACGCTGGACCGCTTCGCCAGATGCACGTCGCCGATCACGGCAGCGCTGGGCGCGATGAAATAGTCTTCACCGCTGACCCGAACGCCACCCAAAGAATACTTCACGACGGCCCAGGCCTAACCCAGGGTCGCGCCGACAGCGATACCGCTGCTGGCAATGAAGTCTTTGGCCGTGATCTTCTTGTCACCTTCCGGACGCACACGCTGCACCAGGATCGATCCACCGATCGCCGCAACGGTAATCCCGTCATCACTGACGGCAATCACTTCGCCGGGTGCGCCGCCTGTTGCATCGGATCGGCGACTGTCGAATACCTGCAGTTCCTTGCCGCCATGAGTCGTCCAGGCACCAGGCTGCGGGTTGGTGCCCCGGATCAGGTTGTAAACTTCGGCAACCGGCTTGTTCCAGTCGATCTTGCCATCGTCCTTGCGGCACCAGCTTTCATAAGTCTGCTTGGACTCATCCTGCACATCCCGGGGTGCCTTCCCCGCGGCTACCAGATCGACGCCTTCGAGCATCGCATCCACACCCATCGGGAACAGTTTGTTGAAGTAGACACTGCCGAGCGTATCGTCGGGGCCGATTTCAACTTCCTTCTGCAGCACGATCGGGCCGGTATCGAGCCCGTTATCAGGCCAGAAAATACTGAGACCGGTTTTCTCGGAGCCCATGATAATCGGCCAGTTGATCGAACTGGGTCCGCGATGCAGCGGCAACAGCGACGGATGATACTGGATCGTGCCATGGGTCGGAATGTTCAGGAATTCCTCCGGCACAAACTTGGTGACATAGGCCATGACACCGATATCGGGCTTCAGCGCCTCGCATTCGGCCCAGACCGTCGGCTCCTTGAACGATACCGGCTGGTAGATCGGCAACCCGTGCTCCAACGCCAATGTCTTGATCGGGTCCATTGGCCGGCCATCCTTGTCCGGCGCACAATAAACGGCGATGACATCGTCGCCGCGTTCCAGCAATGCCTTCAGTACCGCTTCGCCAAAGGCCTGCTGCCCATGTATGACAATCCGCATTTTGAAATCCTCCCTTGTTTTATTGCGACGCTATACGGCGCCCGCTTCACGTACCGTTGCGATGGCGCTGTCGTCGAGCCCCAGTTCGCGCAGCACTTCATCTGTGTGTTCGCCCAGCAGCGGCGACCGTTTCACATCTGACGGCGATGCCGACAGTTTGATCGGATTGCCGATGGACAGGTACTTGCCCCGCTCCGGGTGATCGACTTCAACAACCGTTCCGGTTTCACGCAGGGATGGTTCCGCCGCCAGTTCCTTCATCGACAGGATCGGACCACAGGGCACATTCAGCGGATTGAGCGTGTCCATGACGTCAAACTTGGTCTTGGTCATCGTCCATTTTTCGATTTCCGCGAACATGGTTTCCAGTTTCGGCAAACGCGCCTTCGGCGTATTCCATTCCGGATCTTCCAACCAGTCTTCATGGCCGATTTCCTTGGCCAGGCTAGCGAAAGCGGCCGCCTGCGCGATCACGTAGATATAAGCGTCCGGGTCGGTTTCCCATCCCTTGCACTTAACGATCCAACCCGGCTGCCCGCCACCCGACGCATTGCCCGCGCGGGGCGCAGCCTCGCCGAACTCACCATTCGGATACTGCGGATACTCCGTCAACGGCCCATGATCCAGCCGCTGCTGGTCGCGCAGTTTGACCCGGCAAAGGTTCAGCACGCCGTCCTGCATGGCGCATTCGACGCGCTGCCCGACGCCGGAATGCGTCCGATGGAAAAGGGCGGTAACGATGCCCAGCGCCAGGTGCAGCCCGGTACCGGAATCGCCGATCTGCGCACCGGTTACCAGCGGTACATCACCAATCATGCCGGTCGTCGATGCGGAACCGCCGGTACATTGCGCGACGTTCTCATAGACCTTGCAGTCTTCATATTTTCCGGGGCCAAACCCCTTGATCGAGGCATAGATCATGCGCGGGTTCAGTTCCTGGATCCGTTCCCAGGAAAAGCCCATCCGGTCCATCGCGCCCGGTGCGAAATTTTCGACCAGCACATCGCAATGCTTGATCAGCTTTTCGAAAATTTCCTTGCCGGAATCCGACTTGGTGTTCAGCGTCATACCGCGCTTGTTGTGGTTCAGCATGGTGAAATAAAGGCTGTCCACGTCGGGGATATCCTGCAACTGCCCCCGTGTCGCATCGCCCACGCCGGGGCGTTCGACCTTGATGACATCCGCGCCGAACCAGGCCAGAAGCTGGGTACAGGTCGGGCCGGACTGCACATGGGTCATATCGAGAATCTTGACCCCTTCCAAAGCTTTGCTCATTACATCGTTCCTGTTCTTGCTGTGAGTTTCGAAAGAGCGCGGCTATTTGCGCGCCACGACGCTTTGCGGATTAAGGTTGCCGATACGGCCGCTTTCGGTACCGGCAGATTCATCAATGACGGCATTGACGAGGGTCGGCTTGCCGGAATCCATAGCCGCGTTGACGGCCTGTTTCAGTTCATCCGGGGAAGTTGCCGTGACACCGACACCGCCGAAACCCTGCATCATCATGTCGTAGCGGGAATCCTTGACGAACACGGTCGTCGAGACATCCTCACCACCCGAAGGGTTGACCCCGGTGCCCTGATAGATCCCGCCATTGTTGAAGACGACGACACAGACCGGCAGGTTGTAGCGGCAGATGGTTTCGATCTCCATGCCGGAAAATCCAAAGGCGCTGTCGCCTTCGACAGCCAGCACGGGATTGCCCGTTTCCACGGCTGCGGCAATCGCCATGCCCATACCGACGCCCATGACGCCCCAGGTACCCACATCAAGCCGCTTGCGGGGCTTGTACATGTCGATGATGCTGCGGGCGAAATCGAGCGTATTGGCGCCTTCGTTGACCAGCATCGCGTCGGGCCGTTCCTTGATGATCGTCCGTAACACGCCAAGCGCGCCCTGATAGTCCATCGGCACGTTATTGTTCTGCAGCCTTGGCGCCATCCGGGCGACGTTGGTTTCAACCTTCTCCCGAACCGCACCGGTCCAGTCGGACGGCGGCGCGGACCAATCCTTGCCCATACCGTCCAGCAGCGCCCCTACGCAGGACGCGATATCGCCAACCAGCGGCGCCACGATTTCGACATTGCTGTCCATTTCCTTGGGCTCGATATCGACCTGGATGAACTTCTTCGGCTTGTCCCCCCAAGTCTTGCCCTTACCGTGCGACAGCAGCCAGTTAAGCCGGGCCCCGATCAGCATCACGACATCGCTTTCCTTCAGGGCGAGCGAACGTGCCGCACCGGCTGACTGCGGATGCGTGTCCGGCAACAGCCCCTTGGCCATGCTCATCGGCAGGTAGGGGATGCCACTCTTTTCGACAAAGGTGCGGATTGCCTCGTCAGCCTGCGCATAAGCGGCGCCCTTGCCCAGGATGATCAAGGGGCGCTCGGCCCCCTTGAGCACGTCGAGCGCTCGCGCGACCGATTCCGGTGCGGGCAACTGCCGCGGTGCCGCGTCAATGACCTTGACCAGTGTCTTCTCGCCGGCCGCCACTTCCATGACCTGCCCGAAAAGCTTCGCCGGAAAGTCGAGATAAACCCCGCCCGGACGGCCGGAAACCGCAGCGCGGATTGCCCGTGCAATGCCAATCCCGATGTCTTCCACATTCAGAACGCGGTACGCCGCCTTGCAAAGGGGTTTGGCGATGGCCAGCTGGTCCATTTCCTCATAATCGCCCTGCTGCAGGTCGACGATTTCGCGTTCCGACGAGCCACTGATCAGGATCATCGGAAAGCAGTTGGTCGTCGCATGGGCAAGCGCGGTCAACCCGTTGAGGAAACCCGGCGCGGAAACGGTCATGCAGACACCCGGCTTTTGTGTCAGGTACCCGGCAATGGCCGCGGCATAACCGGCATTCTGTTCATGCCGGAATGACAGAACCCGCATACCCGCGCCCTGCATGTACCGGCCCAGATCCGTAATCGGAATCCCGGGCACATTGTAAACCGTGTTGATGTCGTTCAACTGCAATGCGTCGATAACAAGATTGAAGCCATCCGTTAACGTCGCGTCCGGCGCGATTTCTTCAGCCATACTAACCTCCCCTACGCCCGGTGCCGGGCAACTAAGTCTTCGTTTTAATCCAGATAATGCACGTTCTGTTCGACATGCGCGGCAAGGTCGAGCGTGTGCTGCCGCGCCAGTTTCTCCGCGAACTCCGTATCGCGTTGTTCCAGTGCTTCGATGATATTCATATGATCGATGATGGACCGGCTGGCGCGGTCATTTTCGGCAATCGTCTTGGCCCGGATCGCCCGCATATGAATAAACAGGTTATTCGCCGTTTCGATCAGCAGGTCGCAATGGCTCATCCGCAGCAACGCCTGATGAAACCGGATATTGCGATCTGAATACTCGTCGATATTCGCCTGCACCTGATCGCCGTCCGGGGTTGCGAACAGGGTGCGCAGTGACGCGATTTCGGCATCCGTGGCGTTCAGGGTAATCAGCCGTGCCGCCATGCTTTCCAGCGCGGCCCAGACCGTAATCATCTGCAGAATTTCCCGCTTCGGCTTGCGGACGACAAACACGCCACGGCGCGGCACAATCCGCACCAGCCCTTCCTGTTCCAGCCGTGCGATGGCTTCACGGATCGGCGTGCGGCTGACACCAAGCTGTTCGGACAATGTGCGCTCGTCCAGCCGGGGTTCGTCCGGGCTCGCATAAATGTCCATCGCCGTAATCGCCTGCTTCAACGCGTCATAGGTCCTGTCCTTCAGGCTGAGGACATCTTCTATCGGTTGAACAATGGCGACGGCTGGTGTCATGAATGCGTCTCAGTGACCGTGCAAAACAAGCCCGAAATTCGGTGGTATACGTTATGCCAAGGGATAATTGCCCTGCAAGCCGCCATTTCAAGAAAACCGAAAAAATGGCGAAACGGCGTTCCCATCGAACAAATAAAGATGGAATTACCGAATAATTACCGCCGTTTCCAACGTATATAGATTGGATGGCGTGACGCAGAGGTCAAAAACAATTTTGGCGCAGACGGTCAAAACGATAACCGCAAGCATCGCGCGAAGTTGTTCACCGCGTATCTTTTCGCCGATACCGGCACCGAACTGCGCGCCGACAACGGCGCCGACCAGCAGCACCAGCGCCAGGACAACATCCACACTCTGACTCATCTGCGCGTGAAAGAAGGTCGCGTTGCCGGTCACAAACATAATCTGCAGCAGTGAGGTCCCAACCATGACCGAGGTTGGCATGCCGAGCAGGTAAATCATTGCTGGCACCATAATGAACCCGCCGCCAACGCCCATAATCGCCGATAGCACGCCGACCGCGACACCGATCGCCAACGGCAACAGCGCACTGATGTAAAGTTTCGAACGCCGAAACCGCATCTTGAACGGCAGACCATGCAACCAGGTATGCTGATGCAGCTTTCGAAGCCGGTTCGTGTTGCTCTTGCGCATGGTCCGCACGCTTTCAACCAGCATCAGCAGACCGATCGCGCCAAGGAACACGACGTAACAGAGCATGACGACCAGATCGACCTGCCCGAGACCCTGCAGCAGGGCGAAAAGCTGAACCCCGCCCGTTGACCCGATAAGGCCGCCGAGTATCAGGATCACGCCCATCTTTACATCGACATTGCCGCGCTTCCAGTGCGCATAGGCGCCTGAAACAGAGGATGCCAGGATCAGATTGGCGCCGCTCGCGACCGCGACAGCCGGCGGCACTCCCAGAAAGATGAGAAGCGGCGTCATCAGGAATCCACCACCGACACCAAAAATACTCGACAACACCCCGATACCGGCACCAAGGCCGATAAACACAAAGATATTTACCGAGATTTCGGCAATGGGAAGATAGAGGTACATTTGTTCCGTAACTTTTTCTGGCGGCGCTTCAAGCCGCCTTCACGTCGCCTCCAGCCAGCAACCGGAAACCATCGCGTAATTGCCCGGCGCCCCGCACAACAAACTGTACGCCAAACCAGACCAGCAGGAAAATGGCGATATAGCCGCAGGCCTCCAGGATCGCGCCCAAAGGATCGGCCAGACGCAACGCTTCCGTAGCGACGATGCCCAGTGCCGCCTGCGCCTGTTCGGCCTTTTCCGGCAACTGACCGAGAACGCCCAGTTCATCCAGCGCGAGCTTGACGTCCGTCAATGGTTGCGCCGCCGTCGCCATGACACCATCGGCATCGCGAAAAGGCTTTGCGAGCGTTTCACCGAACCGGCTTTCCGTGAGCGTAACCTGGGGCCAGCAGTTGATCGGTTTCGGTTTCTTACCGAATTTCAACTGATGCCCGCATATCGCTTTATGGATAGTCGTTACTTTCAAACCCGGCACCGTTATCTGTTCCATCGTCTGCAAAACCGGTTCGACCGTCACGGCGGCCTTGGCGAATTCCTTCCCCACAGCATCCAGCCCCTCACCCGCCGAAGCCAGATGCGTGGTTACCCGGTCCGCCGTCGCCTGCACCAGGATAACGGACTGGTTTGCGGAATCCCGGATCGCGACAAGCTGCGGTTCGACCGTTTGCCAGCGCTCTTCGAAAACGCCCTTCCAGGAAACAAATGCCACGGTAATGCCCAGGAGTAGCGCCAACGGCAGCAATGTGTTCACGATCATTACAAGGCCCTGCAGACGGGTCAGCATCACATGTCTCCATTTCTGTGTCGGATCGGGATAAACCACTTGTTCGTTTCAGGCCTTCCAGCATAGCCTGTGCGCCCGATTTAATAGCAGAAAGGCCCGACGCATGGCTGACAAGATCGTCCTCTGGCGCCCCATGTACGACCAGACCGGGCACAAACTGCTCACGGATGCCGGCAAGGACATTGTCATTGTCGACAGTTCCGATGCCCAGGAACTGGTCAAGGAACTGCAGGGTGCCAAGGCGCTCTGGGTCCGCACACCGGAACGGGTCACCGAGGATATCCTTGACGCCGCCGGCGACCTCGCCATCGTTTCTACTTCCGGATTCGGAACAGATAATATCGATATCCCGGCCGCGACCGCGCGGGGCATCCTGGTCGTGAACCATCAGGGCTTCGGGCGGCACGCCCGTGGCCGAACATTCGCTCATGCTGATGATGGCGGCGCTGAAGCAGATCCGCTGGGGCGATTCATCCGCGCGGGATGGCAGTGCCTGGAACCAGCGCACGGGGCTAGACATATTCGAACTTGAAGGCAAGACCGTCGGCCTGGTCGGACTCGGCTATATAGGGTCCGAACTCGCTCGCAAACTGATCCATGGGCTTCAATTGCCGCGTGCTGGCCTATGACCCCAATGTCGATCCGCGGCTGGCGCTGACCAGCGGCGTCCACGCTCATGAACGACCTCAACGCGATGCTGTCGGACTGCCGCATCCTTTGCCATTGCGCGGAGTTGACGGGACGAAACCCGTAATATGATCAGCACGGAACAACTGCGGGGCGATGCCGGAAGGCGCAGTCGTCGTGAACGCCGCGCGCGGTCAGTTGCTGGACCTCGACGCGCTGGTAAAAGCGCTGGACAATGGTCCGGTCGCCGCAGCGGGGCCCTGGATGTCGTCTATCCCGAACCCCTCGCACCGGGGCCATCCGGTCCTGACCCATGAGAAGATCGTCCTGTCGCCGCATATCGCCGGCATGTCGGTCGAGGCAACCAACCGGCTGGCCCCATTCCGCCGCCGATCAGATCATCACCGCGCTTGGCGGTCAGTTGCCCAAGTTCCCGCTAAACCCCGCAGCCTGGGAGGGACCTAACGCCCGCGCGGCCTGGCTGACGGCGCCGGACAAACCCTGGGCAGCCGCTTTCCGCAAGTAAAGCCTGCCCCAGCGTCTGGTACTCGGCTTTCCGCCGGCTGCCGCGCCCGCCATGCCAGCCCCGATTTCACGACAGGCATGTGCATCCCGCAATTCCCGCACAACCAGCCCGGTGCCATCCAGAATACCGGCATCCAATGCAAGCTGCGGTGCCAGCGTTGCCCCCAATCCATTGGCAACCATTTGTACCAGCGTAAACAATGACGTCGCCTCGAACGGACCCTGCCCGCGCGGCGCTTGCGGTCGCAGTGAACAGACGCTCAGGGCGTGGGTCGCGCAGGCAATGCCCGTCGGCCAGCAATAGCAGCGAATCCGGTGACAGGTCGGTCGACGCAATCTGCTTGAGATCCGCCATCGGATCATCCGCACGACAGACGAGCGAAAAACGGGTCCTCAAACAGCGACATTGTTTCAATATTGGCGGCGTCATAACGGCAAGGCCAGCAATACGACGTCAAGCGAGCCCGTTTCCAGTTGCTCGAGCAGCGCCGCCGTCAGGTCTTCCATCAGATAGAGCTGCAGGCCCGGATAAGCCTTGCGCAGCAGCGGCAAAATCTGCGGTAACAGGAACGGGCTGATGGTCGGAATAACCCCCATCCGCAATGGCCCTGTCAGGGGCTCCTGCGCTGTCTCCGCCAATTGCATGATATCCTCAACGCCCTGCAGAATCGGTCGCGCCATAGCGACAACTTCCTCTCCAAGCGGCGTGAAGGCGACGCGTCGCTTGGTCCGCTCAACCGAGCACAGCACCGCAGCAACGTTTCCAGCTCGGCAATCGCGGCGCTCAGCGTGGATTGGGTCACCAGGCAGGTTTCCGCCGCGCGTCCGAAATGCCCTGCCTCCAGCAATGCCGTCAGATATCGCAGCTGCTTCAGGGGTTTGGGGATAATTAATCGCCATAACCGATTTATATCAAAATTTTTTCTCATTGGAACGATTTTATTTTGCCCCCTATATCTGTTGCATCAGACGACGACAACCAATCGCCAAGGAGCAGCCCGATGATCGATACCCCCAAACGCGTCCCCGACGTCACCTTCAAAACCCGTGTCCGGGATGAAACCGTCGAGGGGCCGAACCCTTACCGCTGGCAGAACCGGAGCACCGACGAGATTTTCAAGGGACGCCGCGTCGTGCCTGTTCGCGCTGCCGGGGGCTTTCACCCCCGACCTGCAGTTCAACCCACCTCCCCGGTTACGAAAACCAGTGCGCGGCGCTGAAGGAAAAGGGCGTAGACGAAGTCATCTGCCTGTCGGTGAATGAAGCGTTCGTCATGTTCCAGTGGGGCAAGGCGCAGGATGTACAGAACGTCACCATTGCTGCCGGATGGCTCCGGGGAATTCACCCGCAAGATGGGCATGCTCGTCGACAAGGACAATCTCGGTTTCGGACACCGCAGCTGGCGCTATTCGATGCTGGTCGATGACGGTGACATCAAGCAGATGTTCGTCGAGCCGGGTTACTGCGACAACGCCGAAGACGACCCGTTCGAGGTATCGGATGTCGATACGATGATCGGCTACCTGTCGAAGCAAAAACACGGCTGACGCCGCTTAGAGTCTGACTCGAAATGATATCCATGTTTTCATGCTCTTGCCAATCGTCGGGCGAGCAGTTGAATGCTGGCGATCAGGAGCCATGCCTCCGCGCTTTTCGATGGTTTCCTCGAAATCTTTGGCGAGACGGCGGTTACGACCGAGCCAAGCGAAGGTGCGCTCAACCACCCAGCGGCGGGGCAACAATACGAACCCCTTGGCGGCGTCGGAGCGCTTGACGATCTGCACGGTCCACTTCCCACGTTTGGCCAGCGCGTCGCGCAACTTCGCGTCCCGCGTAACCACCATCGGCGAAAACATGGCGCAACCGGGGAAAGGCGTGGCGTATCGACGCCAAC
>CALSRA010000018.1:25000-97358 GCA_943788635.1 uncultured Alphaproteobacteria bacterium | reverse complement strand
CTGCGGGCTTCGGCTATGCAAACTGGGATATTTCCATCAAACGTTATGTAGAAACAACACAGCTGCCGACATCCAACAGTGGCGATATTCGGGGACTGATGACACCGCTTCTGTTCGATCCTGGCGACCGCTGGCAATACAGCACCGCTATCGACTGGGCCGGCCTGATTGTTGAAAAAATCAGTGGCCAATCGCTCTGAGAACGCCGGAGCAATAATCCACCACTGAAGCGGCCAGATTGTCTGGTTGTTGGCCGGAGTAAAAATCCGCCAGTGGTAAGCTTTCTGCATTTTGCAGAGGGCGGGGATGAAGCAAGTGGAATTGTATGGTCGCGTGCGTTATGCGGTAAAAATTCAAGGTATGAGCCGCCGCGAAGCGGCAAGGTTGTTCGGCATTGACCGTCGCACGGTTGATAAGATGTTGGCGTTCTCGACCCCACCTGGCTATCGCCGCAAGAAGGCGCCGAACCGGCCCAAGCTTGATCCGTTTGTCGGTATTATCGACCAGATCCTTGAGGACGATACCAAACGTCTGAAGAAGCAGCGTCATACGTCGAAGCGGATCTTTGAGCGGCTTCGTGATGAATATGGCTTTGCCGGTGGCATCACCATCGTGAAGGATTATGTTTTTGCCGCCCGGCAACGTCAGCGGGAGATGTACGTGCCGTTGAGCCATTCTCCGGGCCATGCCCAGGCAGATTTTGGTGAAGCGGATGCAGTCATCGGCGGCATCCAGTGCCGGGCCCATTATTTTGTCATGAGCCTTCCTCATAGCGACGCCTGTTTCGTTTGTGCTTATCCCGCAGCGACCACGGAAGCATGGCTAGATGGCCACAACAGGGCCTTCAGCTTCTTTGGCGGCATCCCTAAATCGATCCTGTATGATAACGACAAGGTTCTGGTGGCGCGGATATTGCCAGATGGCACACGACAACGGACACGGGCATTCAGCGGCCTCCAGTCTCATTATCTTTTTGAAGATCGTTATGGCCGCCCAGCCAAAGGGAACGACAAGGGTAACGTGGAAGGCATCGTCGGTTTTGCCCGCCGGAACTTCATGGTGCCGGTTCCACAGTTCGAGAGTTGGGATGCCTTCAATGCTCACCTGGAAGAGCAATGCCGCAAGCGCCAACGTGATGTTTTGCGTGGCGAGCGCGAGAGTATCGGTGCGCGGCTTGTTCGTGATCAGGATGTGCTG
This sequence comes from uncultured Alphaproteobacteria bacterium, assembly GCA_943788635.1. GTDB lineage: Bacteria > Pseudomonadota > Alphaproteobacteria > UBA8366 > MarineAlpha4-Bin1. Next base: position 96,161 of record CALSRA010000018.1, on the reverse strand, counting down.
GCAGACTTGCCTCCCGTCCTGTTCGATGCCTGTGATAGACAGGCCACGCGGGTCAGTTCCCTATCCCTGGTACGGTATCGAAACAATGATTATTCGGTGCCCGTCGCCTTTGGCCATCAGGACGTCTGGGTCCGTAGCTATGTCCATGAGGTCATCATCGGCTGCGCCAGTGAGGAGATCGCTCGTCATCCCCGTTCCTATGATCGGGAGGATCTGATCTTCAACCCGATCCACTATCTGCCTTTGCTGGAGAAGAAGGTCGGTGCCCTGGACCAGGCGGCGCCGTTGGTGGGTTGGGATCTGCCAGATGTATTCGTAACTCTGCGTCGCCTCCTTGAAGCCCGGATGGGCAAACCGGGGAAGCGGGAGTACGTACAGGTCCTAAGGCTGCTTGAGATATTCGACCTCAATGACCTACATGGCGCGATCAGAGATGCCCTGCGCTTAAGCGCGATTAGCTTTGACGCCGTTAAACATCTGCTGCTGTGCCGCATAGAGCGGCGTCCGCCAAAGCTCAATCTGGACATCTATCCTTATCTGCCACGGGCTCAGGTGGCGACGACATCGGCGGCCAGTTACATGAACTTACTGCACGGGGCGAAGAGAACCGATAGCTCTGATAAGGAAGTAATGGGCGGTGCATTATGACCGATACGCCACAGCTCTTGCTATCCCATCACCTGAAAGCGCTCAGGCTCCCCACCTTCCTCAGGGAATACGACAAGCTGGCCCGCCAATGCGCCGCCGAGGGTGTCGATCATGTCCGCTATCTCGTCCGCCTGACCGAACTGGAATTGATCGACCGGGAACGCCGCATGGTCGAACGGCGGATCAGACTGGCCAAGTTCCCCGCCGTCAAAAGTCTGGACAGCTTCGACTTCAAAGCCATCCCATCGCTGAACAAGATGATGGTTCTAGAACTGGCCCGATGTGAATATGTCGAGCGACGTGAGAACGTTATCGCGCTCGGTAACTCAGGCACCGGTAAAACCCATATCGCCCTCGGTCTCGGCCTGGCGGCTTGCCAGAAAGGCCTCAGTGTTGGATTTACCACGGCGGCCGCCCTGGTCCACGAGTTGATGGAGGCCAGGGATGAGAAACGCCTGCTGCGGTTCCAAAAACAATTGGCAAAATACAAGCTGCTGATTATCGATGAGCTGGGCTTCGTGCCACTCAGCAAAACAGGGGCCGAGCTTTTATTCGAGGTGTTCTCTCAGCGTTACGAGCGTGGCTCAACCCTGCTGACCAGCAATCTCCCCTTCGATGAATGGACCGAGGTGTTCGGATCCGAACGCCTGACAGGGGCTTTGCTCGACCGCCTAACCCACCACGTTCATATCCTCGAGATGAACGGCGACAGTTACCGCCTGAACCAGAGCCAAAAACGGCAGACCCCCCAAAAAACCTGACCAACGAGAACATGGTTGACCCGGTGGGCCCACAGGCACCTCCCGCGCTGCTTCGCTCCGCGTAACGCTAAAGCGCTACGCAAAGCAGCACGGGTCCCTCCTATGGACTAACGGGACAACCCGCAACACCGAGTATTACATCATACAAAGTGGTGTACTTTTACTCCGGCCAATGGTGTATTTTTACTCCGGCGTTGACACAACGCCTACATCGCGCCGACCGAACGATATCAGCCTGTACTCCATCATATATCACCATATTGACAGCGTCACGATAGACTCTTCGCAACCGCACAATCCTGACTTTCAGGCAATTACGAGTGTCCCCACCGTAGCCTTCGCTATTGCGTCCCAATCATACTCGACCCCCATCCCGGGCCCATCCGGGACATCAACACAGCCATCAGCGCCAATACAGTCGAGCTGATCGGTATATCCGCCTTTGTAGAATGGAAGCGACCAGGCATTCGGGCACGCCGGATGTACCAGATTGATTTCGTAATAATTCGAATTGCGGCAGGCGGCCATCAATTGCCGCATCGCCGGTCCACAGGAATGAATTTCGCAGTCCATTCCCAACCCTTCAGCCGCAATTGCCACCTTGTGACACCCCGTAATGCCGCCATCATAATCAGGGTCAGCCCGGGCAAAATCCGTCGCCCCGGCAACCAGCATATCGGTTGTTGTCTCCAGATTCCGCACATGTTCGGTAATCAGCACTGGTGTGTTGATATATTCCTTCAGTACCTGATGCCCGCGCACCGAAACCCCACCATCGGCATAGGGGTCTTCGATCCAGTACAGTCCGCATTCATCGCAGACCTTGCCAAGCTGGATGGCATCCGCCAGCGTTTTCAGGTGTCCCGAACCGTCATACATGATCACCATGCGGTCCCCGACCCGCCGGGCCACCTCGCGGATCATCGCCGATTCTTCCGCCAGATCACCGTGCCAGCCATGCATCTTGAAGGCCCGATAGCCCATATCATAGCACTGATCGGCAAAATCGGCATACGCTCCGGGGCTGGAAAGCCCTTTCGGCAGGCGGTCGCCATGGATTGTGCTGGCATAGGCCGGCAACCGCTTGCGGTAGCCCCCCAGCAATTCACCGACCGAGGCATCGTAATGCTTGCCCGCCAGATCCCAGAGCGCGATATCGAGCGCGCCGATGCCGACTTCTCCAATATGCTTGGTCAACTTTCGCATGTCGCGGTAATGCCGCTCACGCTGCAACGCCGGCTTGCCCAGCAGCCGATGCGCCAGCGCCTCGCAGGCGGTCATGATGACCTTCGCACGGCCCCTGCCCGGCACATATTCGCCAACAACGCCCGTATCCGTGAATATTCGCACCGCAAAGCGCAGTTGCGGTGTCGCCGCACCCGGGGCATAGGCGATACCGAAGCCTGCCGCATCCGAGGTCATATCCGGGATCGTCACCTCGAAAGCGGTCAGTTCTATCCGTTCGATCAGTGGCGTATCAGCCATGTCCTATCCTGCCTTTCGCTTTTGCGCGGCCAGCTTTACCGCTTTCAGAATTTCCGGATAGGCGCCGCAACGGCAAAGGTTTCCAGAAAGATAGTGCATTATCGCGTCGTCATCCGGGTCGGGATTTTCGTCCAGCAACTGCTTGGTCATTAGAATGAACCCCGGGGTACAATAGCCGCACTGCAGGGCGCCGGTTTCAATGAAGGCATCCTGTTCGGCACTCAGTGTCTCCCCGTCAGCGATGCCTTCGATGGTCGTGATGTCCGCGCCATCCGCAAAGGCCGCCAGCGACAGACAACTGGTGACCGCGATTCCGTTGACCAACACAGTGCAGCAGCCACAGAGCCCCTGTCCGCAGCTTTCCCGCGCGCCGAACAATCCGAACTCTTCCTGCAGCACTTCAGTCAGGTTCTGGTGAACGCCTATATCCGCCGCGACCCGCCGACCGTTCAACGTGAAGCCAATCGTCTTTTTTTGACCGCCCATCTCAATTCTCCTCCAGCGGCTTGCCCTGCTTCTCGCGCAGGGCCCGGAACACCGCTTCGGCCGTAATCGGCATTTCCGAGATCCGCACCCCCACCGCATCATCGATTGCGTTGGCGATGGCGGGCGATACGCCGAAGGTGCCGGACTCGCCCGCCCCCTTGGCGCCAAACGGGCCGTTTTCCTGCACCGCGTCGATATATCCGTTCTCCATTGTGTCCGGCATATCGAAAAACCCGGGAATCTTGTAATCCGCCAATGACGGGTTGGTGAGTTGGCCATTCTCAATGACCATGTTCTCAGTCAGGGTAAATCCAAGCTGCATGACCGCAGCTCCCGAAATTTGCGTTTCCACGACGATGGGGTTGATCGGTGTCCCGATGTCGCAGACGTTCACCAGACGCAAGATGGTCAGTTGTCCGGTTTCGGTATCCACCTCCACTTCTGCACCCGTCGCACCGATCATCCAGAACGGCGTCGCGTTTGTGGATTGTCCCGTATCGTAATTGGGGGGCGAAAATTCTGGAATGTAATTGGCCGACCCGACGATGGCACCGGCGCGCATTCCAAACTTGCGGATGAACAGTTCCGGCAGCGGCGCATTGCTGCCTTCGGGCATCCCGACTTCCTCCGCCATAGCGTGCAATTTATCCCGCGCATCGCCGGCTGCAAGACGCACCGCATGCCCCATATGGAAGGTAGAGCGGGAACCCAGCGTCGACATGTCATAGGGCGTGACATCGGTGTCAGGGTTGACCACCCTGATCTTCTCGATCGGGATATCCAGCACTTCCGACGCAATCTGCGCCATCGCCGTGTCGGACCCCTGGCCCATATCGACGGTGCTGCAGTAGACGATACAACTGCCATCGGCATTGACGCTGACAATGGCGCTGGACGTTGTCGGCGAAATAGATGCCTTGAACCCCAGCCCCACGCCGCGACCACGCAATTTCGTACCGCTTCCCTTGTCGAAAGGTCGGTTCCAGTTCATCCGCTCCGCCACGCCATCCAGCACGGCCTCGAACTCACCGTCCTTCACGATCGTGCCCACCGCCTGCGGGCGACCATTGCGAAGGATGTTCTGCTTGCGAAATGCGATAGGGTCGATACCCAACTCGCGGGCGATGATATCGGTATGGCTCTCATAGGCCCACACCAGCTGCGGTATACCAAACCCGCGCAGCGCCCCGGCAGGTGGCCTGTTGGTGTACAAGGCGTATGAATCGATCGCCACATTGTCGATATCGTACGGCCCGGCCGCCGTGAAACCGGATTTCTGCGTCACGCGCGGACCGATATCGGCATAAGCGCCGCCATTCCACCACACCTCACATTTCCGGCCGATCACTTTGCCATCCTTGTCGACCGCGCTCTGTATCCGGAAAGTGCTCGGGTGCTTGGTAATCGTGTAGAACTGTTCTTCCATCGTCAGCGCCACCCGTACCGGACGGTGCGCGATCAGCGACAATGCCATCGCCAGCGCCTCGACCTTGACATAAACCTTGGCGCCAAAGCCGCCGCCCAGATGCGCTGTCTTGATCCGCACATTGCTTTCGGGCCAGCCCAACAATCGGGCCAGTTCAAAGCGCACAAAGGATGGCCCCTGAGTCGAGGAATAAACCGTTGCATGGTCGTTCCGAACATCCGCCAGCGCCACCATCGGTTCGAACGGCGTGTGCATGGTCTGCTGCGTACGGAAAGTGTGTTCGAAAACATGTTCAGCGTCGGCAAAGGCCTTGTCCGCATCGCCGTGCTGCAGGTGATAGTCCAGCGCGATATTGGTATCGCGCTTGCCCGCCAGATGCTTCAGATCGGCAAATGTTCCCGCCGGTTTAAGTTCCTCATGCACGATGACGTCTGAGGTCAACGCCTCGACCTCATCGAACACCGCCGGCAACTCTTCGTAATCGACTACGATACGCTGCGCCGCCGTCTCGGCAATATGCGGATCCGTCGCCAGCACCACGGCAACCGGCTCCCCGAAATGGCGCACCTTGTCCAGGGCGAGGATCGGTTGATCGTGGAACGCCGGCCCGTAATAGGGTTCCGGCAGGACCTTCTTCACATCCTCGCCGGTGATGACATGGTGTACACCCGGCATCGCCGATGCCTCACTTGTATCGATGGACAGGATCCGGCCATGCGATATCGGGCTGCGATGTACTTTTGCATGCAGCATCGAAGGCAGCCGCATATTGTAAATATACTCCGCCCGGCCGGTAACCTTGGCCCTGCCCTCCATTCGCGGGTAGGAATGCCCGACTGTCGTCGTAGAACCACCTGCCATCAGACCGCCCCCCCCGTTCCCATTTCCATGATCTGGCGGACTGCCCGCCTGGTGAACACGCGAATGAGCTCACGCTTGTAAGCCGCGGAGCCGCGTGCATCAGAATGCACTTCCGCTTCTGCCGCAGCCGCATCGCCGGCCGCCTGCATTGTTTCATCCGCCAGGGCCTTGCCGGCAAGCGCCGCTTCCACAGATTTCAGTCGCCGCGGCGTGTCTGTCGCTGCCCCGATTGCAACACGGGCGGAGCCAACCTCGTCACCGTTCAATTCCAGCGAAACAGCAATGCCCAGCGCCGGCCAGTCATCGGCGGACCGGGTCGTATGCTTCATATAAGTAGCGCGACGCGTGCCTTGCGCGGGTACGACGACCTCCGCAATCAATTCATCCGGCGCAAGCGCCGTTTCCAGATATCCGCGAAACAGGTCCTCGATCTCGATAACCCGCTCACCGGAGGCCCCGACGATCAGGGCCCTTGCGCCCAATGCGATCAGCACTGGTGGCAGATCGAGATGCGGGTCGCCATGCGCCAGATGCCCGCCGAGCGTCGCCACGTTTCGGACGCGGACATTGGACAGCCGGCGCAACGCGCGGCGAATAACGGGCGCAGCCTGCGCGGCTTCCTCGGACTTTTCCAGCCGGCGCAGTGGGGTCATCGCGCCAATATGCAAATCTCCGGCATCATCGACACTGACTTCGGAGTAGCGAGATTCGATACCACGCAAGCTAATCAGCCTATCGGGTTGGAATATCCCGGTTTTCATCATCAACATCACCGCCGTCCCTCCGGCGATGGGCCGAATACCGGTATCGGACGCATCGAGCATCGCGACTGCGTCCTGCAGTGTTTGCGGCTCGGACAGTTCGAATGGGCTCATCGCTCCACCGATTTCGGCGGCTGCGGTTCAACTATGCGCATGAAATAGCACTCCCCCTCAACTTTCCCACGACCTTACTATCGAGGAGGGTATGTTCATATGCAATCCCGGGCACGGCAACAGTACAACTTCGTGCCATTGCGATTTCAATGCGTACAACCTAAATAATCTCTTCGCCATACAACCCGGACAGTATGACACAAAACGCCGCTGACACTCGATCCGACGATGCGCAAGACACCGTGATCCTGCTGCACGGAATCGGACGCACAAGCCGCAGCATGGCATTCATGGCACGGGCCCTTGCGAAGAACGGGTTCGCGCCTCTTGGCATTACCTACCCGTCACGGCGACACGGCATCCCGACATTGTCGGATTATCTTGAGAAACGGCTCGATGACGAAGGCGCATGGCAACCGCCCGGCAAGGTCCATTTCGTAACCCATTCTATGGGCGGCTTGCTGGTCCGCCATTTTCTCGAGACGCGAAAGGTGCGCCTGCCTGTCGATTCCATCGGTCGGGTCGTCATGCTGGGGCCGCCGAACGGTGGCAGCGAAGTAGCAGACCAGTTGCACAAACTGCCACCCTATAAGTGGTTTTACGGTCCGGCGGGACAGGAACTGACCACCGACGCCCGTTCCCGGAACCAGGCACTGCCCTATTACGAAATCGGCGTCATCGCCGGCAGCAGGGGATGGCCCTATTTTGTCGCCAACCATATGGTGCCAGCGCCCCATGACGGCCGTGTTTCCGTGGCAAAGACGAAGCTGATCGGCATGAAAGACCATATCGCCCTGCCGGCCACCCACAGTTTCATTGCATGGAACCCGTCCGTTCACCGGCAAACGTGCCATTTCCTGAAAACGGGGCAGTTCACGCGCTCGTAAACGTTGGACCGACTACCCTGGTATAGTAAAATCACCCTTCAGGGAGCGCATCGACACATGATTTCAGGCGCCGGTCACAATTAGATATCCCATTCCCGGCCAGTACCCTATGGTCGGCCGCTTGCGATACCCAAATAATAATAACGATGGGACATAATGAATATGCCTGAAATACTTGGCGCGACACTGCTCGGCGTAATTTTCCAGGGTTTCTTTTTCAAGGTACTGACAAAACGATCCGTTTCGAAACTGATCGCCATTGGCGCTACGGGGGTTGTATTTGCCGTCCTCTTTATCGCTGTTGCGGCAATCGGGTTTTCAGGAGATGCCCCGATTGATTTTCAGAAATCCGCCGCCATTGCAATTCCAGGTACGTTGATTTCTTCGGTAATCATATTTCTTGTCGGTTGGTCGCAGTCCGCCGCACAAACGTAAGTTCCTGACCTGACCGTCCGAGTCGCGAACATGCGCCGATAGGGCGACGTCCTAAGTCAGGTCGTCATGGCGGCAGCGTTGAGCAGACCACCGGCGAGCGACGTCGCGCCCAGCCATAGGCCGCTGGCGTTATCGCCTTTCTCGATCCGCTCAGAAATACCGGGAATTGGCAGGCGGACAACGAAGAAGATCGCAACCTGGATCACGACTGCGATCACGCCCCAAATGACGCAATCCACCAGCGCCACAGAATGAGCCACCGCGCTGGCAAGCGGCAGGCAGAAGCCGACCAGGCTGCCGACAAAGGCCAGCGCCGCAGCCTGGTTGCCCTCGCGAATCAACTTGATCTCGGAATGCGGCGTCACCCAAGTGTAGATGACCACATACACCAAGGTCATGGCGACCGCAGTTGCGAAATAGGCCAGAAACCAGGGCAACCCGATTAGCGATGCGCCAATTGCTTCCAAAATCGTACTCCTTGTTCAAAACCTATTGCGGTCGAGTGACGCTATCACATCACGCCATCGCCCCGAAGCGGGTAACGGTGATCGTATCGGCTTGCTGAAGGACACGCGGGTATTCCATGCGTGTTTCATCACCGAAAATTCTCAAGATATTGCCGAGAACAGGTGGAATGCTAATTAAAATAGCGACAAATCAAAGAAGCCGTTGGCGTCCCCAAGGGGATTCGAACCCCTGTTACCGCCGTGAGAGGGCAGCGTCCTAGGCCACTAGACGATGGGGACGTGACCGGGCGACTCTTCTAGCAATGGCGGCGATAATCCGCAACCGTTTTGACGCATCAGGCATTGCCCGCGTGCCGACGGGCACAGGCAATGAAGGTATCGACCGCCGCCACAGGCGTATCGAAAGCGGTAACCAGCCGGACGCAGTCCGGTCCGCCTGCTTGCCAGGGGTAGAAGGCGAACCCTTCCGCAGCCAGCCCGTCGCGAACCCTGGCCGGCAGCGTCACGAACAACTCATTTGCTTCCACGGGATACAGGAATCGAACCGCCGCCATATCCCGCAACCCATCGGACAGGCGCGCCGCCATGGCATTGGCGTGGGACGCATTGGCAAGCCACAGGCCATCCGCCAGATAGGCGTCAAGCTGTGCCGATACAAATCGCATTTTCGACACCAGATGGCCCGCGCGTTTGCGACGGAAACGGAATCCCTCCGCCAGTCCCTTGCGAAAGAAAAGAACCGCTTCGGCAGCAAGCGCACCATTCTTGGTCGCACCAAAGGACAGGACGTCCACCCCGGCGCGCCAGGTCGCTTCCGCCGGGCTGCACCCCAGTGTCGATAATGCATTGGCGAATCGGGCACCATCGACATGCAGTCCGAGACCATTCGCCCGGCAAATTTCGGCGATTGCGGCGGTCTCATCCCGGCGATAGACCGTGCCGGCTTCGGTTACCTGCGTCAGACTGACAGCGGCAGGTTGTGCATGGTGCTCAACACCCGCCCATCCCTGTCCAAGCGCCGCCTCGAGCATCCCCGCGTCCAGCTTGCCGCCCGCCCCGTCCAGCGTGATCAGCTTCGCGCCACCCGTGAAAAATTCGGGGGCATTGCATTCATCAACATTGATATGGCTTTCCGGATGGCAATAAACCGCACCATAGGGCGGACACAGCGCCGACAACGCCAGTGAATTCGCCGCCGTCCCCGTCGCGACAAAATAGACGTCCAGTTCGGTTTCGAAGACTTCCGCAAGGTGCTTTTCAACCTTTTGCGAAATCGGATCCGCCCCATAGGGCATCATCGCCCCGGCGGCGCCAGCACGCGAAAGTGCCTGAAGAATTTCCGGTGACGCGCCCGCAACGTTGTCGCTGCAAAAATTCCAACCGCTCATGGCGCTGGCATAAACCGGATTGTGCCAAGCGGACGCCCGCTGGCAAGCTCGAACAGACGTATTTCGTCCCGACCACCGTCGACTGCCACATGCACGACGATGCGCCCATCAGCAACGGTCATCCAACCGACAGACGCGCCCGCCGGCAGCGTGACATTCACGTCATTGAATGCCTTTCCCGTCAGCGCGGGCGCCGGATTGACGACATCTTCCACAACATCCACCCGGGTCATCAGGCCATAAACCAGAAAACCCATGGCGATAAAAATCAGGACTGCCATGAAAATGACAAGGGCCTGGAGCATACGCATGTTAAGAACCTCGATTGGACACCACTCGGACAATCAACGAGACTGTCACAATAGTATGACGCAAGAACCACTGACCCATACGGTTAAAGAAGACGATGCCGGAAATCGCCTCGACAGGCTGCTTGCCAAAGCATTCCCGGCGCTGTCCCGGACCCGGCTGAAAGCGCTGATCGAATCCGGTGCCGTATGCTCCGGCGAACGGACGATAACGGACGCTTCTTATCGGGTCAAACCCGGCGAAACCCTTACGACATTGGTACCGGAAGCCGCGCCTGCGACAGTCGTTGCGCAGGATATTCCCCTCGACATCCGGTATGAAGATGATGACCTGCTCGTTGTCGACAAACCAGCGGGAATGGTCGTCCACCCCGCACCCGGCAATCCGGACCGAACGCTTGTCAACGCCCTGCTGGCGCATTGCGGCAGCAGCCTATCGGGTATCGGCGGCGTCAGGCGGCCTGGCATCGTGCATCGGATAGATAAGGATACCAGTGGTCTGCTGGTTGTCGCCAAGAATGATGCGGCGCATGCCGGCCTGGCAGCCCAGTTTGAGCAGCATACGATTGACCGTGAGTATATCGCCGTTGCCTGGGGCATACCCGCGCCGGGCGCTGGAACGATCGAAGGAAATATCGGCCGCAACCCGAAAAACCGGAAGAAAATGGCTGTGGTTCCACCGCCGCGGGGGAAAACCGCTACAACCCATTTTGAAGTCACCCGCAGACTGGGCCTGAACGCAAGTGTGTTACGCTGTCGCCTCGAAACCGGCAGAACGCACCAGATCCGTGTCCATTGTGCCCATATTGGCCATTCAATAGTCGGCGATCCGCTTTACGGCGGCAGAAACCCCGGCCGACGCGCGCGCCTGACTCCCGACTGCGCCGCCGCCGTTCGACTATTCAGCCGCCAGGCGTTACACGCACACGTGATCGGTTTCGATCATCCGGTTTCAGGCGAAAAAATCCATCTTGTTTCTGAATTACCAAATGATATCAAATTTTTAATTGATACTTTCAGCGCAACGGTTGCGTGAGAAATATTACATTCTTTTTGTGGACAACCCTTGAATCTCATTAATAAACCCTTACATATGCATACATATAGTAACTCGTCTGGCTTGGCCGTTTCCGGTCAACGGCAAACGGGTCGAAGCGAATAGGAGCATTATCGCCATGGCTACTCTCCCCACTTTGGCAATCAGCCCCGAAGGCAACCTTCAGCGGTACCTTGATAGTATTCGGGCGTTCCCGATGCTGACTCAAGATCAGGAGTACATGTTCGCAAAGTCGTACCATGACCATGATGACGTTGAAGCCGCGCATAAGATGGTCACCAGCCATCTACGACTGGTCGCAAAAATTGCCATGGGCTATCGCGGCTACGGCCTGCCCCTGAGCGAGCTCATTTCAGAGGGCAATATCGGCCTTATGCAGGCCGTGAAACGATTTGATCCGGAACGCGGCTTCCGCCTGGCAACCTATGCAATGTGGTGGATACGCGCGTCTATCCAGGAATACATCCTGCACTCCTGGTCTTTGGTCAAAATCGGCACGACAGCATCGCAGAAGAAGCTTTTCTTCAACCTGCGCAAGCTGAAAGGGCGGCTCCAGGCCATCAACGACGGCGACATGACACCCGAAACCGTCAAAAAGATTTCCGAGGAACTGAATGTTCCCGAAAATGACGTCGTGTCCATGAACAAGCGCATGGCGGGTGGTGATCACTCGCTGAACGCACCATTGCGAGCCGATAGCGAAGGCGAGTGGATGGACTGGCTCGAAGATGATTCGGACAGTCAGGAAACGGTTGTCGCTGAAGCGGACGAAATGGGAAAGCGCAGCGCCTTGTTGCAAAGTGCCATGAAAACGCTGAACGAGCGCGAACGTTTCATCCTGAGCGAACGGCGGCTCAAGGATGACCCGTCGACACTTGAAGAATTAAGCCAAGTCTACAGCATCAGCCGGGAACGCGTGCGGCAGATCGAAGTTCGCGCTTTCGAAAAATTGCAGAAAGCAATCCGAAACGCCGCTGTCGAACAAAAACTGGCAATCGGAAACGCGACAAGTAACTAGGTTAAAGCGGGGTTGGTGCCTTGCGCCAGCCCCGCATTCTGCCCGCCGGACCAAAAGGGATAAAACGCCCGCATTGATTTTGGCCTATCGGCACCGAACATTACAGCCGAGAGCGATCCGGCGTCCTATCCCGCCGCGTTACCATCCGAGGCCTTGGCGCCCACATCGTCGACACGGTCGAGTTCCTCTTCACCATCCATTTCAGACGCGCCGTGACGCACATTCCTGCCCCAGCTTTCGACAAGCTCTTCCTGCCGCGCCTTGAACCGTTTTTCCTTCATTTCGTAGGTTACGGAAAGGTACGCAGCGACAACTGGCGGCGTCAGAAACAGAATTACCCAGCCAACCGCTGCGGTCGAATACATCACCAGCAAGGAGAACGGGTCCGAGACGATTTCGACCAATCGCTCAAAATCCCAGATCCCGCCATTTTCCCATAAATCCAACGCATAAGGCAGGCATCCTGCGAAGTTCAGATATCCAACAGTCCTGGACGTATATTTGAGCGGATGCCGATCAACGATGAAAAATGCGACCAGAGTCGGGGCCATACCGATGACCAGCAAAAATACTGTCGACGGCGTGAACAAAATAATGATGCCGGCGATAACCCAGGCGAGCACATAGCCCTTCTGATTGCCTTTCGGTGCGGCTTTTTGAGGTTTCTTTGCCATATCAACCAGACGTCAAAAACGTTACCAACACGATCGCCAGCAGGGCAATCATGGTGGCGACACCCGACAATACAGACGAAACCTGCGCGCCCAACTCGCGCGAGATAGCCCCCCGATTTCCCTGATCCGACACGAGTTGACGCAATCTGTTGGTAATATCGCGGTATTCCATCACCGCCATCTGAAAGCGCCTCTCGTCGTCCTCCACAATCTGATAATTATCGGTAACAGATAGCAATTCGGAAAGCCGCCCGGTTGCACCAGCCTCTTTCATTGCCGATGCAATCCGTTCCCGGGTTTGCCGATTGTGATAACGCTTGACTGTCGGCTCCAGCATTTTCGCCGCCAGCTTTCCCAGATTAATATATGGCTTGACCCGCGTTGCACGCTCCTGAATCAAGGAAAGCAGGCGTATCGCCGCCAGAATTGGCAGATAGGGGTCCGCCTGATTATCAAGATCCCGCAATTCCGAGCCGCGCAAACCGGAAAAATGTGCCGCAATAAATGCCGCGAGATGACGGTCGATCAAAAAACGGACATCATCAGACTTTTCCGCCAGACTATCCATAGCCGGCAGCAAACTGTCGATGTCGATTACGTAATACTCTTCCACCAGCGGCGAGAGACAGGCCAAAGCCGGATTCAGGTCATAAATCACCCGCTCCACGCCCTCACCCGATGCTGTGCGAGTCATAACCTCCCGGGCCCGCTTCAGATCGCGATACAGCGTTACCAGGTCGATACGTGTGCGTGGCTGACTGGCATCCCAGTAATCAATAATGCCGTATTGCAATATTTGCGCGAACGCGTTCTTCGTATCACCGCTTTCGCCATAAAGGGCCAGCGTATTCGGGAACCCTTCAACCGTCGCCTTGAAATCACGAAAACGGATCGGCGCGGACGGATCCAGGGCGATTCAACACCGGGCAATCAGGTTGTCATCCTCGTCGTCTACTTCCGAAACATTTTTCGCGTCATTGAACGCATTGACCTTGGCATCGTCGCCAAGCGCGCGCCGCAACCAGGTATCCAGTGTGCCATCACGAATGATGTTGATCGAGCGGCTCCAGTTGTTGACCATGGTATGCGCCAGTTCGCGGCACGTGAAATGGTCGATATTCATAAATGAGAAAGACCGTGATGCTCGGCTTTCCATTGACTGCTGCACCGGACTGCCACGGCGCCCATTCACCCACATGCCGATATCGTCCACAGTCCAGCGTTCGTCATGGTCGTCATTCAGCAGACCCCGGAGCGCCTCCATCATCGTCAGCGAAACACGTGACGACTGGGTCAAAGCGCCATAGGACCCCTTGCTGAGCTTGGCCTCCAGAACTTCTTCGTCGCTCATTCCCTTGCAGGGGCTATGGCCTCTCAGCAACGTCAGGATGGTCACACCCAGTGAATACATATCGTCGGACGATATTCCGATCCCCCGTCCGGCCGGGTTGGCCATACACGATTCAATGGGTTCATAGACGAAGGATTGCGCCATCGCTGGCGGCGATGAAATACAGTCTCCAATTATGAAGCGGCCTCCCTCGGCGCCGCCACGATACAGATTGCTGGGCCGAATGGCCCTGTGGGCGATATCGAGATCACGAAACTCGCGCAAAACCTGATATGCTGGCGCGACGAAATTCTCAATGATTTCTTCTTCGCGCATCGGCTCGAATTCTTCGTCCAGCGACGTCATAATTCGGTCGCCAGCGGGCCTGTCATAAATAAGCACGGGGCAACGACGGCCTTCCGGTGGCCAGTCCACAACGCCCCAATCCTGCAATTGCATCAGGTACGGAACATCGATCTCGCTCAGGTCGCTGATCATCTCAAAGCGGACCGGCAATTTGGGATCGCAAATCAACGCAATAATATCGCGATTGGAATCGCGCACATGCTGGGCTTTGAACGCCATGCCAGGCAGATTGTCATACGCGGGAAGCGGTTCGTCGACGGAGATTTCATAACGATCCCGCAAACTGACCCGCGTCGGACTTTTTGCCATAACAGCAATCCCCAGCCTTTATTCCCGCGTCGATTAAGTCCCGCAGTTGGCAGGAAATATATACCCTAAATGGTTAACGGAAGACTTCCGTGGGAGGATATATCTAAATTGACAGCGCTTGAAATGATCGGTCATTTGACTGAAACCGAACGCCACAGTGCGGTTGCGACCAGGTTTATGAGGCAAACGGGTCGCGTACCATTATGGTGTCATCCCGTTCGGGACTGGTCGACAACAGCGTAACCGGGGCTTCTATAAGCTCTTCGATTCGCCGGATGTACTTGATCGCAGTCGCAGGGAGATCCGCCCAGGACCGAGCACCTTCGGTACTCTCAGGCCAGCCATCCAGCATTTCATATATTGGTTCGGCTGCTGCCTGATGCGTCATTGAAGATGGCATATGGTCATACGCTTGGCCGTTGATCTTATACCCGGTACAGATACCAATCGACTCCAGGCCATCCAAAACATCCAGTTTGGTCAACGCAATTCCATCAATGCCGCCGACCTTGATCGCCTGGCGCACCAACACGGCATCGAACCAGCCACAACGGCGGCGCCTGCCGGTAACGGTGCCGAACTCGTGCCCCCGCTCGCCCAATAGCGCGCCGATATCGTTTTCGAGTTCCGTTGGAAACGGCCCGGCCCCAACTCTTGTCGTATATGCTTTCGTAATACCAAGGACATAGCCCAGAGCGCGCGGGGGTAAAACCTGAGCCGGCAGCCGCCTGACCGGCAACGGTATTAGAGGATGTCACAAATGGGAAAGTGCCGTGATCAATATCCAACATGATCCCCTGTGCACCTTCAAAAAGGATTCGCTGTCCCGCCTTGTTGGCTTCATCGAGCACGCGCCACGCCGTCCCGACATAGGGAAGAATTTTTGGTGCGACGGCCAGCAGTTCGTCCAACAATCCAGCGGCATCCACTTCCTGTTGTCCAAAACCGCGCAGAATTGCGTTGTGGTGGAACAGCAAGTGACGCAACTTTTCTTCAAGGACAGCGCGATCGGCAAGGTCGCAGACACGGATCGCCCGGCGGCCGACCTTGTCCTCATATGCCGGTCCGATCCCCCGCCCCGTCGTGCCAATCTGTGCGTTTCCGCGCGCCTCTTCGCGGGCACGGTCCAAATTACTGTGCAGCGGCAGGATCAAGGCGGCATTTTCAGCAATCATAAGCTTTTCGGGGCTGATTTTGACGCCAGCTGCACGCAAGCGGTCCATTTCCTCGACCAGAGCCCAGGGGTCTACGACCACCCCGTTTCCGATAATCGATTTCTTGTCTTCACGGACAACGCCAGAGGGCAGCAGGCTTAGCTTGTAGGTTTTCCCGTCGATGACCAGCGTATGGCCCGCATTGTGTCCCCCCTGGAACCGCACCACGACGTCCGCACGTTCAGACAGCCAATCGACTATCTTGCCTTTGCCCTCATCGCCCCACTGGGAACCTACGACCACTACATTCGTCATTCTTTGGCAGCCCCTTCGTCTGAATCGAGGGCAACCAGACGGCCATCGATGAAAATTTCCGTACATTCGAGCCGTTTCGCTTCCACAACGGCATCATTGACCGGACTCAGCCCGGATATGGCAATCCTGCCTTCCTGCCGCAACAACGCTGCCTGCTGCGGCGGCGTTCCATAGGGAAGAAATACCCTGACAGGTACTTCGGGATCAGGAACCGCCCTTAATACGCTATCCAGAAACAACGTGAACCCAGTCGCTGGTTCATTGGTCTGGCCAGCCCGATAACGGCCACCACTGCCAACTTCACCGCGAACACCACGCGCAAACAGCGTGAAACTGAGACCGGTATGATACTCGAAGCCCCGATGTTCGACCGGATCGACGGTCAGCATCACATCCGGGTGCGCTTCGCCGACCAGTTCAATTACGGCTGCCAGCCGGTCCCGTTCGATAATTGCCACGGGCGGCAAATCCAGCGCCTGCAGCGCAGCCAGAGCGGCAGCAGCCGGCCCCGAAGCATCCAGCAGCGCGGCAAAAAGCGTGGACGTTTCGCCCTCGATCGCTTCCACTGCCGCGATATCCTTGCGGTCCAGCGCATTGCGTACCTGCTGCACGACGACATCCGGCAACGCGAACGCCTTGCAAAGCGACGGCACCAGTGTCGGCAGGTTTATATCAACCGAAACGTCGCGCACACCGACAGCTTGCAGGGCCATAGCCGCAAGCCCGATCGTTTCCGCGTCGGATGCTGGTTCAGAGGCGCCGATCAATTCCGCGCCGGCCTGCAGAAATTCCCGCTCCGGTCGAAGCTGGCTGCCACGCACCCGCAGCACCTGCCCCGAATACGCCAGGCGCAAGGGCCGGGGAGCATTGACCAGGCGCGTCGTCGCAATTCTGGCGATCTGCTGCGTCATATCGGCGCGAACCCCCATCATCCGCTGACTGACGGGATCCATCAGGCGGAAGGTGGAATTGGCGATTCCCTCGGATGCGCCGCCGAGCAGCGTATCCTCGAATTCCACCAATGGCGGCGAAACACGTTGGTATCCACTGCGCGAAAATGTATCGACGAGACGGCGGGCGATATCAGCCTCATGCGCCGCATCCGGCGGCAATCCGTCCCGCAATCCATCAGGCAGCAAGGCTTGTTTGCCTGCTTCGGTCATGATGTCCGGTGTCCGAAAATGGTTCTTGTCTGGCGGTTGCCTACCTAGCGGTTTTGGCCCTCAGGGGCAAGCGGCGACTACCGTCTAATTACCGTAACCGATCCATTCGCAAGGCCGTACACGATTTCCGGCGCGCCACTCTTGTCGATATTCGCCATGACAATCGACGTAACAATTCGTGAATCATGATCTACGGTCTTGAGAACACGAGCGGTACCACCGGCAAAAGTCACGGCAATCAAACGGCGGCCGCCCAGCGAGGGTATAACAATATCCAAAATGCCATCACCGTTGATATCGGCGATCAAATGCATCCCCAGGACTGTCGAGCCGATGAAATGGTTCGAAAACCCGGCCAGCGACGCAACAGGTTCCAGAACCGTATCGGCACGACGAAAAAGGGTCAGAATGCCAGACAGGTGGGGGGGTGACAACCGAAGCAATTTCATCTGTCCCGTCACCATCGAAATCAGCCGCCCCAACGGGGGTTTGCCAGCGGTGAGCCTGTCCGATCGGGGGAGACTCGGCAAACGGCGTCAACGTCCCGTCAGTGATCCCGTACAATGCCAACGCAGCGCCGTAACCAAGGTAGGAGCGGACAGTAAGAACGGCTTCGTCGCCATCCAGTGCGATGATTCGGGGTTCAAGGTCCTCGAAGACGGAGTCTTCCGGCAAACTGAACTCGGATTCACCGCCATTTCGAAACCTTACAGCCAACCCACCGGCCTCTATCGCGTCGCCCAATACCGCATGCCGGTAACGATTGGTCGGGCGCGTCAATCGGGCACTGGCGACCATACCGTCACCCAAGGCGATCCGCCCACCTGGTATCGTCGCGCCGTGATCCTGCACCTTGGCATCTTTCATGGGCGACAGCAGGAACAGCCCGCGCGGCAATGACAGCCGAAAGCGCCTGTCGCCGGCATGGACAATCACACGCGATTTGTCGGGCAAAAGTGTGATCTCCCGCAGATTCTCCAGACGCGTGGCGGTCTCCGCCACCCAAGGCTTATCCTGCGCAGAGGCCGACCCGGCGATGCAACAGAACGTCAGCCACAGAATCGCGGCGTTAGAACGCAAGTTGCTTGACCTGCACGACATTGGGCAATTTGCAGACAGCATCGATGACAGACGCATCAAGCTGCTGATCAATCTGCAGCAGCGCGATTGCATCATCACCCTGCCCGGCACGCCCAAGATGGAATGTTGCGATATTGACCCCGGCGTCTCCAAGTGTCCGGCCAAGGTTACCGATCACACCGGGCTTATCCTTGTTGGTCAGGTACAGCATATGTGGCGACAGTTCCGCTTCAATATCGATCCCTTTAATATTCACGATGCGGGCCCGCGAACCACCGAAGATCGTCCCCGTAACGCTGCGTTCCTGCCTTTCGGTTTTGACTGTCAGGCGGATCAGGGTTTCGTAGTCGCCAGATTGCTCATTTTTGGTTTCCGTCACGCTGATATTACGGTCACGGGCGACTGAAGGCGCACTGACCATATTAACCGCATCGAGCATGGGACGCATCAGGCCTGTCAGTGCAGCGGCAACCAACGGCCGCGTATTGAGCGTTGCGACATGCCCTTCAAATTCGATCGTAACGGCCGAGATCCCGCTTTCGGTCAACTGGCCGGCGAAGCTGCCCAGTTGCTCCGCTAGTCCCATATAGGGGCGCAGCCGCGGTGCTTCTTCCGCGGAGACCGATGGCATATTGATCGCGTTCGTGACTGCCCCTGTCAGCAGGTAGTCGGACATCTGTTCCGCGACCTGGACCGCCACTTTTTCCTGCGCTTCTGCTGTCGCAGCGCCCAAATGCGGCGTGCAGACGACATTATCGCGACCAAACAGGATATTCTCACGCGCTGGTTCCTCGACGAACACGTCGAATCCCGCACCAGCCACCTGACCGGAATCAAGAGCTGCCGCGAGATGATCCTCGTTCACCAGTCCGCCACGGGCACAATTGATGATGTAGACGCCCTTTCTCGTCTTGGCGAGCGCTTCAGCATCGATAATTCCGCGCGTGCTGTCCGTCAGCGGCGCATGAAGGGTAATGAAATCCGCCCGGGCGAGCAGGTCATCGAGTTCCAATTTCTCGATACCGAGGTCTTCCGCGCGTTCGGGTGAAAGATATGGGTCATGCGCAACCACGCGCATGTGAAGCCCATGCGCCCGGTCGGCAACGATGGACCCAATATTGCCACAACCGATCAGCCCCAGGGTCTTGCCGGTCAATTCCGTCCCCATAAAGCGGGATTTTTCCCACTTGCCAGCCTGGGTCGAGGTATTGGCCACGGTTATCTGGCGCGCCAGGGCAAACATCATGCCGACGGCATGCTCCGCCGTCGTGGTCGCGTTGCCGAAAGGCGTATTCATCACGACAACGCCTTTTTGCGTCGCCTGGGGAACGTCGACATTGTCGACACCGATTCCGGCCCGGCCCACGACTTTGAGATTCTTTGCCGCTTCCAGAACCGCCGGCGTGACCTTGGTGGCAGACCGGATCGCCAACCCGTCATATTCACCGATACAGGCCAGCAATTCCTCGGGCGACATCCCGACCTTTGTGTCCGTTTCAATGCCGTTCTGGCGGAAAATGGCTTCCGCATTCGGGCTAAGCTTGTCGGCAATCAATACTTTTGTCATTTTCTTTTCTTTCGCTCAGGCCGCGGGTGCAGTCTCGAAGATTTCTTCATAAGCCCAGTCGAGCCAGGGTGTCAGTGCCGCCATATCGGCGCTTTCCACAGTCGAACCGCCCCAGAGACGCAGCCCCGGAGGCGCATCGCGATAGCCACCAATATCATACGCAGCCCCCACTTCCTCCAGACGCTTCGCAATCCGTTTCGGCGCGGCAGCAAGAGCGTCAGCATCGAGCGGCACATTATCCGACAACGCTAGACAGATTGAGGTGCAGGAACGCGTCAACGGGTCCTTTGCCAGGAATTCGACCCAGTCACGCGTGGCGACCCATTTGTCGATAGCGGCAAAATTCGCCTCGCTCCGCGCAATCAGCGCTTCCAATCCGCCAATGGACTCTGCCCATTTCAGCGTATCGAGGCAATCCTCAACCGCCAGCATGGACGGCGTATTGATCGTCAGTCCCTTGAAAGGGCCTTCTTCAAATTTGCCCCCCTTGGTCAGTCGGAAAATTTTCGGCAGCGGCCGCGGCGGCACGAAGGATTCAAGCCGCTCGACGGCGCGCGGTGATAACACCAGCATGCCGTGCGCCGCCTCACCACCCAGGACCTTCTGCCAGGACCAGGTCGCGACATCAATCTTGTCCCAGGGGATATCCATGGCAAAAACCGCCGACGTCGCATCGCAGAAGGTCAATCCCTTGCGGTCCGCCGGAATCCAGTCACCATTCGGGACCCGCACGCCGCTCGTCGTACCATTCCAGGTGAAGACGACATCGCGGTCGAAATCAACCTGTCCAAGATCCGGCAGCAAACCGTATTCAGCCTTCAATGCCCGCACGTCATCCAGCTTCAACTGGTTGGTCACATCACTGACCCATCCTGCCCCGAAAGATTCCCAAGCGAGCATATCGACGCCGCGGGCGCCCAGCATCGTCCACATGGCCATTTCCATTGCCCCTGTATCAGAGGCAGGAACAATGGCGAGACGGTAGTCATCCGGCAGGCGCAACAGGGCGCGATGACGGTCAATGACCTCTGCAAGACGGGCCTTGCCTTCCGTCGAACGATGCGACCGCCCCAAAAAGGCGTTTGCCAGTGCCTCTGGCGTCCAGCCCGGACGTTTGGCGCAGGGACCGGAAGAGAAATTCGGATTTTCCGGGCGTTCTGTGGGCATCGGCATTGTCATGTCCTTTCGCGAATTCAGCGACACGAAATTTCAGGTTTTAAGGTTTCGCCCTTGAGCGGCGCGAGATTAGGAGTCACGTTCCAGAGAATCAACGGCAATCATGTTGCGCCGCAATATTCGATTGAACACTTTCAGATTCAACCTCTTTATGCCTTCTGCGACATTCCGTCATAGGATAGGCCCCGACAAGAACAAACCAGCCGGATGGAAAATGTCAGCAGCGCAAATCTATGTTTTGTTCGTACTGGCCGCCACTATGGGGCTTTTCGTTTGGGGCAAGTGGCGATACGACGTCGTTGCCCTGGTGGCATTGCTCGCCGTCGTGATCGGCGGAATTGTCCCTGCGGAGACAGCATTTTCAGGATTTGGGCATCCTGCGGTAATAACCGTTGCGGCGGTTCTGGCAATTTCGAGGGCAATTCAGAATTCAGGCCTGATCGGCTGGCTGGCGCGCAGCCTTGAGCGAACCGGCAGCGGGCCGACCCTGCAAACCGCGGCAGTTGTCACACTTGTCTCAGCGCTTTCCGCCTTTATGAACAACGTAGGGGCCCTGGCTCTGCTGCTCCCGGTCGTTATCCAGACCGCGCGTAAATCCAACAGATCTCCGGGTGACCTGTTGATGCCGCTGTCCTTTGGGTCGCTGCTTGGCGGGCTGGTAACGCTTATTGGAACCCCACCGAACATCATCATTGCCGCATATCGGACACAAGCCAGCGGCGAACCTTTCGGCATGTTCGATTTCGCACCGGTCGGGATTATCCTCGCTGTCGTGGGCGCCATATACATCGCTTTGGTCGGTTGGCGTCTGCTGCCTTCTCGCAAGGCGGGAGGCGCCAGCGAGATGTTCCAGATCGCGGATTACATCACTGAAGTCGTCGTATCCGAAGACTCCAAAGCCGTCGGCCTGACAATCGGGGACCTGCTGGCACCCGCCGGTCAGGGTGAAATTTTCGTCGTCGCCCTTCGGCGCGGAACAGAGCGGCATGTCCGACCAGGCCGATACAATGAATTGCGCGCCGAAGATCACCTGCTGCTGGAAGGCAGCGCCGAAGCCATCGAAACCGTTATCCACGAAGCCGGGCTGGTGCTGGAAGGCACAACCCCACTGGATCCCGAAAACTTCGAATCCGAAGAAGCCTCGCTTGTCGAAGCCGTTGTGACTCCGATGTCGCCACTTGCCGGACGAACCGTCGCGCAGGCGATGCTGGGTCGGCGTCACGGGGTCAATCTTCTTGCGCTCGCCCGCGAGGGCAGACCATTGCGGGAGAATTTGCGAGGCATTCGTCTCGTCCCCGGTGATGTTCTGCTATTGCTCGGCAATGCCGATGCTTTGCCGGAAACGCTCTCGGCGATGGGCTGCCTGCCGCTGGCCGAACGAGACCTTGCCCTCCATCGGACACCAAGTCCGCTACCGCTGGTTATCTTTGCCGTCGCAATCGGGCTGGGCGTTTTCGGCGTGCTCTCTATTCCAGTGGCGTTCACGGCCGCTGTCGTCGGCTTGATCCTGACGCGTTCGCTGACCCTGCGCGATCTGTATGCCAGCGTCGACTGGCCGATCATCGTCCTATTGGCCGCAATGGTTCCTCTTGGCATGGCCGTCGAGGCGTCAGGCACCTCGGCGTTGATTGTCGATGGCATTGCCCACATGTCGGATTCGCTGCCCCCCTGGTCCGTCGTGCTGATGGTCCTGGTCGCGGCAATGATTTTATCGGACATCATGAACAATGCAGCGACAGCGGTACTGATGGCGCCACTGGCCATCGGAATAGCAGAACGTATCGGCGTCAGCGCCGACCCGTTGCTGATGGCTGTCGCTGTCGGCAGTTCCTGCGCATTCCTCACCCCTATAGGCCATCAATCAAACGTTCTGGTGATGGGGCCCGCGGGATATCGCTTCGGCGACTACTGGCGAATGGGGCTACCACTGGAAATCATCATCATAATCATTGGCGTCCCCGCCATCATCTGGATCTGGCCGCTATAACGAAATAATACAACGGCTTAAAGGGAATAGAACCAGGGCGCGAACAGGCTGAAGACAACCCAAAGCAACCCGACCAACGGCAATCCCGCCTTCGCAAAATCAATGAAACGGTATCCGGCGGGCCCCATTACCAGAAGGTTGGTCTGGTATCCCACCGGCGACGCGAAGGAACAATTCGCCGCAAAAACGACGGCGACAGCGAACGGTTCGACTGGCGCACCAACGGCCTTCGCGACCCCCACAGCGATTGGCGTGAACAAAACCGCCGTCGCTTTGGTACTCAGAACATTGGACAATAAGGCAACAAGCAGAAAAAACACGGACAACACGACCGGAATTGAGGAATCGCCAACCGCAAGCAGCATTGTCTCCGCCATGAAGTCGGCACCGCCTGTTTCCTGCATTGCCGCCCCCAATGCCAGAGCTGAGGCGATCAGCATTACCAACTGCCGATCCAGCGCCCGCATTGCATCGCGAACCTGAAGAACCCCTGTTGCGACCATGGCCACCGCCCCGGTCAGCGCCGCAATCGATATGGGTACCAACCCCGTCGCTGCCGTTGCGACAACCGCGAAGAAAATCAATCCGGCCGGAGCCGCATGATGAACCGCGGGAATATCCGCTGCCGACCATTCCATCAGTACCGCGTCATGATCCCCACGCAGCTTTCGGATATCGCGCAACTGCCCCTGAACGAGCAATGTGTCCCCTGCCTCCATCCGGATTTCCGTAAGCCGCTGCCGCAACAGACGGCCCCGACGCTGGATACCCACCACGATGCAGTGGTGCTTGTAGCGAAAGCCAAACTCCTCGAGCGTACGCCCGGTCATCGCTGATCCCGGCGGCACCATGACATCCGCCACGACCTGCCCGCCGATCAGCCAGCGTTCCGGCGATTCTACCTGATCGTCGAGGCGCGGATGCATCGCTGCAGGATCTGCCTTCATCGCTTCGACCAGGGCATCACGCGTTGCAGCGACGACCAGGACGTCGTCGGCCTCCAGTTTGATATAGGTGAATGGCGGCACAATGGCGTGCTCACCCCGTTGAACCATCAGTATTTTCATGTCCGGCAGTTTTGCCAGGGCATCGAATGCGAAGGCCTCACCGACCAACGCCGATTTCGGCGTTATGGTGATCTGGGCAATGAACTGTCGGTTATCCTGCGCCAGACCTTCCGCAATATCGTTATTCTCGGGAAGCAAATACGGGGCGACCAGCAGCAGATACAGCAAGCCCGCGACAGCCAGGACGATGCCGGGTATCGAAAAATCGAAAAACCCGAACGGTGCTTCTCCAAGCTGCACAAGCGCACTGGAAACCAACAGGTTCGTCGACGACCCGATCAGCGTCGTCATCCCACCCAGCATGGCGGCAAAACTGAGCGGCATCAGCAGGCGGCTTGGCCGTCTGCCGAGACGTTTTGCGATTGCCTGCATGATCGGAATGAAGATGACAACGACCGGTATATTGTTCATCAACGCGCTAACGGCCAGCACGGTGGTCAGCGCCATCGTCACCGTCAGCCAGGAACTGCCCCGCCCGGCCGCGAGAACCATTGCGGCCCCCTTGTCGAGCGCGCCTGTACGCTCCAGCGCGTCGCCGATGACAAGCAACCCCAACACGGCGAACAGGGCCGGATTGGCGAAACCGGAAAGCAAGCGTACGGCATCAAGCCGGTTCTCCCCATCGGGCCCCTGCACCGGCAGCAAATGGAACAAAACCATCAACGCGCAGAGGACGCCAAGCGACGTAACCTCCAACGGCAGCTTCTCGGTCGCGTATAACAGCAGTGAGCCCACGATCAACGCGAACACCGCCAACATCTGGATGGTTGCAAGTTCCATAATCATTTCGATGCGCCATAGCGTTTAATTTTAAAGATTTCGACAACTTCCGGTTTCGCACCGCGTGTCGCGGCTATCACGGAAACTGCCGTGAATTTCGGAACCGCGGGCGCCACGGCATTATACGCCCATTTTTGTACGAGACCTTTTATTTTCGTCTGCAATCCAGACTTCTGTCACCCAGGAAACGCAGCCAACAAAGCAATTAATAAGCGCGCATACCAACCCGGCCGTTTTTATTTTTTATATGAAATCGTGGGGCGCTTTTTCAGTTTGCTTTCGCGATAGGCAATATAAGTGGCACTGGCGAATATCATGCCGCCGCCAACAAGTGTCATGGAATCAGGGCTTTCCGAAAACAGAAAGAACCCAAAGGCCGTCGCCCAGATCAATTTGAAGAAATCAATCGGCATGACGACCGCCGTTTCCCCCATCCGCAAAGCCTGGGTGACACATAATTGTGTCACAGTGCCAAAACCCGCGATCAGCAAAAGCCAAAGATACTGTGACGGCTCCGGCCAAACCCAGACATAGGTTGCGGGCAGAAAGGACAGCACCGTCATCACCAGCGCCAGATAGAATGTAATTGTATGGCTGGATTCGGTGCGTCCCAAGACCCGTGTCACGATGATGGCCGCCCCCCAGGTCGATGCGGAAAAGAGCGTCAGCATTGAGCCAAGGTCGAATTCGGTCACACCCGGACGCAGAATCACCAGGGTTCCGGCAAAGCCGATAATGATTGCCGCCCAGCGGCGAATTCGAACGACCTCATCCAGAAAGAAGATAGCCAGGATCGTCGCAAACATCGGCGCGGTGAAGGACAGCGCCGTCACCTGCGCCAGTGGCGTAATGCTGAGTGCGGTAAAGAAAGACAGCATCGAACAGGTCGTCAGCGCCCCCCGAAGCAGATGCAGCCAGGGATGCGTCGTACGCAGCGGCGCAGTACCAAGGCGCAACAAGGGTATTGCCAGGAAAACCAACGCGAAGCCATTCCGGAAAAACGCCAGTTCGAACGGCGCGAAATCGGCACTCATATGCCGCACGGTTGCATGCATGCATACGCCCGTTATCGTCGCCACGAACATAAACAGCATCCCGCGCAGGGCGACGGGGATATTGTTGAAATATTGGCTTACGGCGTTTCCCAATAGCGGCTCCGCCTGGTCAGGCCTTTATCCGATCGCCGCGACAATAGCGTCGCCGAGTTCCGAAGTCGTGGCCGTTCCACCGATATCCGGGGTCAGCGGCGCTGCCTTGTCCGACAATACGGTTTCAATCGCATCATATATCAGCGCGCCGGCCTTGGGTGCTCCGACATGCTCCAGCATCAGCGCCGCCGACCAGATCTGACCGATCGGATTGGCAATGCCCTTGCCTGCGATATCCGGCGCCGAGCCATGAACGGGCTCAAACATCGACGGAAACTCACGTTCGGGATTGATATTGGCGGATGGTGCCACCGCGATGGTTCCCGTCACACCCGGCCCGAGATCGGACAGGATATCGCCAAACAGGTTGCTGCCGACGACAACATCGAACCAATCCGGGTGCTGCACGAAATGGGCGCACAGGATGTCGATATGAAACTGATCCGTCGTCACATCCGGATAGTCGCTGGACAGCGCCTTAAACCGTTCATCCCAGTAGGGCATCGTGTGCATGATACCGTTGGACTTTGTCGCCGATGTCAGATGCTTCTTCTTGCGGCTGGCCGCCAGATCGAAGGCAAACCGCATGATGCGGTCGACGCCCTTGCGGGTGAAGATATTCTCCTGAAGGACGAATTCCTGCGGCGTTCCCTCATACATGCGGCCGCCGATTTCGGAATATTCACCCTCGTTATTCTCCCGCACGACATAGAAGTCGATGTCGCCGGGCTTATACCCGTGTACGGGCGGGGTGATGCCCGGCAAAAGCCGGACCGGGCGCAGGTTCACATACTGCTGGAAAGCCCGGCGGATCGGAATCAGCAACCCCCAGAGAGACACATGATCCGGAACCCCCGGGAAACCGACCGCACCGAGAAAGATCGCATCGTGGTCACGAAGCTGGTCCAGTCCATCTTCCGGCATCATTCGACCGGTCTTTGCGAAAGTCTCGCAACTCCAGTCATAATGGTCGAATGCCAGTTCAAACCCGCATTTCCGACTTGCCGCTTCCAGCGCCTTGATGCCTTCGGGTACCGTTTCATTTCCGATACCGTCGCCTGGAATTACAGCTATCCTGAATCGCGCCATTTCAGCCTCTCTCAAATTTAAAAATTGGCGGACACTAACCAGAAGAACCGAAAGAAGAAAGCCCTTACATTCATAAGCTGTTGCGGCGGCAACGACTCCTTTACAGATCGGGCGAAAACGCTATGGTCCCAGCGATCCAAAATACTGTAAGGAAGACGAAGTGAAACGTTCAGAACTCCTCCTGGTCGAGAAGTATTTGCGCCGCAAGTTCGGGAACAACGCGATTATTCTGAAAGAACAGAAAGACGGTTCCTGCGAAGTCCTGATCGACGACGAATTCATCGGCGTCCTCTTCCGCGACGAGGAAGACGGCGAACTCTCCTATGCGTTCAATATGGCGATTCTGGATATCGATCTTGAAGAAGATACCACTATAAATATCCCCAAGTAGGATTCTCTCGCTTGCCTAAAATGGCGCGCGTCCTTCCGATTTCTCCGGAAAATATAGCCAAAGCCGCCCAGGCACTGCAGGCAGGCCAGCTTGTCGCCTTCCCGACGGAAACCGTCTATGGGCTGGGCGCGGATGCCACGAACGACCGTGCCGTCGCTTCAATCTTTGAAGCCAAGGGCCGACCCCGCTTCAATCCCCTGATCGTGCATGTTCCGGACACCGAAACCGCCCGGGGTTTGGCTGATTTTTCCCCTATGGCAGAAACGCTTGCCGCGCGGTTCTGGCCCGGTGCGTTGAGCCTCGTTGCCCCCCTGCGAAAGGACAGCAATCTTTCGCTGCTGGTCAGTGCCGGTCTGGAAACCGTCGCCGTGCGCGTTCCCGCAGTTGAAAGTGCCCGTAACCTGCTGCGGGCCGCCGGAATCCCCATCGCCGCACCAAGCGCCAATACATCGGGCAGGATCAGCCCGACAACCGCGCAACACGTTGCTGCAGAACTGGGGGACAGGGTTGCGATCATTCTTGACGGCGGGCCTTGCGGTATCGGGCTGGAATCAACCGTCCTGGATACAACCACAGCCCCCCCGGCCATACTCCGCGAAGGCGGCGTGACGGCAGAATCCATCGAAGCAGCGCTTGGCGTCGCTTTGACTGTTGCGGCCAGCAATGACCATGCACCGCAGTCGCCCGGCATGCTGACTAGCCACTATGCCCCTGCGCGTCCTTTGCGCATGAACGCAACGACGGCAAACCCGGGCGAAGGACTGCTTGGCTTCGGCCCGGCGCCCAAAGCCATCCGGAATCTAAGCCCGGCGGGAGACTTGGGCGAAGCTGCCGCCAACCTGTTTGCAGACCTTCGAATGCTTGATACCCCGCCCTGGACCGGAATTGCCGTAATGCCGATCCCGGAAACCGGCCTTGGACGAGCGATTAACGACCGGTTGCGACGGGCCGCGGCGCCGCGCAACTGACAGGCGGTGGCCCGGCTTGCGGCCTGCGCCGCGAAGCAGTACACCCAGCGCATACTCAGTTGAAAGGAACCGGCAATGTCCCCTGAGGACACAATGCCGCAACGCGCGGCCGCAATGGCACGGATCAAGGAAATCGTCGGCCCGAAAGGCTGGATCGAGGCGGTGGAAGACATTGCCCCCTTTCTTGTCGAACAGCGTGGCATGTTCCAGGGCGAATGCGCGCTGGTTGTTCGTCCGGTTTCAACCCAGGAAGTCGCGGCCGTCATTAAAACCTGCGCCCAGTTCGGAATTTCAGTCGTCCCGCAAGGCGGGAACACCGGACTGGTCGGGGCAGGCATTCCGGCGCAAGGAAGCGGCGCCATCATCCTCAGTCTCGGGCGGATGAACAATATTCGCGAAATCGATGCCTTGAATTACACGATTACCGTCGAAGCCGGCTGTATTCTGGCCAATATTCAGTCTGCTGCGACCGCAGCGGACAGGCTGTTTCCGTTAAGCCTCAGTGCCGAGGGCAGTTGCCAGATTGGCGGCAACATCTCAACCAACGCCGGTGGTGTGAATGTGCTGCGTTACGGTAATGCCCGCGACCTTGTCCTTGGCCTTGAAGTCGTTCTCCCCGACGGGCGTATCTGGAACGGCTTGAAACGCCTTCGTAAGGACAACACCGGCTATGACCTGAAGCACCTTTATATCGGTGGCGAAGGCACGCTTGGCATCATTACCGCCGCCGTCTGCAAACTTTTTCCCCGCCCGAAAGATGTCCAGACCGCATTCGTCGGCTTGCGCAGCCCGGAGGCGTCGCTGGCGCTGCTGGCGCGGGCGCGGTCGGCAAGCGGCGACAGGGTTACCAGCTTCGAACAGATATGCCGGGCGTCTTTCGCCGCGGCATGTGAGCATATGCCAGGCATCCGCGATCCACTGACGCATGACTTCGATGACTACGCCCTGTTTGAACTATCCGGTGCGGAACCGGGCAGCGGCATGGCCGACGCAATGGAAACCATACTGGCCGAGGCGCTGGAAGCGGGTGAAATAGACGATGCATCCATCGCGCAGTCCGAAAGCCAAAGAGCCGATTTCTGGCGCATCCGGGACGCGGTCGTCGAGGCCCAGAAATTTCTGGGCGGCAGTATCAAGCACGACATCTCGATCGGCGTGAGCCGTGTCCCTGAATTCATCCGTCGCGCCAATGCCACGGTCATGGCCCTCGTGCCCGGGGCGCGGCCCGTGCCGTTTGGTCACTGCGGGGACGGCAATATCCATTACAACATCTCGCAACCGGTCGATATGGACCTTGCCACCTTCATGTCCCATCGCGCGGCGGTAACCCGCGCCGTTTATGACATCGTCGTCGATATGGGCGGCTCATTCAGCGCCGAGCACGGTGTCGGCCAGCTTAAACTGCGCGAGATGGCCCGGTACAAGCAACCGTTGGAACTCGATCTGATGCGCCGCCTCAAGGACGCTCTCGACCCATCAGGACTCATGAACCCGGGTAAATTGCTTTAATATCCCCTTATTCGACAGCGAGAGGCGAGCGATACGACGATGGTTCCCTATGATGCGCCGGTGCAGGACATGCAGTTCCTGATGCACGACCTTGGACTATTACGATCCATTCAGGAACTTCCCGGCGGAGACTCAGCGAGCGCCGATATCGTCGATGCGGTACTGGAAGAATCCGGCAGGCTGGCCCGCGAAAAACTGGCGCCAATCAATGCTTCCGGCGATTCACAGGGGGCGACACTGGAAAACGGCGTGGTCCGCTGCGCCGACGGGTTCAGTGAGGCCTATAAGGCGTTCATCGACGGCGGATGGAACAGCCTTCCTTTCAACCCCGAGCATGGTGGGCAGGGTCTGCCCTGGCTGGTCGGCATGGCAGCGGAAGAAATGTGGCTCGCGGCCAATTCCGCCTGGGCGCTGTGCCCCGTGCTCACCTGGGGCGCTGTCGATCTGCTTGAGGCACATGGCAGCCGGGAACAGAAGGCAACGTATCTCGACAAGCTTGTCTCCGGCGAATGGACCGGAACGATGAACCTGACCGAACCGCAAGCCGGATCGGATGTTGGCGCGTTGCGCTGTCGGGCAGATCCCGAAGGCGACCACTACCGCATCCGCGGGCAAAAAGTGTTCATCAGCTGGGGTGAACATGACATGACGGATAACATCATCCATCTGGTTCTCGCCCGGACCCCGGGCGCCCCCCCGGGAACCAAGGGGATTTCACTGTTCATCGTACCCAAATTCCTGGTCAACGCTGACGGATCACCCGGCGCCCGCAATGACCTGCGCTGTATTTCACTGGAACATAAACTCGGGATCAAGTCATCGCCGACCTGTGTGATGTCGTATGGCGATGATGAAGGCGCGATTGGTTACCTGGTCGGCGATGAAAATCGCGGCCTGAACTGCATGTTCACGATGATGAACAATGCCCGTATAAATATCGGCATGTCCGGGCTGGCCGTCGCGG
This sequence comes from uncultured Alphaproteobacteria bacterium, assembly GCA_943788635.1. Taxonomy (GTDB): domain Bacteria; phylum Pseudomonadota; class Alphaproteobacteria; order UBA8366; genus MarineAlpha4-Bin1. Next base: position 65,022 of record CALSRA010000018.1, on the reverse strand, counting down.
AGCGCGCCTATCAGCAGGCGCGGGCCTTTGCGCGTGACCGGGTTCAGGGAAATGCCGCCGATGGATCGCCGCAGACAATTATCCGGCATCCGGATGTTCGCCGCATGCTGCTGACCATGAAAGCGTCAATCGAAGCGATGCGCGCGTTTTCCTACGATGTGGTCGCCACGCTGGACCAGTCACGTCTGGAACCAAATCCGGAAACTCGTGCATTGGCGCAAGCGCGACTGGACCTTTTGACCCCCGTTGTGAAGGCGTGGTGCACCGATCTTGGCGTCGAAATCACGTCGATGGGTGTCCAGGTACATGGTGGCATGGGCTATATCGAAGAGACGGGTGCGGTACAGCATCTGCGTGATGCCCGGATCGCCCCGATCTATGAAGGCACAAATGGTATTCAGGCCATCGATCTCGTCACCCGCAAGGTGCTGCGCGATGGCGGCTTGGCGGCACGGCGGTATATTGAAGAAATAGATGCCGTAGTCGCCCTGCTGGACTCGGAATCCGGCACAGCCTTCAAAGCGCTGTCTCGTGGGCTGACAACGGCAATACAGGCCCTTACAAAAACGACGAACTGGTTGCTGACCGAAAGCAAAAATGACGTTGATCTGGCACTGGCCGGAGCAACCCCCTATATGCGGCTTTTTGGCACCGCCGCCGGTGGTATGATGATGGCTCGCAGCGCATTGGCGGCGCAAGCGGCACTGCAGGATGGAACCAGCGACCGGTCATTTCATGAAACCAAACTGGTGACCGCCCAGTTCTATGCCGAAAATATCCTGCCCCAGGCCGACGGGCTGGCCACTATAATCTGCGACGGTCATCACGCCTTGCTTGCCCTGCCGGAAGATCAGTTCTGAGACTTCCCCGGGAACAGCCGGATATCGTCATCCGGCGGCAATGCCGCCAGCATCTCCGCAACTGACATGCCGGTAATCGGGTGACACTTAGCCGGCGCAATGTCGTTCAGCGGCTGTAATACGAAACGGCGCTCGCCAAGCCGGGGGTGGGGCACTTCAAGCAGGGGTGTATCAACGACGCTATCTCCGAAAAACAGGATATCAAGATCGATAGCCCGAGGCCCGAAGCGCTGCCCGGAAACTCGACCCAACGCCTTTTCGATATGCTGCATTTTTTCAAGTAAGGGCAGTACTTCCAGTTCCGTTTCGCCGGAAAGCACCATATTCAGGAAAGCAGGCTGATCCGTTACGTATTGCGGCGCCGTTTCATAGACGGGAGAGCGGATTACCAGCGCGACAACCGCCGCAAGGCTCTCAATTGCCTTGCGCAACTGCCCGGCCCGGTCACCCAGGTTACTACCCAGCGCGATGAATACTTCCGTTGTCATGTTGTCGGTGCCCGCAGCATGGCGTCGGTCATGCGGGCGACCTGCGCCATTTCGCAAACATCATGCACCCGCACGATATCCGCCCCCCGCACGATCGAAAGGGCAACCGTGGCGGCGGTGCCAAACAGGCGCTCCCCAATCGGTTTGTCGAGTACCTGCCCAATGAAGGACTTGCGGCTTGCCCCGACAAGCAGCGGGTACTCCAAGCCTTTGAAACGGTCCAGATGATTGATCAACGCCATATTCTGCGCGACGGTCTTACCGAACCCGAGACCCGGATCAAGAATGATGCGGTCGCGCGAAATACCGGCATCCAGGGCATTCTGCGCCAGCGCCGCAAGTTCGCCGTAAACATCCGTCAGTAAGTCGTCGTAATTCGGGCCGATATACTGACCACCCAGCCGCGCATCAATCGCGGCGTGTCCCGGTTTGCTGCGATTATGCATCAGCATCACCGGCACCCCGCGTTCCGCCGCCAGCGACGCCATATCAGGGTCCGCACGCAATCCCCATACATCGTTGACAATGTCAGCGCCGGCATCAAGCGCCCGTTCCGCGACCTCTGCCCGATAGGTATCGACCGAAATGGTCGCATCCGGCAACGCATCACGAACGGCAGCAACAACCGGAACCACGCGGTCCGCCTCGCTTTCAGCGCTCACGGATTCTGCGCCGGGCCGCGTGCTTTCACCACCGATGTCGAGAATATCCGCACCGTGTGAAACAAATTCCCGGGCCTGCGCCACGGCTGCCGAATGCGAGGACAGACCATCGCCGGAAAAGGAATCGGGCGTAATATTGATAATCCCCATCAGATAGGTTCGCCTGCCCCAGATAAACCGATCCTTAATCCACATGCGGCAATGCTCCCCTCCCTGTGCAGGTAACGGCGGTTGCGGACCGCCCTGCCCGGCACCATAATGCATACGACCCGATTCCTCCCGAAGGATATTCCTTTTGACGACTGCCGGCACGCCTCTCGCTCCCGCGGAACCGATTGATAATGCGGCCGTAAAACCAGTATCCCGGACCTACCGGATATTCGTGCGGGACCTTGTTCTGCCTTGGGAAATTGGGATTTATGACCATGAGCACGATGCACCGCAGCGCGTCCGCATCAATATCGACCTGATGGTGCGCGAGGCAACGAATTTCGACGCGGATCGCTATCGACAGGTTGTCTGCTACGCAGAAGTCGTCGAAGGAGTCCGAAGCCTCGCCGCGCAAGGGCATATCAATCTGGTTGAAACCCTTGCCAGCCGCATTGCCGACCTTTGTCTCGCGGACGACCGAATAGAGCACGTCACCGTCCGGGCCGAAAAGCTCGATGCTATCGTCGATGTCGCCAGTGTCGGTATCGAAATCGAGCGCAATCGCCCCGGCCTGCAAGGCTGAAACGTCCAGGTCGTCAGGATTGATGTGGAAGAAACAAGGCCGAAACGTCCCTGATGCTCGCGCTACCGTCGCTCAGAAATCGCCTATCCAGCATCTAACAGAGCGATATTTTTATGATATAGTGACGGGATGCGACACGCTGCGATATTCATTCTACTTGTTCTGGCTTCCGGCTGTACCGGCAGACCGGATGTTTATGCTGTCATTCAGGACCGCGCGTACACACCGTCCGAGTTCCGCTATGCCTCTCAACACAAGGATTTTTCGACCGTCATCGCGGGAAACCCTTTTTCGCAACCGGTCCGGCAGGTCCATGATTCGGTATTATCCGCGATGCAACCCCGGAACTGGTGGTCCAGCGAGGCCTTTACACCGCGGACCCGGTTTACCGACAAACCGGCAGGTCTCGCATCGCCGTATCGCGTAAATGTGTTGCTGAACCCGCTGGAAGATACCGACCCTTCCCGCTATTGCGGGACGCCGAAAAACAGCGACAGCCACACAGGCTCTGATAAGAAGATTACCGCGCGAATGGCATTCTGCCGGGACACGACACTACTGTCCGTAAGCCGCGGTGCCGTGGAAAACATCAAGGACTCGAACGACCCCCGGTTCCATCAGGTGATTACCCGTATGACCATGGCGCTATTCCCGCAGCGACGGGACAATGATATTGACTGTGGCCCCCTGAAACGCAGTCGTTCCTGCTGAGCGCATCATGAGCGAAAAATTCGGAATATATTGGATCCAGGGTCAGATCGACGGCGAGTGGAGTAATCTGCAGCGTTGTGACGACCATGCCGACGCGGTCGCAAAAATGGGCCCGCTGGCCAATGACCGTCGTTATCAGGAACTACGCCTTGTCCTGGCACAGGTTCAGAAGGGAAAGATCGAATACACGACATTGGTTACCGTTCGCGATGGTGAAATCGTGTCCGATTCCTCCTTGCTGGAAACCTTCGCACCATCGGCCAAAGAGCCCCCACGAGAGGCCCCGGTAGTCGCAGAACCGTCAAAGCGCCGTTCCTGGCACATCCCCTTGCTCGCATTGATTCTGATCGCTGCAATCGGTGGCGGGCTCGCTATTGCCAATCGGTACCCGAATTTTGCACTGGCCATCTATGAGAGTCTGACTCGAAATGATATCCATGTTTTCATGCTCTTGCCAATCGTCGGGCGAGCAGTTGAATGCTGGCGATCAGGAGCCATGCCTCCGCGCTTTCGATGGTTTCCTCGAAATCTTTGGCGAGACGGCGGTTACGACCGAGCCAAGCGAAGGTGCGCTCAACCACCCAGCGGCGGGGCAACAATACGAACCCCTTGGCGGCGTCGGAGCGCTTGACGATCTGCACGGTCCACTTCCCAAGTTTGGCCAGCGCGTCGCGCAACTTCGGTCCCGCGTAACCACCATCGGCGAAAACATGGCGCAACCGGGGAAAGGCGTGGCGTATCGACGCCAACAGCGCGGGCGCGCCGTCGCGATCCTGGATATCGGCGGCGTGAACCATGACGGCGACCAGAAAGCCGCCTGTGTCGGTCACGATATGACGCTTGCGCCCTTTGACCTTCTTTCCCGCGTCATAGCCCCGAACACCGCCGCTTTCCGTGGTTTTCACCGTCTGGCTGTCGATCACCCCGGCGGTCGGGCTGGTCGTGCGCCCAGAGGTTTCCCGCATCGACATCACCAGTTGGCGATTGATGACGTGCAAGGTTCCATCCGAGCGCCAAGCGTAAAAATATCGCTGGATCGTACTGCGTGGCGGAAATTCCCGGGGCACCATGCGCCATTGGCAACCGGTGCGCGCCACATAAAAAATCCCATTCACCACTTCTCGAAAATCCGTGGTTCGCGGGCGGCCTAATCGACGCGGCGGGGACAATAATGGCGAAATCAAACGCCACTCCTTATCCGTCAAGTCGCTTGCGTAACGAAGGCTCGAACGATCAAACTGCGGGCGGGTGATCTCAGTCCACATGTTGTGTCTCCTCATTTGCTTCAACACAAACGAGAGAATCACAACTTACTGAAATCACTCAACTCATTTCGGGCCGGACACTGAGAGATTTGGATGGAACACCGATACGGCGGCGAAACTCCCTGCCCCCGCTCGAAAAAACGCCTCTAAACTGAGTTATACAGAACGTCTGTTTGATGCCGTAGATAACGACAACGGACCGGAAATCCGTCGCCTGATGGCCGCACGTCCCGGCGATTTACGCCTTGATGAATTACTCTTCTTCGTTGACGACAGCTGGAATACCGGCCCGCGAAAAATCACGGATTACGCGCTTCTCGGTGGCAATATGAGCGCTGCCGACGCTTTGCTCGCTGCCGGAGCGACACCGAGTCTCTGGATGCTGGCTCTATTACAACACTACCCTGACGAAGCGCGGCTCAAGCCGGTCATCGTGCTGCTGAACGAATACGGGCTCGCCTTGCCGGTTTTACTCAATACCGCAATCCTGGAAACAGCCCGCGAATTTCAAGGCGCGCCAAAACCATAACGCTTTCACGCGCAACGCTCAGGATTTCCCAAGGCACGGGTCCATTATTCCGGCCAGGACTACTTCTGCAGGCTGACACCGGGAAGCGCCGATGAAACTCGATCCACAAAACCCTGCCGCATACCCAGCGACGTCACAAGTGCGGGCTGTTCGAGCATCAATTTATCACGGGCCGCCTTCAGGGATTCAGGTGACGGTTCAACATATTCTATACCCTGCTGCACCAAGGCAGCCATTACGCCAGCCTGCGCATCGATAGCCGCACGGCGCATACCGTCAACCGCCCGCTCCCAGGTTTCCGCCAACAATGCACGCTCATCGGCGGAAAATGATTCCCAACGCGCGCGGTTAATGATCGGGGTGTACTGATAGAAAAGTTCACGGTCTAAAAACGCGAACTTCACCCCGGCATCCAACAACGCCGCCTCCAGAACATAGGAATGTGTCGTCAACAACCCATCGACAAGACCATTCCGCAGCGCGCCCTTCAATTCCGTCAATGCGACCCGTCGCGGTATTGCCCCGAAAGCCAGATACCGTGCCAGATCGCTGCTGCCGCCAGGCACCCGGATATTCAAGCCATCGATGTCCTGCTGCGTGACAACCTTGCGTGTCGAAACGTAAAGGTGCCCTGCCCCCAGTTCGATCCGGCGACCAAGTACTTTTACATTTATCGTCTGTTCCAGCAGGCCATCGAGTTCCTGCCCCAATGCGCCGTCAAAAATACCGACAACAGTCTCACGACTCTGGCCATAAAACATGGGCAGCGCAGAGACGCGGAATTCCGGGACGATGCGGGAAATATGCCACCATCCGGGTACCGCCATATCGAATGCGCCCTCTGCAACGGCATTGACGATACCCGACCCCTCGTAACGTGTCGCACCGTGGCGCAATTGAATGGTAATCCGGTTGCTTGATTGTAACGCGACGTTACGGACCCAGCTTTCGAGCACGCGATTGCGCAGATGATCCGGCGCGGTTGGCAATGCCACTTCGATTACAGTCTGTGCCGCTGCGGATTGCAGGCAGGCGGCGAATAACGCCATAGCGCAAAATAGAGCTTTCATTTCAATATATTCGCCTAAAATTGCGCAACGGAAATCATCAATTCGGGTCGGGACACTAGGTTTCCCCGCGTAAACTTGTCAATCTGTAGAAAGCTCATACTAGATTGATTCGTTGAAAGGGAGATTAACCGTGAAACTGGGATTTGTCGGAACCGGCGCCATGGGTGCACCGATGTCAAAGCGGCTGCTCGACCAAGGGCATGAACTGGTCATATTCGATATTAACAGCGCGTCGATGAATCCAATTCTGGAAGCCGGCGCCGTGGCAGCCGGTTCGCCGCGGGAGGTTGCCGACAACGCGGAAATCGTATTCGTCAGTGTGCCGAACAACGATGCGGTACGTTCGGCCGTGCTGGGCGAAGACGGCGTGATCGCCGGTACAAAGGTTCGCCTTTATGTCAGCCTGTGCACGACCGGTTCGCCGCTCGCGTCCGAAGTCGGTGCGACGCTATCGGAGCAGGCGTCAATCACGACAGTCGAATCACCCATCAGTGGCGGCCCGCCGGGCGCCGAAGCGGGCACCCTTTCTGTCATGGCTTCCGGGCCCGAAGACGCCTTCCGCGAAGTCGAACCCCTGCTGCGCCTTTTTGGCAAGACAGTCGTCTATGCCGGGTCGGCACCCGGCGCTGCGCAAATTTTAAAACTGGCCAACAATATCCTTTCGGCAACAGCCTTGGCCGCGACATCCGAAGCCATTGTCATGGGGGTCAAAGGCGGCCTCGATCCAGCTGTCATGCTGGAGGCGATCAACGCGGGAAGTGGTCGCAACAGCGCCACGCAGGACAAATTCCCGCGTGACGTTCTGACCCGGAACTTCAGCTATGGCGCGGCACTGGATATTCTTATGAAGGATACCGACCTCGCCCTGGCGGAAGGCGAAGCCCTCGGAGTGGATATGAAGGTATGTAATCAGGTCCGAAACATGTTCCGTGCCGCGATCGATGCTGGCATGGGCAAGCAGGATATCACCGCCGTCGTCCAGTGCATCGAACAACAGGCCGGGGTGACTATTCCGAAGGTCCGCTGATCCACCAATCAACGCTGCCGCTCTCTGTTCACGACCGGACGGGTATGGCACGATTGCGGCACTGAAATTGGCTGTAGAGGACCAAAATGAGATGGGGGCGATTTCCGAACAGGAAATCCGCGGTCTGGTCGATGCCGCAAACGGCACGGTTAGCCGCGATATTTTCGTCAACCAGGCGATATTCGATGCCGAACTGGAACAGGTTTTTGCCCGTTCCTGGCTTTTTGTCGGTCATGAAGGCCTGATTCCCAAGCCGGAAGATTTCTTTGCGTCGCGGATGGGAAAGGATCCGGTCATCCTGACTCGCAACAAGCAGGGCGAAATCCTCGTTTTTCTGAACAGCTGCACGCACCGTGGCATGAAATTGTGCCGCTACGATCAGGGTAATGCCCGTGCCTTTACCTGCCCCTACCATGGTTGGAGTTTCTCCACCAACCGCGACATCGTCGATGAGCCCGGCGAGCTGGTCGGCGTGCCCCATTTCGAAGCGGGTTATGGCGACCGCCTGGACCGCAAGCGCTGGGGCCTGGCGCGGTGCCCTAATGTCGTCGTCTACAAGGGTACGATATGGGCCAACTGGGACAGCGAGGCACCATCATTCCTCGATTGGCTCGGCGACATGCGGCACTATCTAGATTTTGCGCTGGACCATCGCGACGGCAGCTCCGGTGGCTCAGAAGTCATCGGCGGCGTGCAGAAATGGCGCGTGAAGACAAACTGGAAAATAGTCGCCGAGAACTTTATCGGGGACATGTATCACGACATCAGTCACCGCTCCGTTGATACCGTCGGCATTGGCCCCGGTGGCACGGGGCGGCGCGACGCACAGCGCCCGCGGCTCGCCATCGGTTTCAGCGACCTCGGCCATGGGGTGCTGGGCGAAATGCCACATTCGGCAGAGCCGGACTATGCGCCGACCTTCGCCAGCCATCCGGAAGTGGAAGCCTATTACCGCAAAATATACGACGCCAAGGTTCGCAACCTTGGCGACCAGCCACGCGTGACAAACTCTGTTGGAACTATCTTTCCGAACATGTCGTTTCACAGTCGGCAACCCCGCACCATCCTAATCACGCATCCCATCAGCCCAACGGAAGTCGAGCTGTGGCGGTTCTATCTGGTCGATGCGAATGCACCCCAGGCCGTGAAGGACGCCGCGCGGCACTACTATCTGCGCTATTCCGGCCCTGGCGGCATGACAGAAACGGATGATCTGGAAAACTGGACCTATGCCATCGGATCCAGTGAAGGCGCCATCGCCCGACGGCACGACTTCAATTACCAGCTTGCGCTTGGCCAGGCCAAACCCGTGCCCGGGCTGCAGGGCGCTGTACAGAGCGGGACCTATTCGGAAGAAAACCAACGAATATTCTATCGCCGATGGGCGCAGTTCATGAGCGGTATGAACTGGTCCGAGTTGATGCCTGGCAGCGACGCAACCGAGGAAGTTGCGCATGCTCGCTGATCAGCAGGCAGCAATGGAACGTCTGCTGCTCCACCGGGAAATAGAAGAGTTCATGAGCACCGAGGCGGAGTTGCTGGATTCACGACGCTTCGATGACTGGCTAACCCTGCTCGCACCAGATATTCGCTACTGGATGCCAATGATGCGAAATGTGCATTCCACAAACGCTAAAGACGAATTCACAAACGAACAGGCCGAAACGAACTGGATGGATGAAGGGCTGGAAACTTTAACCCAACGTGTCCGGCAGCTCGCGACCGGCATCCATTGGGCAGAAGAACCCGTATCACGGACAACCCATATGGTGAGCAACGTCCGGTTGCTGGACGTGCGGAACGGCACGCCACGGGAAGTAGACACGTCATGCCGGTTTCTGGTCTACCGAAACCGACAGCAGGACGAAGCAGATACATTTATCGGCAAACGGCTGGATACGCTGCGCCACGCACCAGAAGGCTGGGTGATCGCACGCCGGGAAATCCGGCTCGACCAGAACGTGCTTCTGGCAAAGAACCTGACCACGTTTTTCTAGGGAGAGCATTGATGGTTTATGAAAGCAAGGAAGTCGCACCGAACCGGTACCGGGAAGACATCGGGCGCTATTACGAGGACTTCAATATTGGCGATGTCTACGAACACCGCCCCGGACGCACGATCACGGAAACGGATAACAGCTGGTTCACGTTGCTGACAATGAACACGCATCCGCTCCATTTCGACACTGAATACGCGGCCAAAAGTGAATTCGGCAAACCGCTGGTCAATAGCGCGCTAACCCTGTCCATCGTTGCCGGCATGAGCGTCAGCGATACGAGCCAGAAGGCCATTGCCAATCTGGGCTGGACCGACATCAAGCTGACCGCCCCGGTATTCAACGGCGATACGATCTATGCTGAAAGCGAAGTGCTTGAAAAGCGCGAATCCTCATCCCGGCCGACACAGGGCATCGTCACGATCAAGACAATCGGTAAAAAGGCCGACGGCACGGTTTTCATGTCGTATGTCCGTACGATGCTGATCCCAAAGCGCGGCCACGGGATCGACAACTAGAAATCATAAGAAGAAACGGAGCACCGCCATGTCGGACCCGGCAAGCAACGATGAAGAAGAACGGCTGATCCTCGACAGTGTCGATCAGTTCCTCGAACGCGACGTCAAACCCTATGCGATGCATCTGGAGCACGAAGATATCTGGCCGGAAGACATCGTCGGCAAGATGGCGGAACTCGGGCTGTTCGGCTCGATCATACTGGAGGAATATGGTGGGCTGGGTCTGTCCTGCAGCACCTATGCGAAAATCGTCGAGAGGGTAAGCCGCGAATGGATGTCGCTGTCAGGCATCTTCAATTCGCACCTCATCATGGCGTCCTGTGTGCAGCGCGCCGGTACGGAAGAACAGAAACGCAAATGGCTGCCCAAGTTCGCCACTGGTGAAATTCGTGGCGGGCTGGCACTGACCGAGCCCAATTGCGGCACCGATCTGCAGGCCATCCGAACCCGCGCCGACCGCGAAGGCGACGGCTATCGCATCAACGGCACCAAAACCTGGATTTCCAACGGCATTCACGGGCATTGCTTCGCCGTAATGGTGAAGACCGACCTGAACGCGGAACCGCGCCACAAGGGCGTCAGTGTTTTCCTGGTCGAAAAGGGTGAAGGTTTCCGCCCATCGCGAAAGCTCGAGAAGCTTGGCTACAAGGGGATCGATTCCGCCGAACTGGTATTCGAAGACTGCCATGTCCCGGCGGAAAACCTGATTGGTGGCATCGAAGGGCAAGGGTTTCGGCATATCATGGGCGGGCTGGAACTGGGCCGGATCAATGTCGCAGCACGCGGCGTCGGTGTTTCGCAGGCGGCCCTGGATGAATCCGTCAAATATTCGCAACAACGCGAAACCTTCGGGAAGCCCATTGCGGAGCATCAGGCGATCCAGCTCAAACTCGCAGACATGGTGACACGGACAGAGGCCGCCCGGCTTCTTGTCTATCGGGCTGCCGACGCCTTCGACCGTGGCGAGCGCTGCGACATGGAAGCCGGCATGGCGAAGCTGTTCGCCACCGAAGCTGCCGTCACCAATTCGATGGAAGCGTTACGTGTCCATGGCGGATATGGCTATTCCAAGGAATTCCCTGTTGAACGCTATTATCGGGATGCCCCGCTGCTGACCATCGGTGAAGGCACGAACGAATTGCAGCGTATTATCATTGCGCGGCAGCTCATCGCCCGTAACCCGATCTAGGAGACCTGAATGTTACCGCTGCAAGGCGTGCGCGTACTCGCCGTTGAACAATATGGTGCCGGCCCCTGGGGCACCCAATACATGGCCGACCTGGGCGCCGAAGTCATCAAGATCGAGAACCCCAAGGATGGCGGCGATATGAGCCGCAGCGTCGGGCCCTTCTTCATCGATGAAGGGGAAAGCAGTTCCGGCAGCCTGTTCTTCCAGAGCATCAACCGCAACAAACGCAGCCTGACGCTCGATCTCGGCACGCCGGAAGGACAAGCTGTTTTGCATGACCTGGTTCCGACCGCCGACGTTCTGGCATGTAACCTGCGCGGCGATGTACCAAAAAAGCTCGGCCTGACCTATGAAACGCTCGGGAAAATCAACCCGCGCATCGTCTGCGCCTTCCTCACGGCCTATGGCCGCGAGGGACCGCGCCAGAAATGGCCCGGCTATGACTACCTGATGCAGGCAGAGGCAGGCTATTTCTCCCTCACCGGGGAACCGGACGGCAACCCGACCCGCATGGGCCTGTCCATCGTCGACCTGATGACGGGACTGGGCATGGCCTATACCGCAGTATCCGCCGTGCTGGCCGCGCGTGCGACCGGCACAGGGCGCAATGTCGATGTAAACCTGTTCGATCTGGCGATGACCAATCTGTCCTATCCCGGCACCTGGTATCTGAACACCGGGCACAATCAGGGCCGCGAAGAACGATCCGGACACCCTGCCCTGACACCTTGTGCCCAGTACAAGACCAAGGACGGCTGGATATTCCTGATGTGCAACAAGGAAAAATTCTGGCCGGCCCTGTGCAATGCAATCGGACGCCCGGAATGGGGCACTGACCCGCGCTACCTGACGTTCAAGGACCGGCTGGAACGCCGCCCGGAGATCCAGGGAATACTGGACGAGCAACTTTCAACGAAAAAAACCGACGAATGGCTCGAAATTTTTGCTGGCACGGTCCCGGCGGCCCCCATTCTCGACGTCGCGCAGGCGCTGGATAACCCATATGTCACCGATAACGGCAAAATCCAGACTCTCCAACACCAGAACGGCAGTGCGTTCCGTATGCTGGACGCACCGTTTGATGCAGGCGAGCCAACGCCCAACCAGCCCGGTCCGGAACTTGGACAGGATACGGATGAATTGCTGAAAGAACTTGGCTACGACGCAGCCCGGATCGCCGCATTGAAGGACGCCGGGACCATCTGATACCAAGGGCCGTCAAAGGCTGTGCAGAAATGCACGTACTTCCTTGTTTACGCGGTCGGGGAATTCCCAGAATGGAAAGCCCCCGCCGTCCCTGACGGACACGCGGCGGCAATCGGGTATCAGCGCGGACAAATCATTGGCGGCTTTTAAAAAGTCCGGCAAATCGTGTTCGCCATTCATGATTAGCACCGGCTGGCCGAGCGTCCGAAGATTCTCTTCAGAAAGCGTAACGGGCCCGATGAGGCCGGGGTCAAGCCAGGGCGCGCCCTCGAATTCGTCGATGATCGCGATCTGGCTCACGGCCCGGCATTCTTCCGGCCTGTCTCGCATCACATCGAACCAGCCACCCTCTTCCCACCAAAGCTTCCTGGCAGCTGCCAATCCCTTGTTCCTGGCAGTTTCACCAACACTTGCCAAAACCTGCGCGACAGCCGGCATGGAGCGTCCGGGAAAAACGGGACCTTCCAATATCAGCGCCGAGAATCGGGCCGCTTCCCGGCACCCCAAAAGAAGACCCGCGGCTGCACCAAGGTGGGTTCCCCAGAACACCGCCCCCGTTACGCCGGCGTCATCCATCGCACCGGCAATGCTCGCCGCGTATTCATCCAGCCCGTAGGGACCCGGTATGTCGGAAGACAAGCCATGTCCCGGAAGATCAACCAGCAGCAGGCGATACGTGGCACGGAAAAACGACACTTGGTTGGAAAACACACGCCGGTTCTGCGAGATGCCATGCACCATCAACAGCCATGGCGCTCCGGCACCCAAATCATCAATAATTTCATACGACGCAGATCGCATAGCGATACCGCCCTTCAATCAGCGGACGCGAGGAATGCCTTGAAGCGTCTGGCAACAACATCGGGTGATACGGTTGGGCGCCCCAGTTTTTCAAGGCTACCCGGCTGGATACGAATGTGGACCATGTGCGGGCCGTCGCTGGCATAGGCAGCCTGTATCGCGCACTCAAACCCGTCCAGATCATCGGCTGACGCCGCACTGGCATAGCCGCAGGCAAGCGCGATACGGGCAAAATCAACGCCGCCGGATACGGTCGCCTGTCCCCCCGTGGAATCATGCACACCATTATCCACCAGCACATGGATGAGATTCTTGGGCGCCTGTGCGCCAATCGTCGCCATGTTGCCCATTTTCATCAACGCCGCGCCATCGCCATCGATGACCACAATTGGACGCGCCACATTTACCGCTATCCCCAGCCCCATCGCGCTGGCGCTGCCCATCGACCCGACCTGGTAGATATGCTGCTTGCGGTCTTCGATCGTGAACAGCTCGCGCCCACTTTTGCCTGTCGTGCATACGATCCCGGCCGAATCCGGCGTTACCTTCAGCAATCGCTCCAGCGTATCGTAGCGCGCCGGGCGTTCGCCCCCGGTGGTAAAGTCGCTTAGCGCGTCGCCCGGAGTCGCCAACGCGGGGGTTTCCTCCAGTCCTTCCGACGCCACCGAGCCTGTCGCCATGATGAAGGCGTAAGGCAAGTCGGCAGTATCCATATGCGCGAAGGCACGGCCCAACGCAGGGGCAATATCGGCTGTTTCGCTGGGGAAAGACTCGTTCGGTACGTCGATATCCGTCAGCAGGACATCCGTGATCTGCCCCATCAAAACGTGCTGCGGTTCATCATTCAGTCCCGGCTGTCCGCGCCATGTCACGATCATCAGGGTTGGAATCTTGAATGGATGATTCAGCGAGGTCAGTGGGTTGATCGCGTTACCGAGGCCGGAATTCTGGCAGATTAATACTGTCTTTCGCCCGGCCAGCCAGGCACCGGCGGCAATCGCCGTCGCTTCCCCTTCACTCGCCGCAGGAACGTAACGGATATCCTTACGCGAAATGACGCGGTTGATCACCGGCGTCAGGAAAGAACACGGAACCCCGGTGTAAAAGTCATATCCTGCGGCCAGAGCCTGATCGAGAAACTCGTCAGCCTTGATCACAACAGGTTCCTCGCCCGGGCCAGGTCCAGCGCATCGTCAATATCCAGCCACTGGCCGGTGATATACTGGACACGTACCTTGTGGCCCCCGGCAATCAGCCGGGTCAACAGGCTCGGCACATCCCCCTTCTCAAGGCTGCCATCAGCTTCCATGGCAACCAGTTCCCCGGCTACCGTCTTCGCGCCTGCTTCGCTGAGCTTCAGCAGCCCGACCCATTCGCCCGTTGCCGTGTCGCGGGCCACATCATTGCCAACTTCCAGTAAGTGTACGGGTGAATCTTCCAGATAGTCGGTGGAAAACGCGGCGTCGCCGATGATGAGATCACGTACCAGCCCTTCGGCCGATTGTTCCCTGTCCTGCCACAAGGCGTCCGCGACGATGACGATATCCCCGTCAGTACGCAGCAACGTATCCAGCATGTAGTCGCGGAACAGAATATCGCCATAGGTAACCAGGGTCGGCTGGTTCAGGACCTTGCGCGCGCAATTGAGCGAATACAGCTCACCCGTGTCGGCAAAGCGGTCGTTGTCGGCCGTATTGATCGACAGGAGATCGATCGCTTCCTTCCGGTACCCCCTGACAACGGTTACATCGCGGATACCGGCGCCATTCAGCATCGCCACCTGTCGACGCAGCAAAGGCTGTCCCCTGACGTCGATCATGCATTTCGGCCGGTCTTCTGTGAGAGGACCCAGCCCCGCCCCACGCGACGCCGCCAGCACAACGGCGTTGTAACCCGCCCCCCGTTTTGGCAGGTATCGGGCCTCTGCCGCCGCGAGTTCGTCATTGCCGGTAATTTTGAAAACCTCTCCCACCGTCGGGATTGTGTCTTCAACATCCGCTAGCGTTTCGGTGCGAAAAATCGTTTCGCTGATATTCCGCATCGCCTGCATCGCGGCGCGCATATTGTGATTGGCCCAGATCACCAGCGAAATGTCGTGGTCACGGAACTGTTGCGTCGGGGTCGCGTAATACATGGTCGGCACGATCACGACGGGACTCCGGTTCCCCCATTCCTTACAAAACGTGAAAATTTCATCCGGCTCTGCGACCTTCGAATGGATCAATACCGCATCGGCACCAGCTTCATGATAGGCCTCGCCGCGGCGCAGTGCTTCATCCACGCCCCAGCCCGCAATCAATGCCTCAATCCGGGCAATGACGCAGAAATCATCGTCAAGCTGGCTGTCTTTGCCAGCCTTGATCTTGCCGCAAAATTCGTCGATGTCGGCAAGCGGTTGCGCCTGTCCGATGAAACTGTTCGTCTTGGGGAACAGTTTATCCTCGATACAAACCGCCGCGATGCCGCGCTGCGACAGCTTGGTCACCAACCGCCGCATATTGTTGAAATTACCATATCCCGTATCGCCATCGACCAGAATCGGGATCGAAGTCGCGTCTGACATAAACTCCAGGACTTCCAGAACCTGGGTCCAGGAAGCCTCGTTATTGTCACGCACGCCCAGCGCAGCCGAGATACTGAGACCCGAGGCCCATACGCCCTTGAATCCGGCCTCTTCAACAATCCGGGCCGACAGTCCATTATGGGCTTCCATGATGAAAGCCATTTCCGGATCGGTCAGCAGTTGGCGGAATTGGCCCGTCTTGGACAAAGCCTGTGGTGTGGATTCTACGATTTGAATAGAGTTTGCAGTCATGGTCCCGTTGACGTCCCTTGCTGGCCTTGGCTTCGGGCCCGAATTCCACCGGGCACGAAATAGCGTTACAATTTTGTGACCATAAATACGCGATCCGGAAGGAAATAAAAATGGCGCTTTCGCACTTAAAAGTTTTGGACCTCACATCGAACCTGTCCGGCCCCTATTGCGCCATGATCCTGGCGGACCAGGGTGCCGATGTAATCAAGATCGAACGCCCAACGGTCGGCGATGACATGCGGCTGACCCCGCCATTCATCGGCGGGGAGAGCGCACCGTTCATGCTGGCGAACCGAAACAAACGCAGTGTCGTTATCGACCTGAAAACAGCCGAAGGCCTGGAGAGTTTCAAACGCCTCGCTGCAGATGCGGACATCATGATTGAAAATTTCAAGCCGGGAACGGCTGATCGGATCGGTATCGGGTACGACACCATGCAGGCGCTGAATCCACGTCTGATTTATTGTTCGATTTCAGGTTTTGGACAGACCGGCCCCTATGCCAGCCGCGGCGGTTTCGACTTGATCAGTCAGGCCATGACCGGCCTGGCAGCGATATGTGGCGACGAAGACGGACCACCGCACCGCCTGCCGATTCCGATTACCGACTTGTGCGGTGGCATGAATGGCGCCATCGGCGTCCTGACAGCCCTTGCAGCACGGGAGAAAACCGGCGAAGGGCAACAGGTGGATATCTCCCTGTTTGAATCCGGAATATCACTTGGCTTCTATGAGGCTGCTTCCTATTTCGCAACAGGCAAAGCCCCCGAGAAACTGGGCCAGCGCCACCGTGGTAGCGCCCCCTACCAGATCTTTCCGACCGCAGACGGCCATATTGCTATCGGCGCCGCCGCACAGCGGTTCTGGAGCCTGACCTGTGAAGTTCTGGGACATGCCGAACTCATCGAAGACCCGCGCTTCGTAACAAAGGCCGACCGGGTAAAGAACAACAAGGAACTCGTCGCAATGCTGGAACAGCGACTGATCGAAAAGACATCCGACGAATGGTTTCAGCTTCTCGACGCGAAAGGCATCCCGGCAGGCCCGGTCATGAACCACGCGGAACTGTTCGCCGACCCGCAGACAGAGGCACGCAACATGGTCATCCCCGTCGACCATCCGTCAGCCGGCGCCACTCGGGTACTGGGCACGCCAATAAAATTGAACGGGACACCGGGCGGTGTACGGCGACCGGCGCCACGACATGGCGAGCATACGGATGAAATACTGGGAGATAGCGCCTCGGAGGCGGCAGACTGATTACTTATTCCGCCTCAAGGGCGTCACGTAATTCTGCAATTCGATACGGCTTTTCCAGGAAGCTGATTTCCAGACCTTTGGCGACACCGAGTGTTTCGGCCATTTTTGCGTATCGTTTATTGTAACCTGATGCAACGAGAATACGGGCACAGCACTCCCTGTCGACCAGCCAGCCGACAAGTTCGATGCCATCGATATCAGGCATAACGATATCCAGAACAATGGCGGTCGGATCGAACGTATCGAACTCCGCCATGAATTCTTCGGCATGCGTGGTGACCTTTACTTCATACCCGAGGCCTTCTGCCGTGCGCCGGACAATTTCTCCAAGCGCAGGCTGATCGTCCACGATAAGAAGTCTTTTAATATCCATACGGCATACCCTTCATACGCCCCTCAATTCGAAATCCTGTTGTACTAGATAAACAACAAAGGATAATCGAATAATCTTAGCCGTTTTTCCCAAGCGCTTAACCAATTACATCTGTGAATTGGCAGCGACCCGGTTCAGACTTTCGCCATATTTTAATACTAAATCGTTAACTTTACACCTGTTGTAATGTTGAACTGCGAAAACTCTACATAATAACGTATTATCAATAAGATATGAAATTTTTAGCACAAACAAACATCCTTAAAATCCGCTACAAGAAAGAAAGGTGTCGTTACCGTCCTGGCATTCCGCCCTACCGCGCGACGGATGGCCCTGTTACGCTGAGGCTTCAGCGTAACGCCAGGGCAGGAGCTCGTTGATGCGGGTGATCTTGTGATCTGCGATGCGGCCGAGCGTGTCGGTGAGCCATGCCTGCGGGTCGACGCCATTGAGCTTCGCGGTCTCGATCAGCGTATAGGCAATTGCGGCTGATCTGCCGCCGCCTTCGGAGCCCATGAAGAGATAATTCTTCCGGCCCAGGGCGATAGCCCGCATGCTTCTTTCTGCGGTGTTGTTGTCCAATTCCAGGAAGCCATGTTCCAGATACGGCCGAAGCCGTTTCATTCGTGTCAGGGCATAGCGAATGGCTCCGGCAAGGGGCGATTTGCCGGATATCCTGGTCAGTTGGGCATGCAGCCATGCTTCCAGGTCGTCGAGAACAGGCTTTGCCTTTTCCTGCCTTAGCCGCCGCCGTTCATCCGGCGGTGAACCGCGCGCCGCTTTCTCGACGGCATAGAGTTGGGCGATCCGTTTTATGGCCTCATCAGCAATCGCCGATCCCTGAGATTTGTGGATATCGACGAACTTGCGCCGGATATGGGCCATGCAGGCGACCTCCGTCACTTTGCCCGTGCGGTACAGGTCATTGAAGCCCGCATAACCATCCGCGTGCATGAAGCCCTCGTAGGCAGCCAGATGTTCACGCGGACGAACGCCCTTCCTGTCGGGCGAGAATTGATACCACGTGGCGGGATGCGCCTCTCCGGCCCAGGGACGTTCGTCGCGGACATAGGCCCAAAGTCGGGCTGTCCTGGTTTTGCCGAAACCTGGAGCCAGCAACTTTACCGGCGTGTCATCGGCGAAGAGAGCCTGTCCTTTCAGGACATGGCGCGCGATGGCGTCCGCCAAAGGTTCCAGCAGGGCCGTGGATTTACCAACCCAGTCGGCCAGGGTGGAGCGATCCAGGTCGATACCCTCGCGCTCGAATATCTGACTTTGCCGGTACAAAGGCGAATGATCGGCGTATTTATTTACCAGAATATGGGCGAGCAGACCGGGGCCGGGACGCCCGCGCTCAATCGGCCGCGACGGCAGGGCCGCCTGATGGAACGTCTCGCAGCAGGTGCAGGCCATGCGGGGGCGGACTATCCGGTTCACCACAAAACGTCCGGGGACATATTCCAATTCCTCGGTGACATCGTCGCCAAGCGTTTTTAGTTTGCCGCCACAGTGCCCACAGGCGTCGCCCGGCGACAGTGTAGTCTCGTTGCGCGGGAGATGACCGGGCAGCGGTTTACGCTTGGGTTTGCCCTTTGGCGGCGTTGCGGCTTGATCGGTATTGGCGTCGTCTGGCGCGGGTTCTTGCGCGGCTGCGGCAATCTCTTCGTCTTCCAGCGTCAACGTCAGTTGATCCAGGGCCTCGGAACGGGACCCGAAGCGATGTTGACGCATCCCGGCTAATTGATGTTTGAGCTTCTCGATCAGAATGTCGCGAGACTTCAACTCCGACGCCAATGTCGTAACCAAACCCTTCAGGGCGGCAGCGTCATTCGGGAGGTTCTTGGCGTTGTCGAGCATGCCAGTAATCTATCAGACGCCACCGTCCATAGGAATCCCCAAGGATTGGCAAACCTTTGCTGTGAAACGATTTTACCCAACCGTCAGCGGTCGCCACGTTCGTTGCGGCATGCGCCAGTCGATCCCTTCAAGAAGCATTGAGAGTTGTGCCGGTGACATCGACACCTTGCCGTCTTTCGCCACCGGCCACACGAAGCGCCCCCGCTCCAGACGTTTGGAGAACAGGCAGGCTCCTTGTTGGTCCCACCAGATGATCTTTAATAGATCGCCACGCCGACCCCGGAACACGAACAGGTGGCCGGAGTACGGGTCTTCCGACAACGACGCCTCAGCTTGCGCCGCCAGCGTATTAAAACCCCGCCGCATGTCCGTCACGCCAGCCGCCAGCCAGACCCGCGTGTTGCTTGGAACGGGAATCAAGAACCCAACCCCCGCACAAGACG
Source organism: uncultured Alphaproteobacteria bacterium (assembly GCA_943788635.1). Classification (GTDB taxonomy): domain Bacteria; phylum Pseudomonadota; class Alphaproteobacteria; order UBA8366; genus MarineAlpha4-Bin1. The sequence continues at coordinate 45,219 of CALSRA010000018.1, read as the reverse complement.
GCACAGCGCCTCGGGGTCATAGGCGCCGCTGACGCTGATGCGATGTCCAGACGGCGAGACAATCTCGATCTGCGATCCCGACACCCCAACCTCATTGACAGGGGCACCGACAACCGGCGCGTCGATGACGGGAGGACCAAGGACGAGCGGTTCGGCGACCACCTCGACTGGAAGAAATGATGGGGTGGCGTCTTCGACTGGCAGCGGATTGAAACGCGGATCACGCAGCCATTTGAATATCAGATTTGCGTTCACGTCATAGCGACGCGCCACCTGTGAAACCGATACCCCCGGAACTCGCGTCTGCGCCACGATCCGTATCTTCTCTTCGTCTTCCCACAACCGCCGCACGCGTCGATTCTTTGGCATCCTTAAACCCACTTGGTGTCCACCATCGATAGTGGACACCAACGCCCTCCATCAGGCGGGAACTGTCGCAGATAATGACGCGGTCAAATAGGGCGGGTTCACCAAACGCTTACAAGGTGTCGACAATTCCCGGCTTTAGAGCAGACAAAATATCTTCAAACACGTCGAAACATTACGATCAGCATCGGTAATTTCTGACCGAACCAGACGCCAAGGAATGACACAAAGGCGCGCGCAGCCTTCGACACCGTCAAGACTGAAGATTTTAATGAAATGCTACCCGGAAAATCCGTCTAGCGTCCTATTTTGGCCCTTTTCCAGAAACACTCGTCCCATAGGCCAAGGCAATCATAAAAGCCAGTACGCTCACACCGACAAGCGTGAGATAGAGGGTTTCCCCGTCTGTCATTGCGACATCTCCTTCATTGTGCGTGAAGAAAATTCGCAAATCGTGCGAACCGATGCCTTGACCTGGATCAAATAGCCAAAAAATTACACCAGCGTAGGCGGCAGGGTCAGACCTGTCCAAGTTGGGGGGACGTTGGGCCCGTTCCGTCGTCATCGTTCGGAGTATCGTCCGGGCTATCGCCTTCCGTCGCGGCGCGGTCGGTTTCGGCGCTTTCTTCTTCCGCATCATGCAGGCGATCCGCTTCGGCCTTCAGCCGCACATAAGACCTCACCGAAAACGGGAATGTCGAAAGGTACGCGACGGCCACCCCCGTCAAGATGATCCAGGGAAATGCCGCCAATCCCGCCAGGGTCAAACCGACACAAACGAGTAAGGGCAACACATAAGGCTGCGGAACCCTGATTTTCTTGAACGAGAATGACGGCAAGCGACTGACCATCAGTGCGGCCATCGCGACGGTCCAAAGACCGGTGACAATCGGATGTGAAGGCCAATCCGCGCCGAAGCCAAGTCCGATTACAATCGGCAACATTGACATAAGGGCCCCGGCAGGCGCCGGAACGCCTGTAAAATAGTTGAAAGCATAGGGCGGTAATTTATCATGCATGCTGTTGAAGCGAGCAAGCCGCAACGCACAACACACAATGAAGAACAGGGCAATCGCCCAGCCAATCCCCCCCCCGCCCTGCAATGTCCAGAAATACAGCACCAGCGCTGGCGAAACACCGAAACTCACGATATCCGCCAGGGAGTCGAGCTGCGCGCCAAACTCGCTCGACGCGTTCAGGATTCGCGCCATCCTGCCATCCAGCGCATCGAGAATGGCCGCAACAATTATCGCCGTTACCGCATATTCCCATCGCTCTTCAATCGCGAAGCGAATACCCGTCAAACCGCAACATGCCGCGGATACGGTAATGATATTCGGGATCAGCTTGCCAATCGAAAGCCCCTTAAGCCGTGGGACTCTGCGGCGCCTGTTCCGGCGATTTCGGGACCGCAACATCAGCGGGTTTCTCCTTTTCGCTCCGGCTCACTGGCAACCATATCCGCCAATACCGTCTCACCGGCAACACAATTTTGCCCCACACAGACAAGCGGGGCGATACCGTTGGGAAGATATACATCGACCCGGCTGCCAAACCGGATCATACCAAACCGTTCCCCCGCCAGAACCGGCTGGTCGATTGTCAGATTGCAAAGAATCCGTCGCGCAACAAGACCGGCGATCTGTACAAATGCAACCGCGTGTCCGTCGGTGGTCGTCATGCGTACAGCCTGACGTTCATTGTCGATACTGGCTTTGTCCAGCGACGCGTTCAGAAACTTCCCCGGGCGGTAAGAAAGCTTGTCAATTGTTCCATCGATTGGAATGCGGTTTACGTGCACGTTGAATACATTCATGAACACACTGACCCGGGTCAACGGTTCGGTCCCCATATCCAGCTCTTCCGGCGGCGGCGCCGGCTGGATCATCTGTACGACACCATCTGCCGGACTGACAACAAGCCCCGCACGAATTGGCGTCACCCGGTCGGGATCCCTGAAGAAATAGACGCACCAGGCGACCAGAATACAGCCGGGAATATAAAGTGGTGTCCAAATCCATCCGAGCACCAGCGCAACAACCGCAAAGATTGCGATGAAAGGCCAACCTTCGCGGTGAATTGGCACCAAAACCGGCTTCAATACGTCGTGCATGCTTTTCCAATCGCAGATTTCTTAGAATTCACTGTGCTGTCCTCATGACCTGCGCAATTACGGGGTTGAGTAACGTTTGGTTAGCGTTCGAGCCGATATAATGCATCGTCTTCCAAATAAAAAGGCTTGCCCTGACATGCAAAGCGCCCTGGAATCCGCGCCTCCCTCTAATCCGGCCAATCTGCTGGCGCCAAAGCCGGCTGCATCAGGCAACCTTGACGAAATAGTGCATCTGCATTTTGATTGGCAAGATCTGCATATTGACGCTCAACTGGAAAGGCGATCCGTCCGCGAAAGCCTTTTGCAGGTCCATTGCGACCTCGGACCACTGCCCTTTACCGCCGAAGGCGTCAGTCGCCGCACCAACATGTTTGCAGTGCTCGACGCCACCAGGAATGGTCTTCAGGTTCGAACAAAAGTTTCCAGGAATCAGCGGATCAACCTTGTTGGAGAAATGAAACTCCCTGCTCCGATTACAACACAGATCCTGATTACGGGGATCGCCACCCTGTTGTCCCTCGCGCGTCCCTACATCGAATTGATAGGTATCCTGCAAGGGTCGGCCGACTCAGTTCGCCACAGGCATTGAAAACACCTGGCCAGGAAAAATCAGGTCCGGATCGATGATTTTGGACTGATTGGCGGCATAAATCTCCGTGTAGCGAAATCCCGAACCAAGTGTCCGGCGGGCAATCCGCCACAAGCTGTTTCCGGGCTGCACGACAATAAGGACTTCCGATGCCGTTGCAGTCGGCGTTTCCGCCCTTGAAAAGGGCATTTCAACTCTCGCAACCACTGAGCCGTCTTTCAGGCCATCAACCCGCAATTTATGCACGCCGGGTCCAATATCGCTACCCGGACTGACTTGCCAATTTCCTTCTGGCGATACAACAACATCGCCACCGGCCAGACTGTTATCGACATACACACGTACAGTCAGGCCCGGCAAACCCTTGCCCCCGATACTGACATTCCCGCTGTCGTCATAATCAATGACATCAATCGAAAGCGCCGCATCACCAATGCCGCGATCCTCCGACGGCTTTTGAAGGACACGACTAGGCACCGTCGCGTCCCGGGAAACCAAAACCGCAAGAACACCTTCGGGACTCGCTTCTTTCGGCTTCGACTTCTTTAAGGCCGGCGATAAGGCCAACTGACGATCCGGCACGGCCAGGACAACAGCCGAACCTGACCGAATTTCACTGCCGTCTTCTTCAATCCGGGCGAGGCTCAATTCGCGTTGCCCTGAAGGCAAGGGCTCGGTTGGCAGAAAGACCCATTCACCCCGACCATCCGCAACAACGGTCCCCCGCAAGACGTCACCATCGTATATACCGACTTTTGTACCCGGTTCGGCACGACCGGCAATAAGCGCGTCACCTTCGGGATTTACCCGAACGACATCGAATGCGGGCAGCGAAGCCGTTGCCGTCTGTGACGGTTTTTCTTCGGTGGGTTTTTTAACAACCGTTTCCGGCGGTTTCGACGACGAAGTAATAACCGGTTTGTCACTTGTCAGCGGCGGCTTTGTATCCGGCTGATCTGCCCCCGGCCGAAATGCGGCCACGGGTGGCGGAGGCGGAACCGGAATTCCTGTCCCACGCGCATTCCTGTCACCCGACGTTACGGTCCCAGAGCCTTCTACCGCCAACTTTGGTTCAGGAACCGGGTTTTCGCCGGACCAATAGGTCAGGACGATTGCGGCAATTGCCACAACCACCCCAAGAATCCCGATATACAGAAATCGTCTCACAACACCTCAGACGTTAGCAGAACGGACATTTCATCACCGCTCTCGTTTAAGTCGACAAAGCTACACCGAGTCTGGCAAGTGCGACCAGCGCAATTCTATGCAGGCCCAATGCCCTGAAACCGCTATGGCCCATCCACCGGTGGCACGGATTTCACAAAAACCGCTATGGCCTTGCGATCCGCTGCGGTCATCATACCCGTACTATTCTCTATTACCTCGACCATCTTGCCCCCGGCGAAATCCCCATCGGGAAGGACGCCGAGTTCCAGATAGCTTTCAATATCATCCACTCCCCATTCGCCAATTCCTTTTTGCGCGTGTGGCGAAATATTGGGAATTCCCTTGCCGTCGGGACCGGCCGAATTGCCGCCAAGTTCGCGGCTGACATCCAGACCACCAAGTAAATTGCGCGGCGTATGACATTCGCCGCAATGGCTGACCGAGCGAACAAGATACGAACCGCGCTGCCATTCAGCGGGCCGGGACTGATCAATAGCCGCCCCACCCGCTTCAAAATAAAGCCACCGCCATGGCCATACCAGCAATCTGATATTAAACGGAAAATCCAGATCATGCCCCGGCGCAGGTTCTGCAACGGCTGGCACGGTTCTCAAATATGCCCAGAGATCGGCCAGATCCGCGTCCGTCATCCCCGTATAGGACGGATAAGGAAATGCCGGAAAATAGATCGTTCCATCCGGCCCTTTTCCATCCCGCATCGCGCGGACGAAATCCTGAAACTGCCACTTGCCGATACCGAATTCCGGATCGGATGTGATGTTTGGTGGAAAAAAGGCACCAAACGGCGTCTCCAGGGGGCGACCGCCGGCCAGAAACTTACCCTTCGGTTTTACCGCTGTATGGCAACCGGCACAGCTGGCGGCTTTGAACAGGTACTCGCCTCGCTGCTCCGCTGTTCCTTCAGTGCCGTAAACGGTATAGGGAACGACAATCAAAGCCAGTACCGTCAGCGAAATGCGACAGCAACTGCGCAGGAATTTACGGGCGAATATTGTGTACATGCCTCAATTTCCTCAAAACACCCCTGAATCTTTTAGCGCGTTCTTGATCAAAGAACCATCTTTGCTTTTTTTCACTTGGAACACTGACAATCGAATTATTGTTTTGCACCCGATGCCCGTTGCCCTTTCCGGTTACGTTTCACGAATACTTAATCTCCGACAATGAAACTGTGGATTGCACCAGAGGCGCGAGTCGCCTATTCGGGTTCGACACTTGTTACACAAACCGGAAGGTACAGGTATGTCCGAAATCAAAACGCTGTGCGTCTACTGTGGATCATCCAGCGATGTACGCGAGAGCCACCGGGCAGCAGCGACCGAACTGGGTGCCCTTCTGGCAGCGGCCGGCATCCGGCTGATTTTCGGCGGTGGCCGCGTCGGCCTCATGGGACTGGTTGCCAATGCCGTACTGGAAGGCGGCGGTGAAGTCACCGGTGTTATCCCCAAATTTCTGAAAAACCGGGAAGTCGGCCATACCGATTGTACGGAACTTGTCGTAACGGAAAACATGCATGATCGAAAATTCAAGATGGCCGCCCTTGCCGACGCCATCGTCATATTGCCCGGCGGCCTTGGCACACTGGACGAAACCTTCGAAATTCTGACATGGAAGCAGCTCAACCTGCATGACAAGCCAGTCGTATTCGCCGACATAGACGGATACTGGTCGTCACTGGTCGGGTTTATCGAAAGCCAGATCGCGGAAAATTACGTCAAGGAAGCCCATCGAAGCCTGTTCAGCGTCGCGGCTTCAGTCAAGGACATCCTCCCGCTAGTGAATTCGATTCCCACGACGGGTATCTCACTGGAAGCAAAATGGATCTGATCCCGCCTCAAGGACATAAAAAAAGGGCCGGTACGCAACGTACCGGCCCTTTATACTTTTAGAAGCGCCCCCTGCGGCTATCACGCACCCCAGGGTTTGATGGCGGACTTGAGCTTCTTGTAGCCTTCGACAAAACCCGGGCGGCTCTCACCGTAGACCGAATCGAATGTCGCCAGCGCATCGTCCAGCCATTTGCGCAGTTCCGCATTATCGGGGTTCGCGTCCAGATAAGCGTCGCGGATCAAAACGAAATGGATACGCGGATCGTAAGGCTGCTTGGTTCCGCCCATGGATTCATCACCATCGAGCAGGCGCAACAGCATCGCATCCGCTGAACCGAGTGTCTGTTCGTGGATCGGTGGACCAGACATGCGGTGCATAACCGAGGTCATGTCACGGCCGTTGCCAGTCGTGTACCCCATGGTGCCCCACAGATCGCTCATTTTTTCACTGGCGCCGACCTTGTCCAGGACCAACTGACCGAAATGCCGCAGCGGATCGGATACATCCGCAAGCAGGTCCGTAAGACGGTCGCCGTCGAGATCCGTTGCAAGAACGACAACGTCCCGCTTGTCCATCAGATCCCAGAGAAGCAATCCGTAGTTCGTGTCGGCGATATGCTGCTCGATCTGACCGGTCCAGTTCTCCATGCCGTCTTTGAAATCGTCCGGCAGGAGCGCGATGATGCGATCGACGCGTTCACGGTGCTCTTCATACCCGTCGACGGCCCATTTCCGACCGATCTTGAACTTTGTACCCTGCAGCATCCAGGAGAGGAGCCCGGCATTGATGCCGTCTTCCATTGCCTGGGTCGGCTTGAACGCGACACGGCCAAGCTTGCCGGTATCGTTCACCATTTTAAGGAACAACCGGTTGGCGTATGCCATCTGGACACCCGGGGAATTCATTTCCGAATGAATGATGCCGGTTTCCGGGTTCACGTCGAATTTGGCGCGATCCTGCGAATACGGCAGACACGGCATGCAGCGGACGACCGTAATCGAACCATAGGGGCGAACGTTACAGAAGACGCCAGCCTGGGTACGCAGCGGCGCATTGGCCGACTTACCCATGACAACGACCTTGCCGCCTTTGCCGTCGTTCACATAAGCATCACCAGCCGTCGACCACTTGATTGACGTGCAGGGCATGTTGCCGAACCAGCCAAGCGATGCCAGCTTCGAATCATGGCGGTACTGCGACCACATCGGTACGGCATAGAACGGAAGGCCAAGAATATCGATAGCCGCGATTGTGCCGAGCAGCGCATAGGCATCAGTAAGCGAATGCGCGACGGGCTTGACGGTGCCGTCATGGTTTCCGCCCTTCCACACGACAGCGTCAGGGTAGCCTTCAGGGCGGACATCCGCCGCCGCATAAAGGCCATCGACAAGGCTGAACAGATCGCCGCCATCGGCTTCGGTCCGCGCAATTTTCATAAGATCTAGCATATTTGGTGTATTCCCGTTGATTGATTGGGTTGAAAAAGCCGCTTACCCGATGGGCGAAAATAGGCGCTGCCACATTACAGCGCGGTTTCTTCCGCGGCAAACGACCACCCGGAAACATAGTTTTAATTTAATCGTGCGAAGCTATCTGCTAGACCCCAGCTAATGCAAATTTCGCAGCGCAGGAAATCAATATGAATAAAATCAAGGTCGTAAACCCGATTGTTGAGCTCGACGGCGACGAGATGACACGGATAATCTGGGCGTTTATCAAGGAAAAGCTGATCCTGCCCTATCTGGACCTGGATTTGATTTATTACGACCTTGGAATGGGAAAATCGCGATGCGACCGATGATCAGGTCACAATCGACTCCGCCAATGCGATCCAGAAACATGGCGTTGGTGTCAAATGCGCAACGATTACGCCGGATGAAGGCCGTGTCGAGGAGTTTGGCCTGAAACAGATGTGGCGCTCGCCGAACGGCACAATCCGGAACATCCTGGGCGGCACGATCTTTCGCATGCCCATTATCTGCGAGAATGTCCCACGTCTGGTGCCAGGCTGGACCCACCCGATCGCCATCGGCCGCCACGCCTATGGCGACCAGTATCGGGCAACGGACTTCCGCGTTCCCGGCAAAGGCAAGTTGACCCTGCGCTTTGACCCTGAAGACGGTGGCGAGGCAATCGAGCGCGAGGTGTTCCAGTTCGAGGAACCGGGCGTTGCCATGGCCATGTATAATCTGGATGAATCCATCGCCGGATTCGCGCGCGCCTGCCTGAATTACGGCCTCGACCTTGGCTGGCGCGGTGTTCCTGTCGACAAAGAACACGATTCTCAAGGTCTATGACGGGCGCTTCAAGGACATCTTCCAGGAAATCTTCGAAACAGAATTCAAGGAACGCTTCGAAGCCAAGGGCATCATCTACCAGCACCGGTTGATTGACGACATGGTTGCATCTTCGCTGAAATGGTCAGGTGAATATGTCTGGGCCTGCAAGAATTACGACGGCGACGTCCAGTCGGATACCGTCGCACAGGGATTCGGCAGCCTTGGCCTGATGACATCAGTGCTGATGTCACCCGATGGCAAGACCATCGAGGCGGAGGCGGCGCATGGCACGGTTACACGTCATTTCCGGCAACATCAGCTGGGAGAAGACACCTCAACAAACCCGATTGCATCGATATTCGCCTGGACGCGCGCCCTGACCTATCGCGGGAAATTTGACGATACGCCGGAAGTCAGCCATTTCGCCGAAACGCTGGAGAAAGTCTGCGTCGATACCGTCGAATTCCGGTTTCATGACGAAGGACCTTGCGATCCTGATCGGCGAGGAACAGCGCTGGATGACGACACGCGGGTTCCTCGACAAGATCGATGAAAATCTCACGAAAGCGCTTGGCGCCTGAACTGACAAAAAGGCCGCTAGCGACGACCGCCAGCAGGGACACAGATGAAGCTGACCCTGGATTTCTTCAGCATCGGGCAGTCATTCAGAACCTTGTCGGTCCGCCAGGGTTGCAGGGATGCTGTCCCCCTCGGGGCAATTTTCCAGCGCAATGGCCTCGATATCGCGTCGCGCGTGGTCAGAGCCGTCGTAACAGATTGATATAACATCACTTCGATCTGATGACACAGCGATCGGGTTGGACGTGACGGTCGGTGGATGAACGGTACAGCCAGCAAGGGCCAGCACGACAACCGCCCCAAACAAGGCCTGCCGTAGCATCAATGCGTCAACTCACGCATTGCGGAATCGAGACCTTCCAGCGTCAACGGATACATCCTGTCTTCCATAATCTGCGAGAGGATTTCGATCGATGGGGTGTAGCTCCAGTTGCGCGGCGCCTGCGGGTTAAGCCAGACCGCATGCCGATAGGTATCGAGTACCCGCTGCATCCAGGTTGCCCCGGCTTCCTCGTTCCAGTGCTCCACACTGCCACCGGGATAGGTGATTTCATACGGGCTCATCGTCGCATCGCCCACAAAGATCACCTTGTAATCCGACGGGTAGGTCCGCAAGACCTCATTCAAATCAAGCCGTTCATTATGGCGGCGGCGGTTATCTTTCCAGACCGTCTCATAGACGCAATTGTGAAAGTAGAAATATTCGAGATTTTTAAATTCCGACCGGGAAGCGGAGAACAATTCCTCACAGACCTTAACATGGTCATCCATTGACCCACCGATATCGAGGAACAGCAGCACCTTGATCGCGTTGCGCCGTTCCGGCACCATTTTGATGTCAAGATAGCCGCCATTGCGCGCGGTGGCGCTGATCGTACCATCGAGATCGAAATGATCGGCAGTTCCGTCACGGGCAAACCGGCGCAAGCGGCGCAGCGCAACCTTGATGTTTCGCGTCCCAAGCTCAACCGAGTCGTCAAGATTGCGAAATTCGCGCTTGTCCCAGACCTTCACGGCGCGGCGATGGCGCGATTCATCCTGACCGATCCGCACGCCTTCGGGATTATAGCCATATGCGCCGAACGGCGAGGTTCCCGCCGTACCGATCCATTTACTGCCGCCCTGATGACGCTTTTCCTGCTCCGCCAGGCGCTGGCGCAGGGTTTCCATCAGCTTGTCCCACCCACCCAGCGCCTCGATCTGCGCCTTGTCTTCCTCGCTGAGATGCTTTTCAGCCAATTTGCGCAGCCATTCTTCCGGCAACTCAGCCTGCATATCCCCTTCAGGTGGTTCCAGGCCGCGGAAAACATGGCCGAAAACCCGATCGAAACGGTCCAGGTGGCGCTCGTCCTTCACCAGCGCCGAGCGACTCAGATAGTAGAAATCATCGACGCTGTAGCCCGCCACGCCCTTCTGCATCGCTTCCATGAGCATTAGATACTCTTTCAACGAAACCGGCAGCCCGGCGTCACGCAATTCCATGAAAAGATTTACGAACATTGTCCTGTTCCCTCCGAATGCATTTAGCATACAGTCTGCGGCAGTAGTGGAAAAGCCTGTCCGGCAGGCAGAATCTGAATCTATTTCCTGTTCGCCCTTAGTGTCCGGCCCGAAATGAGTTGAGTGATTTCAGTAAGTTGTGATTCTCTCGTTTGTGTTGAAGCAAATGAGGAGACACAACATGTGGACTGAGATCACCCGCCCGCAGTTTGATCGTTCGAGCCTTCGTTACGCAAGCGACTTGACGGATAAGGAGTGGCGTTTGATTTCGCCATTATTGTCCCCGCCGCGTCGATTAGGCCGCCCGCGAACCACGGATTTTCGAGAAGTGGTGAATGGGATTTTTTATGTGGCGCGCACCGGTTGCCAATGGCGCATGGTGCCCCGGGAATTTCCGCCACGCAGTACGATCCAGCGATATTTTTACGCTTGGCGCTCGGATGGAACCTTGCACGTCATCAATCGCCAACTGGTGATGTCGATGCGGGAAACCTCTGGGCGCACGACCAGCCCGACCGCCGGGGTGATCGACAGCCAGACGGTGAAAACCACGGAAAGCGGCGGTGTTCGGGGCTATGACGCGGGAAAGAAGGTCAAAGGGCGCAAGCGTCATATCGTGACCGACACAGGCGGCTTTCTGGTCGCCGTCATGGTTCACGCCGCCGATATCCAGGATCGCGACGGCGCGCCCGCGCTGTTGGCGTCGATACGCCACGCCTTTCCCCGGTTGCGCCATGTTTTCGCCGATGGTGGTTACGCGGGACCGAAGTTGCGCGACGCGCTGGCCAAACTTGGGAAGTGGACCGTGCAGATCGTCAAGCGCTCCGACGCCGCCAAGGGGTTCGTATTGTTGCCCCGCCGCTGGGTGGTTGAGCGCACCTTCGCTTGGCTCGGTCGTAACCGCCGTCTCGCCAAAGATTTCGAGGAAACCATCGAAAGCGCGGAGGCATGGCTCCTGATCGCCAGCATTCAACTGCTCGCCCGACGATTGGCAAGAGCATGAAAACATGGATATCATTTCGAGTCAGACTCTTAACAATAACCGGGACGTCCCAGCCTTCATGCATATCCGATCAACAATATTTTTATGGGCCTTCGTGGCGCTGACGCTCGTTTCGACATCAGTCAGTCACGCAGCGACCGACACGCCGGTTCCACCATGCATGCCCGGCGCCCCGTATCCCGGTTTTACCCCGGTGGGGAGCCCCCCTGCCGTCGCTGTGTTCCACGATACCGATATCAATGGTCCGGATAACTGCTTCGGGTCTATTCAGGGACCATTGAAGATGGTCATCGCCCTGGCCGGCAGCTTCAGTTCAGATATGAACATTGATGAACTCGCCGCCCGGGTCGGTGCAATTTCGTCGACAAAAGGGCTCGTCTACTGGTCGTCGACCAACACAGCCTGGCGGCAGCTCATATCAGAAGCCTTTGCCGTCGCAGACCCGGCGGATATCAGCCCCAGACCAGACTTTTCAGCGACTGAGGTCCTCAGCGGCGACCTGCTTTATTTCGCACAAAACGACACCCGGTCCGCAGGACAGAATGTATACGAACTTTCAGGGCGGCGCGCCGCCCCGAACCAACTCACGATAGAAATCAACAATGTTGCGCCGATAAAGGTTATTTTCTTTCCGTTATTCGGACCACGAGACCTTATAACCAGACTTCACTTCATCCGCCAGAACCCCGGCATATGGCACTATTACAGCCTATCAGCCATACGGGATGGCGGCCTTCCAGACAGCGAAAAGTCACTGATCAATCGCGCCGCGGCATTTTTCCGGCACATCGCAGACGTTCCGGCAGACATGAATCCGCCACTGGCCCCCTGACGATCGCGGGGTACGCACCGCCGGACTGGCCGGTTGGCCCCGAAAACCATCCAATAGTGCTAATTTCCAAAACTATGATAAACTTCAAGCTAGTATGCTGCGCGGGAAGGATTAGGCCGTGGAAATTGACGGGAGGCTTGAACTTGAGCGGATTGCCACGTCGGGCGCGATTCCCGACAAGGACCAGCTCGCCGAAACGCTGACCGCCCTATGCCTTGGACCCGGTCGGCGTCCCGGCCCGCAGGAACTGGCACTATTTTTCGATATTGTGCGCGGCCTTATCCACGACATCGAAATGCATGTCCGCCTGAAGCTGTCTGAAGGGCTGGCAGAGCGGGTCGACGCGCCCCACGATCTGGTAGTCATGCTGGCCAACGACGTCATTGATGTCGCCGCCCCCGTGTTATCGAGCAGCCCCATCCTGGAAGACGGCGACCTGATCGTCCTGCTCCAGAAGCTGACCTCGGACCACCGCATCGCCATTTCCAGACGCGAGCATGTTACCGAGCCTGTGAGCAACGCATTTGTTGAAACCGGAGACCAGTTGGCCATCAAGTCGCTGCTGCAAAACGACGGTGCGTCATTCAGTGAGGAATCGATGGCGCGACTGGTCGATGAATCACGCGACGAAACCGATTTCCAGGAATTACTGCTATCCCGGCGCGACCTGTCGGATTCGCTCGCACACAGAATGTATGAGTGGGTCAGCGATACCCTGCGGGAGCATATCGTGGCGGCTTATCCGACGGTCGATATGGATATCGATGGAGCGGTTACGGAAGCGCTGGCAAAAGCAATGGAGTCAGATGGCCTGACCGCACAGGAAGTTACCGAAGAAGAGGAAGACGAAGAAGATTGGACAGGCCGGCCTTCGCCAAAATCCCTGCAACAGGCGCTGGAAATACAGGATATTCTGAAGTTCGAGGACATCTTCCAGGAATTGACCGGGCTGGACAGCAATACGACAACGCGCGTGCTCTACGATATGGGCCCTGAAGGTCTCGCCGTCGCATGCCGGGCTGCCGGTTTGGACCGCGACACTTTCAGTGAAATATTATGCCATTTGAAAGGCAGCCGCCCCTATGAGAGCTTCCGGAAAAGCCCCGCTTTCCTGCGTGGCATGAACTTCTACGACCGAACCGACCGCAAGAATGCCCGCTCGATCATATCGGGATGGATGCCGGCCGGCAGTTGATATACCGACCGACGGGCACCCACCGAATATACGTCAGTCGTTGCCGCGCTGCTCACGCCGGGACATGAAGGCCAGACGCTCGAACAGTTGGACGTCCTGTTCATTCTTCAGCAAGGCCCCGTAAAGCGGCGGGATAAGCTTTCCCGGGTCCTTGCTACGCAGGACATCAGGCGGAATATCTTCGGCCATCAGCAGCTTGATCCAGTCCAGCAATTCTGACGTCGACGGTCGCTTCTTCAGTCCTGGAACGTCCCGCACGTCATAAAACAGGTTCAATGCCTCGCGAACCAATTCACCCTTAATATCGGGATAATGGACGTTCACAATCTCCTTCATCGTCTCCTGATCCGGAAACGAGATGTAATGAAAGAAGCAGCGCCGCAGAAAGGCATCCGGCAGTTCTTTTTCATTGTTCGACGTAATAATCACAACGGGCCGGTCGATCGCACGCACTGTTTCCTGCGTTTCGTATACGAAGAATTCCATGCGATCGAGTTCGAGCAGCAGATCATTGGGAAATTCGATATCCGCCTTGTCAATTTCGTCGATGAGAAGGACAGGCTTCACGTCGTTTGAAAACGCGTCCCATAACTTTCCACGGACGATGTAATTGGAAATGTCATGCACGTCGTCATTACCCAGCTGACTATCGCGCAAGCGCCGGACGGCATCGTATTCGTAAAGTCCCTGCTGCGCTGTCGTTGTCGACTTCACATGCCATTCGATCAGCGGCATCCCCAGGGATTGCGCCACTTCATGCGCCAGGATCGTCTTACCGGTTCCCGGTTCGCCCTTGATCAGGAGAGGACGCTCCAGCACCACGGCGGCATTCACGGCAACCTTTAGATCCTCAGTAGCGATATAACTTTCGGTGCTTTCAAAGCGCATGTTCTGGCCTTAATTATTGATTGGTACAGCGCAGCCAGACTATGCGGCGGCATTCCTGCGATCAAGCCCGCTCAACGAGAGCTTCCTCAACCGCCGTAACGGCCTGCGCCGCGGCATCGCCATCCGGCCCACCAGCCTGCGCCATGTCGGGACGGCCGCCCCCGCCTTTTCCGCCAAGTGCCGCGGAACCGACGCGCACCAGGTCGACTGCGTTCAGCCGCTCCGTCAAATCCTCGGTGACCGCGACGACAATGGACGCCTTGCCGTCGCTGACGGAAATAAGCACCACAACACCGCTGCCAATCTGTGATTTCAATGAATCTGCCAGTGGCTTCAGCTCTTTAGCCGGCACATCGGCGAGAATTCGGGACGCGACCGAAGTACCGGCGACAACCTTGACCTCGGAGGCACTGCCGGATGCTGCACCGCCGCCACCCATCGCCAGCTTGTGACGTAAATCCGACAACTCACGTTCCATGCGTCGGCGGTCTTCCATAAGGCTGCCGATCCGGTCAGACAGATCATCCGGTGATGCCTTCAGCATCGCAGCGGCATCCCGCATGCGGGATGTCTGTGCCCGCGCCTGCTCCACTGCGGCGGCACCGGTCACAGCTTCAATACGCCGGACACCTGCGGCAACGCCGGATTCGGCGGTAATCGTGAAATATCCGATGTCCCCGGTTCGGCCGACATGTGTGCCGCCACAAAGCTCTACCGAAAACCGGTGCTTATCGTCCCCGCCCATTGCAACAACACGCACCTCCTCGCCATATTTTTCACCGAACAGCGCCAATGCACCCGCTTCGACAGCCGCATCCGGCGTCATCAGACGCGTCGTCACTTCGCTATTGCCGCGGATACGATCGTTAACCGCCTGCTCAACAGCCTTCAACTCATCGTCCTCAACCGGCTTGGGATGGCTGAAATCGAAACGCAGATAGTCGGGCGAAACTAACGAGCCTTTCTGCGTCACGTGATCTCCCAATTGCCGCCGAAGCGCCTCATGTAGCAGATGCGTTACCGAATGGTTCGCCCGCAGACGCGTGCGCCGCCGACCTTCGACATCCAGTTCAACCGTATCGCCAACCCGCAATGTGCCTTTCCGTATCGCGCCCAGATGCACGTAGATATCATCAAGCTTCTTTTGCGTATTGTTGACGACAAATTCATCGCCGCCAGCCGTAAACATCAGCCCGGTATCGCCCATCTGTCCGCCAGACTCACCGTAAAACGGGGTCTGATTGACTATAACCGCCGCCTCAGTGCCCGCTGTGGCCTGTTCGACCGACGTACCATCGGCAACGATAGCCGAAACGACACCTTCCGCTCGCTCCGTCGCATACCCCAGAAACTCGGTCGCACCCGTTGTTTCCCGAATATCAAACCAGACTGTTTCGGTCGCAGCGTCGCCCGAACCGCTCCAGTTCTTGCGCGCTTCGGCGCGCTGGCGTTCCATGCTGCTTTCAAAACCTGCGGTATCGACATTTTTGCCCTGTCCCCGCAGGACATCCTGAGTCAGATCAAGCGGGAAACCAAAGGTATCGTATAGCCGGAATGCGATATCTCCCTGTAGCGTACCGCCTTCACCAAGCTTATTCGTTTCTTCCTGCAGCAACCCCATGCCGCGCGCCAGGGTGCGGTTGAAACGGGTTTCCTCCAGCTTCAGCGTCTCGGTCATCAACGCTTCCGCCCGTACCAGTTCCGGATAGGCCTGCCCCATCATCTTGACCAATGTCGGCACCAGCCGCCACATAAGCGGGTCCTGGCTGCCCAGCAGATGAACATGACGCATCGCGCGGCGCATAATTCGACGCAGGACATACCCGCGTCCCTCGTTCGACGGCAACACACCGTCGGCAATCAGGAAACAGGACGAGCGCAGGTGATCTGCAATAACACGATGCGATACGGCGCCTTTGCCGTCAGGGTCGACACTGGTGAAGTTCGCCGACGCCTCAATGATCGACCGGAACAGGTCGATGGCAAAACTGTCATTGGTGCCCTGCAGCGTCGCGGTAAGGCGTTCCAGCCCCATTCCCGTGTCAACGGATGGCCGCGGCAGCGCGACCCGTTCGTCCGCACCGATCTGTTCGTACTGCATGAAGACCAGGTTCCAGATTTCTATAAACCTGTCGCCATCTTCATCCGGGCTCCCCGGTGGGCCGCCCGGAATATGCGGGCCGTGATCGTAAAATATTTCCGAACACGGGCCACAAGGCCCGGTATCGCCCATTGCCCAGAAATTGTCGGAGGTCGCGATACGGATAATTTTGCTTTCGGGCAGACCGGCAATTTTGCGCCACAGGTCAAACGCCTCCTGATCATCCGCATAAACCGTAACCAGCAATTTTTCGACGGGCAGACCGAATTCCCGGGTGACCAGATTCCAGGCAAGCTCAATCGCCTGCTCCTTGAAATAGTTGCCGAACGAAAAATTCCCGAGCATTTCAAAAAACGTATTATGTCGAACCGTATATCCGACATTCTCCAGGTCGTTGTGTTTACCGCCGGCCCGGACGCATTTCTGCGATGTCGTCGCTCGGTCATAGGGCCGCTGTTCCGCGCCGGTGAAGACATTCTTGAACTGCACCATCCCCGCATTCGTGAACAACAGGGTCGGATCGTTCCGCGGCACAAGCGGCGATGACGCGACGACCTCGTGGCCATGTCGCTGGAAATAATCCAGGAAGGTGGTCCTGATTTCGTTGGCGCCCTGCATGATCTGCACCCTTGTCCTGTACTAACGGACGCCTTTTGGCGCGAACTCAACCCTCGCCTACTGGCGCTCCGAACCGCGCGAACCGGCGTTTTAGCCCGGGGCTATAAGCCTGTCCAGCGTACATCAGGTATCGATGGCTTTGAATAATTGCGGGTTCGCAAATTTAGGATGTGGATGTCGGCAAGCCGCTTCGCGTAAACTGTTCGAAGAAATCCTAATTCATGAATGACGGTTACAGGAGCACCATCAGGATAATGCCTTCGAAATTCATACCTTCGGTCATCATCGCCGGCCTGATCGCCGTCCTGTCGGCGCTACCGGCATCCGCAGAGAATCCTCACGGAAAAGTTTACGATTCTTGGCGTATCCAGTGTAATTCGCCGACCGGCGCACCTTCGTCCTGTCGGATGTTCCAGAACATCATCGTCAAGGACAGTCGCGAACCCATCCTTCGTTTCTTCGTTGGCTATGCCGAAGAAAGCAAGGCGCCAATTGGCCTTATTGTTGTCCCGCTTGGCATGAATCTGGCGTCCGGCATCACTTTCAAGATCGACGATGGACAAACATATGAACTGGCCGTTGAGGTCTGCCTGCCGAACGGATGTCAGGCCCGTTTCGGTTTTGATGAAAATTTCCTGGATCTCTTCAAACGCGGCAACGGCGCGACCGTGACATTTTTTGGCGGAAACCAGCAACCTTTCAACATACCGGTTTCATTGAAAGGGTTTACGGCAGCGCTGGACACCATTCACTGAAGCGTCCCTGCGGCCCGCCCAATCCGCCAAGCTTCTTCCGACGTATCGAAATAACCAGCCAGATCGCCTCACCGGCCTCATCTAGGTCTGGTGAGGGCGACCTCGCAATTATGAACCAAGGGCGTTATCAGCCTCGTCGCTATCATCCGCTTCCGGATCATCCGCAATAGAACCATCCAGCATGGCATCGGCAAGCAACCCGGCATTCTCTCGGATCTTATTCTCGATCGACGCTTTGACTTCGGGATTTTCATTCAGGAACCGTTTGGCATTTTCCCGTCCCTGGCCAATACGCTGGCTGTCATAGGAAAACCACGAACCCGATTTTTCCACGATCCCCGCGTTCACACCGTGATCGAGCAATTCCCCGTTTTTCGAAATGCCCTCGCCATACATGATGTCGAATTCGACCACCTTGAATGGCGGCGCAACCTTGTTCTTCACGACCTTGACCCGGGTCTGGTTACCCACCACTTCGTCGCGATCCTTGATGGCACCAATGCGGCGAATATCAAGCCGGACACTGGCATAGAATTTCAGCGCGTTACCACCGCTGGTCGTTTCCGGATTGCCGAACATGACACCAATCTTCAATCGGATCTGGTTGATGAAGATAACCATGCAGCGTGAACGCGAAATCGACGAGGTCAGCTTGCGCAGCGCCTGGCTCATCAGCCGCGCCTGCAACCCGACATGCGAGTCTCCCATTTCGCCTTCAAGTTCCGCCCGCGGCACAAGTGCAGCAACCGAATCGATGACCAGCACGTCAATCGCGCCCGAACGCACCAGAGTATCGGTAATTTCCAGTGCCTGCTCTCCGGTATCCGGCTGAGAAATCAGCAAATCGTCTAGATTAACCCCCAGCTTGCGGGCATATCCCGGGTCGAGAGCATGTTCCGCATCGACGAAGGCACAGGTGCCGCCCGCCTTTTGTGCTTCAGCAACAGCATGCAGCGCCAGAGTCGTTTTACCGGAACTTTCCGGCCCGTAAATTTCGATAACACGGCCGCGGGGAAACCCACCGATACCGAGCGCGATATCAAGCCCCAGCGAACCGGTCGAAACCGATTCAATTTCAACAGCCTGCTGCTGCTGGCCGAGCTTCATGATCGAGCCTTTGCCGAAGGATCGTTCGATCTGCGCCAATGCGGCGTCGAGCGCTTTGGTCTTGTCCATGTTGTCCTTTTCTACGAGATGCAATGCGGATTTTGACATGTCTCTCTCCCATATCCCACGGCAGTGAAAGGTTGTAAACAGAGCCTCACTGTACGCCGTTTGTTCTCATGCGCAAGTTCTTTTTTTGTTCTCTTTTATTTTTTTCGGGCGAACGGGGAAATCGGGCATATCGTCGTGCGAGTTTGGCTTTGCCACTGGCCCCTGTCCACGGCATCGGCGTACAATACCATCCATGTTTGATTCACTGCTCATCGCCAATCGCGGCGAAATCGCCTGCCGTATCGCCGCGACCGCACGGCGCCTCGGTATACGCGTCATTGCTGTCTATTCGGATGCGGATGCTGAATCGCGACATGTCGCCCTGTCCGACGCTGCCCTTCATATCGGCCCGTCACCGGCGCGTGAAAGCTATCTCGATATCGATCATCTTATAGACGCCATCCGCCGCAGCGGCGCACAGGCCGTCCATCCCGGCTACGGTTTCCTGTCGGAGAATGCCGAATTCGCCGAAGCTGTTGCCGCAGCAGGTGCGGTATTTGTCGGCCCGCCGCCGGCGGCAATCCGCGCCATGGGATCAAAGGTCAATGCCAAGCGGATCATGGGTGCGGCCGGCGTGCCACTGGTGCCCGGCTACCATGAGGACGATCAGGATCCGGCCGTTCTGGCCGCCGCAGCCGAATCAATCGGGTTTCCGGTTCTGATCAAGGCATCCGCCGGTGGTGGCGGGCGCGGCATGCGCCGGGTTGATTCGGCTGGGGAATTCGAAAAGGCCCTAGAAGGTGCCAAGCGGGAAGCCATGACCGGCTTCGGCGACGATACGGTCCTGATTGAAAAATTTGTCACGCAGCCGCGCCATATCGAAATGCAGGTCTTTGCCGACAGCCACGACAATGCCGTGCACCTGTTCGAACGGGACTGTTCGATCCAGCGCCGTCACCAGAAAGTGGTCGAAGAAGCCCCTGCCCCCGGCGTCACCCCGGCAATGCGCACCGCCATGGGCGACGCCGCGATCGCCGCCGCACGTGCAATTGGCTATGAGGGGGCAGGCACCGTCGAATTCATTGTCGAGGGGGCAAAAACCGGCCGATCCGACGGCTTCTATTTCATGGAAATGAATACACGACTGCAGGTTGAACACCCGGTCAGCGAGATGATCACCGGGCAGGACCTGGTCGAATGGCAACTCACTGTTGCCGCCGGCAAACCT
>CALSRA010000018.1:0-20000 GCA_943788635.1 uncultured Alphaproteobacteria bacterium | reverse complement strand
CACCCTCCAAGCCTAAGTACTCCTTGGCAACCGATAGTGCACAAGTACCGTGAGGGAAAGGTGAAAAGTACCCCGATGAGGGGAGTGAAAGAGATCCTGAAACCGGACGCTTACAAGCTGTGGGAGCCTCCTTGTGGGGTGACCGCGTACCTTTTGTATAATGGGTCAGCGACTTAATCTACGTAGCAAGCTTAAGCCGATAGGTGTAGGCGCAGCGAAAGCGAGTCTGAATAGGGCGTACAGTTACGTGGATTAGACCCGAAACCGGGTGATCTAGCCATGGGCAGGTTGAAGGCAGGGTAAGACCTGCTGGAGGACCGAACCCACCTATGTTGAAAAATGGGGGGATGACCTGTGGCTAGGGGTGAAAGGCCAATCAAACCCGGAAATAGCTGGTTCTCCGCGAAATCTATTTAGGTAGAGCGTCACGTGTTTACCGTCGGGGGTAGAGCACTGGATGGGCTAGGGGGGCGCGAGCCTTACCAAACCTAACCAAACTCCGAATACCGACGAGTTAAGCGTGGCAGACAGACGGCGGGTGCTAAGATCCGTCGTCAAAAGGGAAACAGCCCTGACCGCCAGCTAAGGTCCCTAAGTTATGGCTAAGTGGGAAAGGATGTGGGAAGGCCAAGACAGCCAGGAGGTTGGCTTAGAAGCAGCCATCCTTAAAAGAAAGCGTAATAGCTCACTGGTCTAATTAAGCCGTCCTGCGCCGAAGATGTAACGGGGCTCAAGCCATACACCGAAGCTGCGGATTCGATCTCGGATTCGTCTAAGATTGAGTGGTAGCGGAGCGTTCCGTAAGCCTGTGAAGCGGTACCCGTGAGGGACCGTGGAGGTATCGGAAGTGAGAATGCTGACATGAGTAGCGATAAAGAGTGTGAGAAACACTCTCGCCGTAAGTCCAAGGGTTCCTGCGCAAGGCTAATCCGCGCAGGGTGAGCCGGCCCCTAAGCCGAGGGCGAAAGCCGTAGGCGATGGGAACCACGTTAATATTCGTGGGCCTGCTGGGATGTGACGAATACAGTAAGTTGTCTTCTCTTATTGGATTGAGAGGGCCGCGAATGTGTTCCAGGAAATAGCCCCAGCTTTAGACCGTACCCCAAACCGACACAGGTGGACTGGTAGAGCATACCAAGGCGCTTGAGAGAACTGCGTTGAAGGAACTCGGCAAATTGCCCTCGTAACTTCGGGATAAGAGGGCCCGGCCTATGGGCAACCACTGGCCGGGGGCACAGAATTGGGGGTGGCGACTGTTTACTAAAAACATAGGGCTCTGCGAAGCGGCAACGCGACGTATAGGGTCTGACGCCTGCCCGGTGCTGGAAGGTTAAGAGGAGAGGTGCAAGCTTTGAATCGAAGCCCCAGTAAACGGCGGCCGTAACTATAACGGTCCTAAGGTAGCGAAATTCCTTGTCGGGTAAGTTCCGACCTGCACGAATGGCGTAACGACTTCCCCACTGTCTCCAACGCAGACTCAGCGAAATTGAATTCTCCGTGAAGATGCGGAGTACCCGCGGTCAGACGGAAAGACCCCGTGCACCTTTACTACAGCTTTGCAGTGGTATTAGGAGTGACATGTGTAGGATAGGCGGGAGCCTTTGAAGCCGAGCCGCTAGGTTCGGTGGAGGCACCCTTGAAATACCGCCCTTTTTACTTCTGATATCTAACCGCGACCCGTTATCCGGGTCCGGGACCCTGCATGGTGGGTAGTTTGACTGGGGCGGTCGCCTCCCAAAGAGTAACGGAGGCGCGCGAAGGTGAGCTCAGGCTGGTCGGAAATCAGCTGTTGAGTGCAATGGCACAAGCTCGCCTGACTGTGAGGCCGACAGGCCGAACAGAGACGAAAGTCGGTCATAGTGATCCGGTGGTCCCGCGTGGAAGGGCCATCGCTCAACGGATAAAAGGTACGCCGGGGATAACAGGCTGATACTGCCCAAGAGTCCATATCGACGGCAGTGTTTGGCACCTCGATGTCGGCTCATCACATCCTGGGGCTGAAGCAGGTCCCAAGGGTTTGGCTGTTCGCCAATTAAAGTGGTACGTGAGCTGGGTTTAGAACGTCGTGAGACAGTTCGGTCCCTATCTGCCGTGGGTGTACGAGACTTGAGAGGATCTGTCCCTAGTACGAGAGGACCGGGATGGACGTATCTCTGGTGGACCGGTTGTCACGCCAGTGGCACAGCCGGGTAGCTAAATACGGACGGGATAACCGCTGAAAGCATCTAAGCGGGAAACCCACCTCAAGACCAGGTCTCGCTGAGAGCCGTGGAAGACCACCACGTCGATAGGCCGGGTGTGGAAGCGCAGCAATGCGTGAAGCTAACCGGTACTAATAGCTCGATAGGCTTGATCCCATCTCGGAAAACCATCGCGCGCAGCGGCAATGCCCGTCTGCGCAATACAATCTCTACATGCGTACAAAATACATACCGTTCTGCCGCAATCACATATGCGCCCATATCCCGGTTAACAGGGGATACGGGGGCTGGAATGCATGAATCAAATCATGCTCCCTGCCCCTTTGTCTTTTGCGTTCATCGACGGTCTGGTGGCCATAGCGAGGGTCCCAACACCCGATCCCATCCCGAACTCGGCCGTGAAAACCCTCCGCGCCGATGGTACTGCGTCTTAAGGCGTGGGAGAGTAGGTCGCCGCCAGGCCTTCCATGAACGTAAAACAAACCCAAAACCCAATATGAAAACAAACAGCGCATACACTCACAATAATCAGCCAATCCGCAATCCGGAGGAAATCTACACAAACCTCCCCAGAGACAAACGCGGGGTGGAGCAGCCCGGTAGCTCGTCAGGCTCATAACCTGAAGGTCGTTGGTTCAAATCCTGCCCCCGCAACCAACAAGACCCTACCGCCGTTCTCAGAGATGAGAGCGGCGGTATTGTTTTGGGTGAATGCCAGGATGGCAGCTAGGGCGCCGACCAAGATGACGTCGGGCTTGCCGCGTTCCGTCCCCTCAGTAACCTCAACCCGATCGATTAACGACCGGATGACGTCCATGGCCTGCGGGCGTGTCGCGTCGTCGCTCAGAAGGACCGGTAGTTCGCCGACCTTTTTGGCATAGAGCTCGCCGATGTTGGGGTGCACTTCCACCGAGCTGTCTTCACGGCGGTCGCCAAGCGTCCGTTCCGGGTCCCGTTTGCGGGCTTCCAGGGACCGCAGTTCGTCCCGGACGATCCCGGGGTCGCCATCGCCTTCGGTGATGAAGGTCATGCAGCGCTTAATCGACGTATCGACCTTGTTCAGGTCCTTCTGAACCTGGCGGTCGCGGCTACCACGTTCCTTGCGCAGTCGCGTGACTTCAGCTTTGAAGGCATCGGCAAAGGTTTTGATCAGGTCTTCGTTGCCGATCAGGATGTCTTTGAGGCCTGTCAGGACGCGGTTTTCAAGGTCCTGGGCCTTGATGTCCGCATGCGCCTCAATAAAACTTGAAACCTCCGCCTCAACAGCATGCGCCAGCAAACGCTGCGCCCCGTTGCGCAGAACGTCCGTCAGGAGATCGCTAAACGCCCCTGGTTGAACTAGCGGTGTAACTATAGAATCCGTCATGGCGTATCTTTCCTTTCCTGGAATTTATGGATGCCTGAACAACATCCAAGATACGCCGCCTAATTCCCCGTCACCAAAATTCGCCGTTAGCTCTCGGCTTCGTTGTCACCAATCTGCCAATGGAACCAGACTGGATCATCCGGTTCTACAACCAACGCGGAACGGCAGAGCAGCATATCAAAGGTATACGTATTATATTCATGGGGTGGATAACAGATTAGGTAAAATAGCTGTTAACCATTTTAATTAGGTGGACAGACACATTCGCAGGATTGAGAACTTGGATGTCTGATTAACTCCCATAGATTTTATTATCGATCAATAACACAAAAAAAGCTAATACGGATAGTTAGCCTCTTCCCACTTTGCTTTTTTTAAAAAAACTTTGACGGAGATTGTCCATGAAAAAAACACGAGGTATTGGCATAGCCCTAGCCCTAGCTATGGCCAGCTTTTCTTCTGTATCAGTTGCCGATCATTCACCAGAACGAATGATGAGTAACATGCACTCCTACGCTGAACTCAGTATGACTGGCAAATTAGGCCGATTTAATGTCGACTTTGCCAAGTTTGGGGACATGCCATCAGGTAAAACGACTATTGTCAAAAACAAACAATTTGATGAGTTTTTATCTGACAAAATGAACATTGCCGCAATTGTAATCAAAGGCGGAGAAATCGTATTCGAGAGATACAACGAAAAACAAGGCATCGATAGCAACACGCCATTACACGGCATGTCGATGAGCAAAACCGCCACTGGAGCGGCAATAGGTCACCTTCTTTGCGAAGGAAAAATTTTCTCGCTCGATGACACACCCTCAAGATACTCTAAATTTTTAGCAACAACCCCTTTTGCCAATGTAAAGATTAGAAATATTTTGCAGATGAATAGCGGTGTTAGTCCACTAGGCCGTGGTGACGAAAAAAAGTTTAATCGGAAATCTCGTGGAATGCGTCAATTTGAAGGAAAAGCTAGTATTCGGGAGGCGCTTGCCTTCTACACTAAGGCCGCTCGGACTCAGGGTGATAAAATGAACTATCATTCCACAGACTCCCTTACTCTATCCGTGCTGGTCGAAGATGTAGCTGGCATATCGTTAAGCCAAGTGTTTTACGAAAATATTTATAAAAAATTTGGTAAAAGTGGCTACATGCATTGGACAAGCGATAAAACAGGAACAACTCTTGGTTTTGCTGACTTGGTCATGACAGCGCAAGATTGGGCAAACTTTGGAAATTTTCTGATGCAGGAAAAAAAGAAAAAAAGCTGCCTTGGTAATTTTTTCAGTGAGGGCGTCAATGCTGCAGTTGAAACCGGTAAATCAAATGGTTCAAAATATGGCTACCAGTCTTGGGTATTTGACGTTTCGGGCCAACCCACAATGACTATGCAAGGGCATGGGGGACAATTTGCAGTTCTTGATGAAGTGACTGACACTGTGTTGCTGCTAATCTCAATGAACGAGAAATATAAATCAGGGAATTTATTCTCACGGGTAAACAAGTTTGCAGAGAGATTGAACAAATAAAATGCTTGCAAATCAATTGAGTAGTTCAATTGGAACACAGTAAATGGTGCGGCCGAGAAGTGGTTATGTGCCACTTAAATGCACCACTTGTAGTGCTATACAAGCAATACCCTAGATTCATACACCTGCTTGGTTACCGTCCGGGCATTCCGCCCTACCGCGCGACGGATGGCCCTGTTACGCTGAGGCTTCAGCGTAACGGGCGCCAGACTGAAAGGCTTTGGGGGCCAGGGAAGAAAACAGGGAAGCGAGATCATCAGCGGCCCAGCGCATCGGTTCTGCAGTGAGCGAAGCGTTTTTATCGATGCAAAGAAGCGTATTCCGGGTTTTCGCCCAAGAATGAATGTCAAAAAATAGCTCTCCGATGCGCTTCGGCTTATCCGCGACCGCCATGGGCAGCGGTCGCAGGGCGGTTTCAGAAGGTACGACTCGCCAGACGATGCCACTTGGTGCTTCGAGAACGCGTAATAAGGCATTTTCTTTACAGATAGCGCGCCGGTTTTGCACAAACCATGAATCGCCCGCGATGGCTGCTACCAGTATTGCGAGTTCCGCGGATGTCACCATCTTCGCATCAAGAGTGTCACGCAGCACACTTGGAATGAGAGGCAGGACGACAGAATCCCGCAGTTCGGTATTCCATGCCCGTCTTAGACCTGAAGCGTCAGAGGGTTCTTCATCCGTGGCTTTTTCTAAGAGCCCTTCGATGCTTCTACGACCGCTGTCCAAAAAGAAGTACCCGTGCAGCAATAAATGAAATTGGCCGAGATCGGGCGTCTCCAAAGGAACTACGATATCTGCAGCCTCTGAAATCGGTAGGAATACCGCCCAAGAAATACGGAGTTGGGATTGCGAACTTTGCGTGGCGCGCAAAAGCGTCGCCGCTCCGTGCGGCTCGCCCTTCTCAAGCCGAGGCGCCGAGTGAAGCACACTGATTGTTTTCGGCCAGTGGAGCGTAAGTCGCAATTGCGCGAGGTGGCTATCTTGGATCGTCGCTTCGCGGCCGACGAATGGCACCGTTGACGTATCTGGACCAGTGTTGATTGTGCCACCGAAATGTCGAGTACCCTTGGTCCAATCCTGCGGACCCAACAATCGTCCGTCAGTGGCATTCACGGTAATGGCGCAGCGGAGCTGATCTTGCGCGCGAATCTCGATGGATTGCAGATGACGAAGTGCGCTCAGAAGAACTCTGAGCTCCTCGGGTCTTGTCAGTTCTTTTATGGTTTGTAATTCCGATGGCAGATTGCTCGAAAATTCGAGGTCGGGGGCCGGCCTGAGACCCTCTCTGCGAAATGGCAGCCAGACAATAAGGCCGCGATCGGGGAAATCCGACGATATTTCTCCGTACAAGAGGTCAAGATCAGCTTTGGCAAGACCAGTGTCGTGGTTTGGCTCCCAGTCCGGAGTGATATTGTTGTCAACAACTATGCCTAGGAACGGATTCACAACGGTGCTGAAAGGCTCGCTATCGCCATAGGCATAGATAACGAACGCGTCGCATAGGTGGAACACCGCCTTCTGACCAAAACCAAATTTCCCGATGGTCGCGCTGTCGGTAGCTTTACTGCTCTCTCCAAATGATGTGATGCCGGCCCGGTCTTTTTCAAGAAATTCGCCGTCGTTCACGATCAACAGGCCAGGCCCGCGCAGAAGGGGATTGTCGGCGCTAGGCCAACCGGGTAGCGCATCTAAACGAAAACGGTGAGCTTTTGAATCGTCAGCGTTTTGCAGGAGTTCTTTGAGTATTGGATAGCCAGATTCGTATCGATCCTGAAGATTGCTCTTGATCTGATTGACGACCGAGTTTGTTGAGACGCTAAAATTAGGCATAGAACATCTTCCTCATTGGACTTGGCTACTTGTTCCAGTAACGTCTCGCGATGAGTGATCTTCCCCCAAGGCTACTACCAGTGGTTAGTTTAGAGCATCGGCCGAGCGGTGAGTAGTCCGCAGCCCGCAGCCCCTGGGCAGCGGGGATCAGGTCATGGCGTGGCAACTCTAATCAGAAATGGCACCGAACTTGGGGGCTACCGGACATACATCATCACCGTCAGACGGATGAGCGTTACCGTCCTGGCATTCCGCCCTACCGCGCGACGGATGGCCCTGTTACGCTGAGGCTTCAGCGTAACGCCAGGGCAGGAGCTCGTTGATGCGGGTGATCTTGTGATCTGCGATGCGGCCGAGCGTGTCGGTGAGCCATGCCTGCGGGTCGACGCCATTGAGCTTCGCGGTCTCGATCAGCGTATAGGCAATTGCGGCTGATCTGCCGCCGCCTTCGGAGCCCATGAAGAGATAATTCTTCCGGCCCAGGGCGATAGCCCGCATGCTTCTTTCTGCGGTGTTGTTGTCCAATTCCAGGAAGCCATGTTCCAGATACGGCCGAAGCCGTTTCATTCGTGTCAGGGCATAGCGAATGGCTCCGGCAAGGGGCGATTTGCCGGATATCCTGGTCAGTTGGGCATGCAGCCATGCTTCCAGGTCGTCGAGAACAGGCTTTGCCTTTTCCTGCCTTAGCCGCCGCCGTTCATCCGGCGGTGAACCGCGCGCCGCTTTCTCGACGGCATAGAGTTGGGCGATCCGTTTTATGGCCTCATCAGCAATCGCCGATCCCTGAGATTTGTGGATATCGACGAACTTGCGCCGGATATGGGCCATGCAGGCGACCTCCGTCACTTTGCCCGTGCGGTACAGGTCATTGAAGCCCGCATAACCATCCGCGTGCATGAAGCCCTCGTAGGCAGCCAGATGTTCACGCGGACGAACGCCCTTCCTGTCGGGCGAGAATTGATACCACGTGGCGGGATGCGCCTCTCCGGCCCAGGGACGTTCGTCGCGGACATAGGCCCAAAGTCGGGCTGTCCTGGTTTTGCCGAAACCTGGAGCCAGCAACTTTACCGGCGTGTCATCGGCGAAGAGAGCCTGTCCTTTCAGGACATGGCGCGCGATGGCGTCCGCCAAAGGTTCCAGCAGGGCCGTGGATTTACCAACCCAGTCGGCCAGGGTGGAGCGATCCAGGTCGATACCCTCGCGCTCGAATATCTGACTTTGCCGGTACAAAGGCGAATGATCGGCGTATTTATTTACCAGAATATGGGCGAGCAGACCGGGGCCGGGACGCCCGCGCTCAATCGGCCGCGACGGCAGGGCCGCCTGATGGAACGTCTCGCAGCAGGTGCAGGCCATGCGGGGGCGGACTATCCGGTTCACCACAAAACGTCCGGGGACATATTCCAATTCCTCGGTGACATCGTCGCCAAGCGTTTTTAGTTTGCCGCCACAGTGCCCACAGGCGTCGCCCGGCGACAGTGTAGTCTCGTTGCGCGGGAGATGACCGGGCAGCGGTTTACGCTTGGGTTTGCCCTTTGGCGGCGTTGCGGCTTGATCGGTATTGGCGTCGTCTGGCGCGGGTTCTTGCGCGGCTGCGGCAATCTCTTCGTCTTCCAGCGTCAACGTCAGTTGATCCAGGGCCTCGGAACGGGACCCGAAGCGATGTTGACGCATCCCGGCTAATTGATGTTTGAGCTTCTCGATCAGAATGTCGCGAGACTTCAACTCCGACGCCAATGTCGTAACCAAACCCTTCAGGGCGGCAGCGTCATTCGGGAGGTTCTTGGCGTTGTCGAGCATGCCAGTAATCTATCAGACGCCACCGTCCATAGGAATCCCCAAGGATTGGCAAACCTTTGCTGTGAAACGATTTTACCCAACCGTCAGCGGTCGCCACGTTCGTTGCGGCATGCGCCAGTCGATCCCTTCAAGAAGCATTGAGAGTTGTGCCGGTGACATCGACACCTTGCCGTCTTTCGCCACCGGCCACACGAAGCGCCCCCGCTCCAGACGTTTGGAGAACAGGCAGGCTCCTTGTTGGTCCCACCAGATGATCTTTAATAGATCGCCACGCCGACCCCGGAACACGAACAGGTGGCCGGAGTACGGGTCTTCCGACAACGACGCCTCAGCTTGCGCCGCCAGCGTATTAAAACCCCGCCGCATGTCCGTCACGCCAGCCGCCAGCCAGACCCGCGTGTTGCTTGGAACGGGAATCAAGAACCCAACCCCCGCACAAGACGGCACAGCGCCTCGGGGTCATAGGCGCCGCTGACGCTGATGCGATGTCCAGACGGCGAGACAATCTCGATCTGCGATCCCGACACCCCAACCTCATTGACAGGGGCACCGACAACCGGCGCGTCGATGACGGGAGGACCAAGGACGAGCGGTTCGGCGACCACCTCGACTGGAAGAAATGATGGGGTGGCGTCTTCGACTGGCAGCGGATTGAAACGCGGATCACGCAGCCATTTGAATATCAGATTTGCGTTCACGTCATAGCGACGCGCCACCTGTGAAACCGATACCCCCGGAACTCGCGTCTGCGCCACGATCCGTATCTTCTCTTCGTCTTCCCACAACCGCCGCACGCGTCGATTCTTTGGCATCCTTAAACCCACTTGGTGTCCACCATCGATAGTGGACACCAACGCCCTCCATCAGGCGGGAACTGTCGCAGATAATGACGCGGTCAAATAGGGCGGGTTCACCAAACGATCTCCGGTGAAGAGTTGAAATAGCGGAAGAGGTTTTTCATCCGTCGAGGCTAAAGAACGGTCTTGTCTGCTTCAAGCCGTTTTGCTCTGACACCACCAGCTAAGCGGGCCTCTCAATTAGAAAAACTCAGCCACTCGCCCAGCTTCGACCACCGCTGGCCTTCGACGCGTCCCTTGACCGCCATGCCGATGGCTTGTTTCTGACCGACTAGGACGACCATCTTCCTGCCTCTGGTGATGCCGGTATAGAGAAGGTTTCGCCGCAGCATCATGTAGTGCTGCATCATCATCGGGATGACGACTGCAGGATATTCGGATCCTTGGGATTTGTGGATGCTGACGGCGTAGGCAAGGGCAATTTCATCGAGTTCGCCGAACTGGTACTCGACCGGCCGACCATCGAACTCGATAATCATTTGTTGGGCGGCAGAATCAATGCTGCGAACGTAGCCGACATCGCCATTGAAGACCTCCTTGTCGTAGTCGTTGTCGGTCTGCATTACTTTGTCGCCAACACGATAGGTGTACCCAAACCTCTCGACAAAAATTTCGTCGGTAGGTGGGTTCAATGCTTTTTGGAGATCCACATTCAATGATCGGGCACCGATACCGCCACGGTTCATTGGGCAGAGCACCTGAACATCCTGTATGGGATCAAAGCTGAACCTGTTAGGCAGGCGGTTTTTCACGATCTCGATGATTTTGGCAACGGCATCTTCAGGATCACGGGCTTCCACGAAGTAGAAATCGGTCTCGCCGTCCTTGCGCGTATCAAGGTCGGGCATTCGGCCGGCGTTCACCTTGTGGGCGTTGGTGATGATCCGGCTTTCGGCGGCCTGCCGAAAAATCTCGGTCAGGGTAGCAACAGGAACAGCGCCAGACCCAATAACATCAGCAAGCACTTGTCCTGGTCCAACCGAAGGAAGCTGGTCGACGTCCCCAACTAGGATCAGGCTGGTCCTATCCGACAAGGCTTTGACTAACGATGCCATCAAAGACACGTCCACCATTGAGGTTTCGTCGATTACCAGGAGATCGCAATCCAGTGGCTCCTCGATGCCTCGTTTGAAACCGCCGTGTTTGGGATCCACTTCGAGGAGGCGGTGAATGGTTTTTGCCTCCATGCCGGTACTTTCCGAAAGACGCTTTGCTGCCCTGCCGGTAGGAGCCGCGAGAGCTACCTTCACGCCCTTGGCAACGAGGATACGTAGAATGGCATTAACCAAGGTCGTCTTACCCACGCCGGGGCCGCCGGTTATCACCATGACCTTCGACGAAACTGCCTTCGCAACGGCTTCCCGCTGGCTGGGCGCCAAGGTGACGCCGAGTTTTTGCTCGATCCACGGAATGGCTTTGGCTGTGTCGATGTTGGGCCAAGACGGTTTGCCCAGGGCCAACGCCGTCAAGCGCTCGGCAATGATTTTTTCCGCGTTCCACAGATGGCCGAGGAAAATACACCTCCGGTCGTCGATGGTGTCAGCGACCACGATTTCGTCCTGAAGTTCCTGATGGAGGGCATCGCGAAGAATTTCGGTCGGGATTTCCAATAATTTCTCAGCTGCGGGAAGGAGCTCTTCCTCCGGTAAGCCGCAATGACCCTCGCTGACGGCTTCGGTGAGGGTGTAGGAGATCCCCGCACGGGCCCTGATCATGGCGGTCTTTTCAATGCCCATTTTTTCGGCGATTTGGTCGGCGGTTTTGAAGCCAATACCCCTGATGTCGCGGGCGAGGCGATAGGGGTTTTCACTGACAAGCGGGATGGCATCGGCGCCGTAGGTCTTGTAGATACGAACCGCCCTTGATGTGCCAACACCGTGCGATTGAAGAAACACCATGATCTCTCGGATCGCTTTTTGATCGGCCCATCCAGAGGTGATCCGGTCGACCCGTTTAGGGCCTATCCCGTCGAGCTCCAGCAGCCGGTCGGGTTCATTCTCGATGACATCAAAAACGTCTTCGCCAAACGCCTTGACCAGCTTCTTCGCGAAGTGAGGACCAATACCCCTGATCATGCCACTGCCAAGATACTTCTCAATGCCAGCGATAGAACTGGGCGGGAGCACCTTGAGAAAAGTCGTCTTGAACTGCATGCCGTGGTCACGGTTGTTGTCCCACCGGCCACTGCACTGGATAAACTCGCCGGGTTGAACGGATGCGGCGGACCCGAGAACTGAGACCAATTCGCGATGGCCGCGCACCTTGACCCTGAGGACGCAAAAACCGGTGTCAGGGCTATGGAAGGTTACCCGTTCGACCAGTCCTGATAGGGGTTCGCGGTCTTGGTCGCGGTGGACTGATTCTTTGCCGAAGCTCATGATGGAAGTATCCTCGAAACCGGCAGAAATTCACAGTAGGGCACTGTCAGAGAAAATCAGCTATCCGCTGTCGCTGCGCCAGGTCGAGGACCTGCTGTTCGAGCGCGGCATCGATATCTGCCACGAGACGGTACGGTTCTGGTGGAACCGGTTCGGCCCGATGTTTGCGACAGAGTTCCGTAGGTGATAGATCGGAGTTAGTGCGGACTGATAACCTTATTAAATCCTTGCAAAATTAACGTGCAAGTAACGGCGGTTGTCCGGTGAATACCGCGGAGTGTTGGTTTTCTGCAATCGCGGCGGTTCGGGTCAGCCGGCGTTTTCCATCTGGTCCTTGATGATTTCTTGTAGTGTTTCGATGCCGCGCGGTGTGAAGGCGAGTATTTCTTTATCATCGATATCGAGGATCCAGAGGACGCCATCCTCGGGTTCGAGCTGGTCGGCGAGTTCCCAGAGCAGGTCCTCGTCACGTCCCAGGATTTGTGCGGCGCGTTGAAGGGTAAAGACGTGATGGATTGCCGCCATGCTTCATTGGACCGCTGAGCTGGAAGCTTTCTTCCATTCCCAGGGCAGCAGTTCGTTGAGCCGGCTTTGCGGCGTGTCGGCGAAGCGCGCCAGCACATCGGCCAACCAGGCCTGCGGATCCACATCATTGAGCTTGGCGGTTTCGAGCAGCGTTGCCATGGCGGCCGCCCGCTCGGCGCCACGTTCGGAGCCGGCGAACAACCAGGACTTCCGCCCCAGGGCAAAGCCGCGCAGGGCCCGCTCGGCGGCGTTGTTGGTCAGGCAGATGCGGCCGTCGTCCAGGAACCGGGTAAAGTCCTCCCAGCGCCTGAGCAGATAGTCCATGGGTTTGGCGACCGAGGCCGAGCGCGACAGGCGGCCGCGTTCTTCGCGCAGCCAGGCTTCCAGTTCCGCCACAATGGCCGCGCTCTCAGCCCGGCGGGCCTGAAGACGCTCCATTTCCTCGAGCCCGTTGATCGCCCGTTCGATATCGAACAGCCGGTCGATCCGCTTGACTGCCGCCAGAGCGATCGGAGAGATCGCCGCCGCCTGGCGCCCCCGCCGCGCATTGGCCGCGATATCCGCCAGTTCGAAGAACTGCCGTCTGGCATGGGCCCAACAAAGCGCCGGCGTCACCCGTCCCGGCGCGCGCGTCGGATCGTAAAGCCCATTGTAGCCACTATAGGCATCGGCCTGCAGGATACCGGTAAAGACATCAAGATGGCGCTCGGGATGTTCGCCGCGGCGATCCCGCGATGCATAGTAAAGCGCCGCCGGCGGCGCCCGGCCGCCGAACGGCCGGTCATCGCGGACATAGGTCCAGATCCGACCCTTCACCGCCTTGCCCCGGGCCAGGATCGGCACCGTGGTATCGTCGCCATGCAGACGCGCGGCACCGAGGACATGAGCCTCGATCAACCCATGCAGCGGCTGCAATAGCTGCGTGCAGATGCCCACCTGATCGGCCAGCGTCGAGACGCTCAAATCGATCCCCTCGCGGCGGTAGCGATTGCTCTGCCGGTTCAGCGGCTGATGCTGGGCAAACTTCTCGAACAGGATCATTGCCAGCAGGTTCGGACCGGCAAAGCCCCTGGGCGTCACGTGGAACGGCGCCGGCACCTGCGCGATCTTCTCGCAGGCCCGACAGGTGAACTTCTCCCGCACCGTCTGGATCACCTTCCATTGCCGTGGAACCACCTCCAGGGTCTCGGTGATGTCCTCGCCAAGCTTCGACAGTTTACCCGAACCGCAACAGGGGCAGCTCCGTGGCGCCGCAATTACCACCCGCTCGCGCGGC
Source organism: uncultured Alphaproteobacteria bacterium (assembly GCA_943788635.1). Taxonomy (GTDB): domain Bacteria; phylum Pseudomonadota; class Alphaproteobacteria; order UBA8366; genus MarineAlpha4-Bin1. Next base: position 6,232 of record CALSRA010000018.1, on the reverse strand, counting down.
AGATGATCCGGGAAGGGCTTGCGTGCGGGCCGTTTGCGCCGGTGCGGCGCTACCGCCGTCGATTGGCTCGCCGTCTCGCTGGCCCGTTCGTCCTCCGAGGCGGCCGCCTCCAGCTCTTCCAATTGCAATTCCAGTTGATCGAGCAGCCGCATCTTTCGTTCCGAGCGCGCCCCGTAAAGCTGCCGGCGCAGCTTCTCGATCTCCAGCTTCAGATTGACGATCAGCGCTTCGCTGTTCGATTGCACCGCCCTGGCATGGGCCGCATCGGCCTCCGCCTCGGTCCGCGCCGAGCGCTCGGCAAGCAGCATCGCATGGGCGCTGGCAAGATCGGTAGGAAGCGGCTCAAGGGGCGTTGGCATGATCGCGAAGGAATCACATTGACCGCGAAATGCAAAGTCAAAACCTCATCCGACCGAGCTCGGAACCCAGGTCTTTTGCGGCATCCGCCAATCGATCCCCTCCAGCAGATAACCAAGCTGCGCCGGCGTGATCGACACCACGCCATTCACCGGTGTGGGCCAGATAAACCGGCCCCGTTCAAGCCGCTTGGAAAACAGGCAAGCCCCCTGGCCATCGTGCCAGATCACCTTCAGAAGATCGCCCCGCCGACCGCGAAAGACAAACAGATGGCCGCTCAACGGATCGCGCCGCAAAACCTCCTGTACCGCCAGGGAAAGGCCGGGAAAGCCCTTGCGCATGTCAGTATGACCCGTCGCCAGCCAGACCCGAACGCCGCTCGGAACCGGGATCATCGCCCTTCCACCACGGCCAGCAGACGGCCAAGCGCCGAGGCATCAAAATCCGGGCCCAGAACAATCCGTCGCCCGCCGAGGCAGACAACCTCCATCCGACCGTCGGAAACCGCTCTATCATCGGCGGCGGCAGAACACGCCCCATCGGATGGCGAGGCGTCGCCAACAAGCACCGCCGGGACAAAAGCAGCCGCCGAGCTCGCGCCAAACCGCCGCCGCCAGTTGAAAATCAGGTTAGCGTTCAAGCCATGCCGGCGCGCAACAGAAGCAACCGTAACCCCGGGCTTCGCAGCCTCCGCGAGAACCTCACGCTTAAACGTCAAAGAATACTGCCGTCTCTTCCCGGAACGCCAATCCGTCATAACCAGAAGTGTCCATCAAAATACAAACGGACATCTATCGCCCGCCGATACACACTGTCTGATAACCGCCATAAAAATAAGGCGGTTCACACCGGAGGCTTACGCTGTATGCGACTTTACGCGCGTTCTGGGAGAGTTGCATGCAAAGGGGATTGTTGCGCAGACTAAGTGTGTGATTGGAGGCAGCCTCTCCGTTCCCCGCAAAGGCTCTCCCGCACACCCGCTGCTATCAAGCGTTACTACAATGGGATCAAATAATGTCGCGTAGAATTAGGATATTCATTTGGATGCTGGCGGTTGTTTTTCTCGGCTCTTTTATTGCCTACTTCACCATTCCAAAGGTGTATCAAAAATACGCTAACCTGACCTACCGCATGAGGATTTTGGAAGAACGTAGCAAATCATTTGGTGCTTATCTTGCCGCGGATATTGAAAACTACCAGATGTCGCGAGGCGGCCCCCCGGATATCGCTTCCTCCATTCCGAGTACGGATAGTCTGAAGTGGCAAAAAATCGATGTCCCATGGGATGAGGCAAAATTTCTAAAGACGAAGGCCCTGACCGTATACCAAGGCAATCTTGTCGTCGGGCTTCTTGGTGAGCACTCCACCGCTGTCTACCTCTTCGATGGTAAATCATGGCGGCTGCTTGGGGATAACGGCACCCCCGGATGGGAGAAATTCAACTATGTTCAAACTCTGGCCGTGCACGACAAACGCTTATACGCCGGAATCAACAACGAGGTTTGGACGTATGAAGATACCAACGATACATGGACCAAAGTGGCCCGGGCTTTTCCATGGGCCGACGGCAACGCCTATAGCCTGAGAAACCACAACGGGTCTTTATACTTGGCCGTAATGGGCAAGAAACCAAGCGTTTACAAATTAGAAAACGATGAATGGCACGATGTCAGTCTTGGCCTTGACGCATTCGGCGGCGACGGAATCTATGACATTTGGAGCCATAGCGACGGAAACCTTTATGCGTCATTGGCCGCGACAACGGGGAGCACGGTTATATTCCGGCTGAACCCCAAAACTGAAACATGGGAGCCTATCGGCGGCAAAGGCATCAACGGGAGTTGGACAAGCGGTGGGTTCAAGTACGGATTGAGCATGGCGTCTCATCAGAACTTTCTCATCGTCACAGCAAACCGTCACCCGCAAACCCCTGGGAATTTTTCATCGATATGGGCTTTCGACGGCAACCAATGGTTCCCTGTCGGTGCCAAGGGCGCCCCGCAAATCTGGGGCGATATGAACAATTTCAATGCGTCGATCAGCATTAACGGCAATCTCATCGTCGGCGGCGGCGGGCACCCCGCCGGCAACGCCAGCATATGGCTTTACAGGAAACATGGGTGGGAATTGATTGGAGGGCTTGGCGTACATTCGTCCTGGGGGCGGAATTTCCCGCACACCCTTACGGATAGTTTCCGCAATACCGCAGCTGAGTATCCCTACAGATTGATAGAATGGAACGGAGACTTGATCGTCGGGTTCGGCGACGCCCTTGGTGCCGCACAGGTATGGAGATTGCCGCTTAGATAGTCTTGGTGTGGCCGAAAGCGTCTACTCCCCGCCACCTATGACCAGTAGCAAGAAGGGGCGCGGCTAAAAGAAACGCCGCCCCGAAAACGTCGGCGGCGTCAAAGTTGTTCAGGCCGTTACTGCTAGTACCTGCCCGGTCCTGACGACGCTGTAAGCCATCGTGATCCGCGTGTCGGGGACAGGTTGATAAATGTTAACGTTTCAACGTCTAGCCGCTATCGCGGTCCTTCTGTGCGGATTTGGCGAATCGGATCCGCCCAACAATCTGAGATATCCGCCTTAACACCCCCTGCTGGCCACCAAATCAGCATTTCCCCGATATCCAGCCATGCATCGATAATTTCGTGCCCAATACGCGCGCGCGAGGGGCTGCCCGCTGGACTTGATAAAACTTGAGATCGAAGGTAAGCGTTTGGTGAACCCGCCCTATTTGACCGCGTCATTATCTGCGACAGTTCCCGCCTGATGGAGGGCGTTGGTGTCCACTATCGATGGTGGACACCAAGTGGGTTTAAGGATGCCAAAGAATCGACGCGTGCGGCGGTTGTGGGAAGACGAAGAGAAGATACGGATCGTGGCGCAGACGCGAGTTCCGGGGGTATCGGTTTCACAGGTGGCGCGTCGCTATGACGTGAACGCAAATCTGATATTCAAATGGCTGCGTGATCCGCGTTTCAATCCGCTGCCAGTCGAAGACGCCACCCCATCATTTCTTCCAGTCGAGGTGGTCGCCGAACCGCTCGTCCTTGGTCCTCCCGTCATCGACGCGCCGGTTGTCGGTGCCCCTGTCAATGAGGTTGGGGTGTCGGGATCGCAGATCGAGATTGTCTCGCCGTCTGGACATCGCATCAGCGTCAGCGGCGCCTATGACCCCGAGGCGCTGTGCCGTCTTGTGCGGGGGTTGGGTTCTTGATTCCCGTTCCAAGCAACACGCGGGTCTGGCTGGCGGCTGGCGTGACGGACATGCGGCGGGGTTTTAATACGCTGGCGGCGCAAGCTGAGGCGTCGTTGTCGGAAGACCCGTACTCCGGCCACCTGTTCGTGTTCCGGGGTCGGCGTGGCGATCTATTAAAGATCATCTGGTGGGACCAACAAGGAGCCTGCCTGTTCTCCAAACGTCTGGAGCGGGGGCGCTTCGTGTGGCCGGTGGCGAAAGACGGCAAGGTGTCGATGTCACCGGCACAACTCTCAATGCTTCTTGAAGGGATCGACTGGCGCATGCCGCAACGAACGTGGCGACCGCTGACGGTTGGGTAAAATCGTTTCACAGCAAAGGTTTGCCAATCCTTGGGGATTCCTATGGACGGTGGCGTCTGATAGATTACTGGCATGCTCGACAACGCCAAGAACCTCCCGAATGACGCTGCCGCCCTGAAGGGTTTGGTTACGACATTGGCGTCGGAGTTGAAGTCTCGCGACATTCTGATCGAGAAGCTCAAACATCAATTAGCCGGGATGCGTCAACATCGCTTCGGGTCCCGTTCCGAGGCCCTGGATCAACTGACGTTGACGCTGGAAGACGAAGAGATTGCCGCAGCCGCGCAAGAACCCGCGCCAGACGACGCCAATACCGATCAAGCCGCAACGCCGCCAAAGGGCAAACCCAAGCGTAAACCGCTGCCCGGTCATCTCCCGCGCAACGAGACTACACTGTCGCCGGGCGACGCCTGTGGGCACTGTGGCGGCAAACTAAAAACGCTTGGCGACGATGTCACCGAGGAATTGGAATATGTCCCCGGACGTTTTGTGGTGAACCGGATAGTCCGCCCCCGCATGGCCTGCACCTGCTGCGAGACGTTCCATCAGGCGGCCCTGCCGTCGCGGCCGATTGAGCGCGGGCGTCCCGGCCCCGGTCTGCTCGCCCATATTCTGGTAAATAAATACGCCGATCATTCGCCTTTGTACCGGCAAAGTCAGATATTCGAGCGCGAGGGTATCGACCTGGATCGCTCCACCCTGGCCGACTGGGTTGGTAAATCCACGGCCCTGCTGGAACCTTTGGCGGACGCCATCGCGCGCCATGTCCTGAAAGGACAGGCTCTCTTCGCCGATGACACGCCGGTAAAGTTGCTGGCTCCAGGTTTCGGCAAAACCAGGACAGCCCGACTTTGGGCCTATGTCCGCGACGAACGTCCCTGGGCCGGAGAGGCGCATCCCGCCACGTGGTATCAATTCTCGCCCGACAGGAAGGGCGTTCGTCCGCGTGAACATCTGGCTGCCTACGAGGGCTTCATGCACGCGGATGGTTATGCGGGCTTCAATGACCTGTACCGCACGGGCAAAGTGACGGAGGTCGCCTGCATGGCCCATATCCGGCGCAAGTTCGTCGATATCCACAAATCTCAGGGATCGGCGATTGCTGATGAGGCCATAAAACGGATCGCCCAACTCTATGCCGTCGAGAAAGCGGCGCGCGGTTCACCGCCGGATGAACGGCGGCGGCTAAGGCAGGAAAAGGCAAAGCCTGTTCTCGACGACCTGGAAGCATGGCTGCATGCCCAACTGACCAGGATATCCGGCAAATCGCCCCTTGCCGGAGCCATTCGCTATGCCCTGACACGAATGAAACGGCTTCGGCCGTATCTGGAACATGGCTTCCTGGAATTGGACAACAACACCGCAGAAAGAAGCATGCGGGCTATCGCCCTGGGCCGGAAGAATTATCTCTTCATGGGCTCCGAAGGCGGCGGCAGATCAGCCGCAATTGCCTATACGCTGATCGAGACCGCGAAGCTCAATGGCGTCGACCCGCAGGCATGGCTCACCGACACGCTCGGCCGCATCGCAGATCACAAGATCACCCGCATCAACGAGCTCCTGCCCTGGCGTTACGCTGAAGCCTCAGCGTAACAGGGCCATCCGTCGCGCGGTAGGGCGGAATGCCAGGACGGTAACGGTAAAAGCAGCGAACATGATTTTCAGCCGTAAGTCTGGTACCGCGCCAGAGAGGATAGCCTTCATTGCGGCCTTGCTTGGTGGCTTTATCTTTTTGGCTCCCTCGTTACGCGGGCCAACGACCTTGACGCCGTTAGCAGTATTAGTTGCTATCCAATCGCTGGACACGGCGTGGTTCAGGATCGCACTTAGCGTGGCGAGCAGCTTGCGGGTCGTGACAACGCCAAGACCATCATTGCGGACAGTGTCGCGGAACTCATTGACCGCGCTGGGCGGCAACTGCGCGAGCTTGCGACTACCGATACTTGGCTTGATGTAGTTGTTCACATGGCCCCGATAATTGGTCAGGGTCTTGCGGGTCATGCGCTCATCGCGATCCATCCGTCCTGAGAACGCCGGAGCAATAATCCACCACTGAAGCGGCCAGATTGTCTGGTTGTTGGCCGGAGTAAAAATCCGCCAGTGGTAAGCTTTCTGCATTTTGCAGAGGGCGGGGATGAAGCAAGTGGAATTGTATGGTCGCGTGCGTTATGCGGTAAAAATTCAAGGTATGAGCCGCCGCGAAGCGGCAAGGTTGTTCGGCATTGACCGTCGCACGGTTGATAAGATGTTGGCGTTCTCGACCCCACCTGGCTATCGCCGCAAGAAGGCGCCGAACCGGCCCAAGCTT
>CALSRA010000017.1 GCA_943788635.1 uncultured Alphaproteobacteria bacterium | reverse complement strand
CCCATGGCACGGGCGTGATAGAACAGCCCACCATCCTGGATAATCAGGAACAGTGCCTGTTCGTTGCCCGCGTTGTGATGCGAATGCACCGATACCGGCGGGGTGATTGTCGTGGCCCAGGGCGACCAGTCCTTGCGGCGCCCGTCAATCGTCGAAAAGCAGTCCTTGCCCCGGATCACCAGCGACACGGCGACGGAATTATGGCGATGCGGCCGCTGCGTCACGCCGGCCGGCAGCGAATTCATCGCCACGGTCAGGGTCGGCAGCACATTGCGGCTGGCTTCCTGCATGTCGGATGAAAAGATCAGCGCTGAACCGGCGATTTCCTCGCTTCGGCCGACCTGATAGATCAGTTCGATCTGACGGTCGATTTCGGCTGCCGTGTAATGGACGACGCCGGTCGGCGCGTCTCCCGCTTTCGGTGCCTGCAGGTTCTCGAAGGCGAGCTGCGGTTCGTTGGTGACGATCCACAACACGGCATCCTCGTCACCGGCGCTGTGTGCCTGGCCGGTATCGCCGGGCGTGACGAAGACATCGCCCGGTCCCCAGCTGATGCGTTCGTCACCGGAAGTCGTCTCACCACTGCCGGCGATGACATAGTGCACGACGCCACTGGCTGTGAAATTGACGTCCAGCGTTTCGCCAGCGCGGATACGGGCATAACGCGCCAGAACGAATGGCGACGTCGCGGGGAAGTCGCATTCCAGGACATCGGAAATGTCGCAGGGGATCAGCCCGGTCGGCGTCGCCGGGTCCAGCGCGCGGGCGGGTTCGTCGGCGAACGCGGTATCGGGTACCTGCGGCAGGATTACGTTGAAGGCATTACCCGTATTGAAATACCGGGCGCGGGATTCCGCCTCGGAGGCCGGGGCGGCGGCGGTCTGTGGCGGCAACTCGGCAATCGACTGCGGTTGCGGATTGGTTGTATCGGGCATGGTTGGTTGATCCTCTTCCCTCGTGGTCGGATTACTATGTCAGTGGCGGCAACTGCCGTTCCCGGCGTGCCATGTTGGCCTGATCGCGGATGCGGTCGCTTAGCGACGGCATGGTGTAGCCGGTGTCGTGCGCCAGCCGTGCGCCGTTCAGGCGGTTGATCTGGGTAAAGCCTGCGGCACCGTCGGCGAAGGAAATATCCGCGCCGGGGAGCATGCTCCGCAGGATGTCGGTGATCTCGCGCAGCGAGGCGGTATGGGCGGCAACACAATAGACGTCGCGTTCCAGCTCTGGGGCAAACGCGGTTTGCAGCATGTATTCCGCCACGTCATCGGCATGGACATAGGCGGATGTCTGTTCCGGTATGACCGGGCAGACATAGGCCTCGCCGACAGCGGCGCCCGAAATCATGGCCGAAGCGGCGGCGCTGCGACCGGTTAGCCGGCCGTGTCCGAAGACCGTACCGATCCGCAGGCCGCGGCAGTCCAGCCCCTTGTTCGCCGTATAGGACCGGGCCGCAAATTCGTTTGCCAGCTTGGTGACGCCGTAAACGGAAAAAGGTTGCTGCTGCGAGTCTTCATCCAGTGCGACATCGCCGTAATCCGACTGGTCGCGATAGGTGGCGATTGAACTGGGATAGACGACCCGCTTTACGCCATGCCGGTGCGCGGCTTCGAAAACATTATTGGTACCGCCGATATTGATCGCATAGCCAAGGCGGGGATCTTCTTCGGTCACGGGGGGCAGGACGGCGGCTGTGTGAATGATGCGGTCGACGGTGTTTCCGGCGACAACGGCTTCGACAGCGGCAAGGTCCGTGACGTCGTTTTCCACGGCAACGATGGTTCCGTCATGGCGCAGGTCGTCCAGCCTGCCGGTCGCCAGACTGCGGTCCAGTGCAACCACGGCTTCGCCCCGCTCCAGCAGTTTGCGAACGATACGGGCCCCGATCAGGCCCGCAGCACCGGTTACCAGTGTGGTCATGTTTTTCTTCCGCCCTCCACGGCTTATTGCCGCAATACCCGGCCGGCGCGGATGCCGGTGCAGGTGCCGTGGTCATACAGTACCGCACCGTTGACGATGACATAGTCGATACCGTGCGGCGGTGTGTAAAGGCGTTCGCCCCCGGCCGGCAGGTCGTGGCGGACCTCGGTCGCCTTCATGGCGGAGCCGACGGTGTCGCGGTCGAATATCGTGATATCGGCAGCCATACCGGGCGCAAGCCGGCCCCGGTCGGTGAGGCCGAACAGGGCGGCGGGTTCGGCAGTAATGCGGTGAATGGCGCGTTCCAGGCTCATCGCCTGCCGGTCGCGCACCCAATGGCCCAGAATATAGGTCGTGTAGCCGGATTCCAGCAGCATATCGACATGCGCACCGCCGTCCGACATGCCGATCAGGATGCGGTCGTCCTGCACCTGGGCCTCGACACGGTCGGCTTCTGCGTTGGCGATGCCGCCAAGGTATTTCAGTTCGAGGCCGTCCTCGACCGCGAGATCGAAGAATGTGTCGATTGGCGCATCACCGCGTTCCGCCGCGATCTCGGCCACTGTCCGGCGCAGGTATTTTTCCATCGCCGGACTCTTGACGCGCAGCACCTGGCATTCGTGCCAGGCGGCGGAGAAGAACTTGCCACCCGCATCCCATTCGGCCAGCACCGCACGGCGATAGGCCGGGTCGCTGTAGTGTTTCATCTGTTCGTCGAACGATTGGCCCAGTATTTTTTGACCAGTATCCATATCGGTCATGAAGAACGGATTGCGCAGGCCGACCTCTATCGTCAATGGTCGTGAGGTACCCTGCGGCTTGCCACCTTTCGCGACCAGTGGTTCGATCTTTTTCAGGTAGGCGTCGAATGCACCGGGGCCGTCGCTGCTGCTGCTGACTGCGCCCGACCAGCTGACGGGCCGACCGCTTTCATCCATGAACATGTCCAGCAGGGCATATTCATCGTCGCTCAGATTGCCCAGCCGGTCCGCGCAATTAGTCTGGATCACGCCCCGGCCAACCTTCCGCAGCACGCCGGCATAGCGGCGCAATTCATCCAGGCTGGCCAGCGTGCAGGCCAGCGGTTGTCCCTGCCAGCCCTTCTGGCGCGCAACTGTGGTTGTGCTGAACCCGTTCGCCCCGGCCCGCATGGCGGATTCGAGCAAGGCTGCGATCCGGTTGGTTTCGGAGTCGGTTGCGGCGCGCGCGATGGCGGCATCCCCCATGACATAGCGGGCGCAGTGCCGCCAGCGGCATCAGGAAGCTGATATTGATGCCGGGTTCGCAGGCTTCGGCATAACCCATATAGCTTTCGAAGGATTCCCATTCCCAGGTGACCCCGGCTGCAAGGACGTCGATGGACATGCCCTCCAGGCTGACGAGGTCCAGCGCGTTGATTTCGCGGTGTTCCGGCAGGCTGGGGGCGACACCGATGCCGCAATTGCCGACGACGACCGTCGTAACACCGTGTTCCGCCGAAGGGGTCAGGATCGGATCCCAGCAGATCTGGGCGTCGTAATGGGTATGGATATCAACGAAACCCGGGCAGACGACCCGGCCGGCGGCGTCGATTTCTGTCGTCGCCGTGCCGTCGACGCGGCCGATTTCGGCAATCACACCATCGCGGACGGCGATATCCGCGGCAATGCCGGGCGCGCCGCTTCCGTCTATCACGAACCCGTTGCGAACAATCAGGTCATAGGACATTCGACGTGCCTCCCAGCGTGTCAGAAACCCCATATGCCGGTGCAGGTATTCCGGGTGGAACGCCCTGTCCGTCGCGCAATCGTGCCTTAATGGAGCCGTCCGGGCAACATGTCGATCTGATGACAGACGATAATTGCGTTTTATGCAATAATGCAGGATATCAGAATCCGGTTGCGTCCGGGGTCCCTTGATGCGCCGATTCAACGGCGCGGCTGATAGGGGCCGACACTGGCGGGAGGAACGAGACATCATGGAATTTGCATCGCAGCGGCACAGCGCCGAAGACTTCATGGCGGTTCAGGAATTGTTCCACAGCCGCAAATGGACCGACGGCCTGCCCGTGGTTCCGCCGACACCGGAGGCCGTCGCCGCCTGTCTTGAATGGACAATGATGACGCCGGACCATCTGGTGGGGATAGAGCCGGTAAGGGCGCGCTCGATCACGGCTGAGAAACTGGCCGTCAATGCGGTCATGGCCGGTTGTCTGCCGATGCATTTCCCGGTCGTCGTCGCGGCCTTTACTGCGATGCTGCAGGATCCTTTCCTGCTGCACGGGGCGACTGCGAGTACCGGGGGCGCAGCCATCCTGATCGTCGTCAATGGCCCGATCCGCACCGAACTGGGGATGAGCGGCAGCTTCAATGCGCTGGGCGCCAGTGACCGCGCGACCAGCGCCATCGGCCGCGCCGTTCGGCTGGCGCTGTACAATCTGATGGATGTCCGGCCGGGCGATGTGGACCGGTCCACGCTGGGCCACCCGGGCAAGTTCAGTTATTGCCTTGCCGAGGATGAGGAAAACACGCCGTGGCTGCCGCTGGCGGAAGAATACGGCGTGCCGGAACATGCTTCCGGCGTTACCGTCATGGCCGCCGGTGCGCCGCGTCAGCTGATGAACGAATGGACCACCGAGCCGGCGGAAATCCTCGATACTTTTGCTGCCGAAATCAAGGCAAGCATGCGGCATTATTCGATCTGGCCTGGCAATTACGCGATCATCGTGCCGCCGCAATCTGCGCGATCATTTCAATGCGGCCGGCTGGTCGAAGGCTGATATCCGCAATTATATGTTCGAGAAGGCGCGGGTGCTGCGCCGCGACTGGGCGGATTGCGGCAAGGGCGCGGTGGTCGGTGATCGTGGCGACCGGGAATATGCCGGGCTGAGTGCGCCGGAGGATCTGCTGGTCATCGCGGCGGGTGGGCCTGCCGGCGGTTTCGGCGCGGTCATCCCGCCCTGGTACGGGCAACGAAGAGCCAAGCGCGGTGCACCGTGGCCGTCGGGGCCTGCGTCGATTGCGACGATCTGAAGCGAAAGCGAGGAGAGGAAATACACGTGAGTCTCGAGAGTACTGGACCCGACCTATGGGGGCGGCGCGGCGGCATTCGCGCTGGCCGGACGGCTGGAGTCGCTGGCGGGGCAAGACCGTCTGGCGTCATCTCCAACGGCAAGACGGGGCACGCGCCCGTATTTCGAGCGCGCTGGAACGGGAAGCTGCTGGCGCAAGGTGCGGCGTCGCGTCGGTTGAGCGCACTGACCAAGTCCAATTACAGCGCGCCGGCGGACGCGCGAGATCATGGCGGCGGCAGGCCCAGTGGGACGCAGCCTTCGCCGGCATCGGCGACTGAGGCAGCTGTTCGTCGTGCAGTTTGCATGACGCAATAGCGGTCGAAAAACTGGGTGTTACCGGCGGTCGGGCGTGATGACGACGAAATTCGAAAGCGCGGCGGCGATTTGATGGCGCGGGTGCTGGGCGCGGACGGCTATCCCTTCGCACTGATAGAGCACCCGATCAGCAGCGCGACGGAAGCGGCACTGACAGCGCAGGCCCATGCCACGGTAACGCAGGGGCTGGCGATCCTGTCCGGCGAAAAGTCGTGAGCCAACCCGTGTCATGAAGGGGATACTGGACGGTGTCCGTATTCTCGACCTGTCGCAATTTCTGAGCGGCCCGCACACGACCTTGCTGCTGGCTGGTATGGGCGCGGAAGTCATTCGGGTCGATAACCCGGCGACCGGCGATGTGTTGTCGGATGCCCCATTGTTTTACGGGGCGGACGGCCCGTCGCTGGAAAAACAGGCGGAAAGCGATCTCGGAATCGCCTTCCTGAAACGGTTGCGTGCGAAAAAATCGATCACGATTGACCTCAAGCAGCCGGAGGGCAATGCGCTGTTCCTGCGGCTGGTCGAAAAGTCGGATGTGGTGGTCGACAATTTTTCGGTCGGCGTTACGAAACGGCTGGGCATCGACTGGCCACGCCTGAAGCAGGTCAATCCGCGGCTGATCCAGTGTTCACTGACCGGTTACGGCTCTGAAGGGCCGGACAGCGCGAAGCGGGGCTATGACGTGACGACCCAGGCGATGTCGGGGTTGATGAGCATCACCGGCCAGCCCGGCAGTCCGCCGACGAAGGCCGGTTCGCCGCTCGGCGATACAATCTCCGCCGGCTTCGCCTTCGCCGCTGTGCTGGGTGCCCTGTACCACCGCGAGCGCACCGGCGTCGGCCAGTTCGTCGATGTGTCGATGGTCGACGTATTGTTTTCACTGGTCTTCGACGAGCCGATGGATTGTTACGAACGGTTGGGGCTCGACTTCCAGCAGGGCAATCGGGTCCTGCGGTTTTGCCCCTTCGATACCTATCCGGCGAATGATGGCTGGCTGGTTGTATGCTGCGGCACCGATGCGATGTGGGGCGGTGTTTGCCGCGCCATGGACCGTGCGGATCTGGCGGACGACCCGGATTGGGGCCGCATGGGCTGGCGGGTCGCGCATTCCGATGCCGTTGATGAACTGGTCAAGGCCTGGACGGTGGAGCGAACCGGCGGCGGACCTGATCCAGACTCTGACCGAACACGGGGTGGTGGCCAGCCCCGTGCACACGATCGACGATCTGCTGAAATGGCCGCATCTGCGGGCGCGGGGCATGATCCACAATGTATCGCATCCGGTGCTGGGGCCGATGCCGGGGCTGCAGGCGGCGGGGTTCCCGTTGAAGTTCAGCGACAGTGCGACGGGATATGACGGACCGGCGGCGCTTACCGGGACCCATAATCGCGATATCCTGACCGGTTTGCTGGGCCTGAACGAAGACGAAATCTCGGCGCTGTCAGATCGCGGCGTGATCTGACAGCGACATACCGGAGACCTTGTCGTAATCTCGTGCGATCCGTAACCCTGCCGGACCTGTCCCTGTGACCGATCAAATGCCAACCGCTGATTCCATGCCCGACCTGTCGACGCGGCAATTGCGGACGGTCGTCGCGGTGGCGCGATTTGAAAGTTTCCTTGCGGCATCAGCGGAACTGCGAACATCGCAATCCGCCGTCAGCCGCACGGTGAAGCTGGTCGAGAAGGCGCTGGGTGTTTCCCTGTTCGACCGCACCACGCGCCGGGTTTCCCTGACCCCGGCCGGCCGGGAATTCATTCCACTGGCGGAGCGGGTGCTGGAGGAAATCGGTATCGGCGCCGACGCCCTGCGCAAGGCGGCCGGTCGGCAGCCGCAGCGGCTCTACGTTGCCTGCCTGATTTCACTAACCTACGACATCGTGCCGGCGGCGCTGGTGGCGTTCCACGCACAATGGCCGGATGTGGAAGTCATCCTGCGCCAGCGGCTGCAAAATTATATTCGGGATGATGTGAGACAGGGCGCGGTGGATTTCGGTATCGCCAATCTGGTGCCGGGAAAACGACCAGATCGCCATGATCCCCATGGGTGAAGATCAGTATCATGTGATCGTGCCGCGGGGCCATCACCTGGCGGCACGGGCATCCGTAACCATCGCCGACCTTGATGGCGAACGCATGGTCTCGGTCGCGCCGGCCTCCAATGTCCGGCGCATGCTCGACCGGCTGGCGCTGGATGCGGGGGTGACCCTGCACCATGCGGTGACGCTCGATCACATCACCCTGGTAGATCGCTTCGTGCGCCGTGGCCTGGGCGTCGCCGTGGTGCCGGCAAGCATGCGCCCGGAAGACGCTGCCGGCGCCATCGTGTTTGTGCCGCTCGAACCGCCATCGCTGCGCACCGATATTGTCGTCTGCCATTCGCGCGAGCGGGCTCTATCAGGGGCGGCCATCAGTTTCATTGACGCACTGAAGGCAGCCTTTCAAGCGGCAGGGGCCAACGGTTGACGCTTGTGCCGCCCGTACCGCAGACCTCCCTGGCCCATGCGACACCCATCGGAGAAATCCTGACATGACCATCACCGCTACCGAACGCGCGCCCGAAACCGCCACGTTTGACGCCGTCATTGTCGGCGCGGGATTCGCGGGCATGTATATGCTGCACACGCTGCGCGAACTCGGCTTTACGGCACGGGTGTATGAAGGCGGTGGCGGGGTTGGCGGCACCTGGTACTGGAACCGTTATCCCGGCGCGCGCTGCGATATCGAAAGCCTGCAATATTCGTATTCTTTTTCCGACGACCTGCAGCAGGAATGGGAATGGACGGAAAAATACGCGCCGCAGCCGGAAATTCTGTCCTACGCCAATCATGTGGCTGACCGTTTTGACCTGCGCCGGGACATCCGCTTCGACACGCGGGTAACGGATGCCGCCTATGACGAGGGCGCAAAGCGCTGGACGGTTGAAACTGATCAGGGCGACAAGGTATCGGCACAGTTTTGCATTATGGCCGTGGGCTGCCTGTCGGCGGCGAACAAGCCGGACTTTCCGGGGCTGGCCGATTTCACCGGGCCGGTCTACCACACCGGCGAATGGCCGCATGACGGTGTTGATTTCACCGGGTTGCGCGTTGGCGTGATCGGGACCGGGTCATCGGCGATCCAGTCGATCCCGTTGATCGCAAAACAGGCCAAGTCGCTGACTGTATTCCAGCGCACGCCGAGTTACACGGTTCCGGCCTGGAACGAAACGCTGGACGCCCAGCGCCAGCGAGAGGTCAAAGCGGATTACCCGGCGCTGCGGGCCAAGGCGCGGGCGCGGCCGACCGGGTTCTTCTTCCCGTTCAACACGGAACCGGCACTGGCGGACAGCGCCGAGGGCCGCGAACGCCAGTATGAGGAATTCTGGTCGCGGGGCGGCTTGCCGTTCCTCGGCGCCTATGGCGATCTGTTGTTCGAAAAGGATGCCAACGACACCGTTGCAGACTTCGCGCGGGCCAAGATCCGCGGCATCGTCAAGGACCCGGACGTGGCGGCGAGGCTGAGCCCGGACAATGTCTTCGGCTGCAAGCGGTTGTGTGTCGATACCGGCTATTACGAAACCTACAACCAGCCGCATGTCACGCTGGTCGATATCGCGAAAACCGGCATCGAGCGGTTCACCGAATCCGGCGTGGTGGCGAATGGCGTGGAATACGCGCTGGATGTCGTGGTCTGCGCCACGGGGTTCGCCGCGATGACCGGCTCGTTCGATAAAATCAATTTCACCGGCCGCGACGGGCTGACCCTGAAGGAAAAATGGGCGGCGGGACCGCGCACCTATCTTGGCCTGACCTCGGTCGGATTCCCGAACCTGTTCATGCTCACCGGTCCCGGCAGCCCCTCGGTGCTGGCCAGCCTGGTGCAGGCGATCGAGCAGCATGTCGACTGGGTTGCCGATTGCGTTGCCCATATGCGCGATGTCGGTGCGGCCAGTATCGAACCGACCCTCGCGGATGAAGACGCCTGGGTCGAGCATGTGAACGAGGTGGCGGAAGTATCGCTGCGCTCGACCTGTTCATCCTGGTATGTGGGGGCCAACATTCCCGGGCGTCCGCGTGTGTTCATGCCCTATATCGGCGGTTTTCCGATTTATGTGAACAAGTGCAACGAGGTGATGGACGCCGGCTATGAAGGCTTCACGCTGGATGGCGCGGCGGATACCAACACGCCGCCGCGTATCCGCCTGACCGAACGCTGGCACGTGCCGCTTGATATGGATGTCATCTCACCGGCCGCGCTGGCGGCGAAGCGCGTACCGGTGGTCTGACCGGTTCCGGCCGGTTTGGTCGGATTTTTTCGGCCCGGATGATCTACCTCAACGCTGCCGTACCGAGGGTTCGGCATTTTACACCCATACCGAAGGAACGACGACGGATTGGGAGTAAAGCCGATGGAAAATCTGAGCCTCGACAGTGTCTGCTATGTCGTCGTGAAGGCGCGTGAATTTCATGTGAAGGTCGATGTCGTTGAACCGCATCCGGGGTCCAACGCCAGCGATGAGAACATGGACACGGTCCTGGAGGACTATGCCGACGACCCGGTTGAGGACGAACTGAAGGCATTTATCGACGAGATGAATGTCGACGAACAGATTGAACTCGTGGCGCTGACCTGGCTGGGCCGTGGCACCTACGCAATCGGCGACTGGGGAGAAGCGGTCGCCGAGGCGCGGCGCGATCACAACAACCATACCGCCGGCTACCTGCTCGGCATGCCGCAGCTTTCCAACTACCTCGAAGAAGGCCTCGCCGCCTTTGATCTGTCTTGCCGCGACGTCGATATCGCCCATCTGTGACGGCGCTGCCGCGCGGCTGAAGACCTGTGCTCGCGCCATCGAAAGACTATCCAGCGCCAGAACCCGGCAATACCGCCTGTAACTGCCGGTTCGTATGGCCCGTCACGGCCCCCTCTTGCGCGTGCCCCGCGCGTGTCTTTAAGTTTCGCGCCAGCACGTGCGGCGGCATTGACCGTCGCCGTATCTGAAATTTAACGGCCCGCTGGGGCCGCATAATAACGCTTGGGGGAAATCCATGGATCCGAGGATCGTTTTTGTTACCAATTTTCCGGACGCGGCCGATGTGGCGCGCGAGATGGCGCCGTCGGGTTTCGAACTGACCATCGTTCCCGCGCGCAGCGCCGAATTCAAGGAAGCCATGCGCGACGCCGAATATCTGGTCGGCTTCGTTGAATCGCTGGTGGATGAACAATTGTTCAAGGACGGGCCGAACCTGAAGCTGATCCAACTGCTCAGCGCCGGCTATGACAATGCGGATATCGCGGCGACAAAAGCCGCCGGGGTGCCGCTGTGCAACAATGGCGGGGCAAATTCTCCGGCCGTGTCGGAACATGCGATCCTGCTGATGCTGGCGGTTTCGCGCCAGCTTGTTCGCCAGCACAAAAGCGTGTCCAGCGGCAACTGGCGCGGCAACAGCACACCCCGCGTACACGAAGTCGGCGGCAAGACGCTGGGTATCATCGGGCTGGGCACCATCGGCAAGAAGACCGCACGGCTGGCCAAGGCGTTCGGCATGCAGGTCAATTATTACGATATCGCGCGTCTGACAGCGGATCAGGAAGACGGGCTGGGCGTCAGTTTCCGGCTGCTGCGGGAATTGCTGCGCACCTCCGATATCGTCTCGCTGCATACGCCGCTGAACGCCTCCACCCATCACCTGATCGGGGCCGAGGAACTGAAGCTGATGCAGCCCCACGCGATCCTGGTGAATACCGCGCGCGGCCCGGTCATCGATGAAGATGCGCTGTATCAGGCGCTGACCGACGGCACGATCACGGCGGCCGGGCTGGACGTGTTCGACCAGGAACCACCCAAGGTCGACAACCCGCTGTTTACGCTGGACAACGTGATCCTGACCGCGCATCTGGCCGGTCCGACGTTCGAAAGCAATACGGCGCGGGTGCGCAATTCCTTCGACAATGTGCAGCGCGTCGCCCGGGGTGAAGAGCCGCTGTGGATCGCGCCCGAACTGTTCGAATGAACACACCCGAAGGCTGGGACATCGAAGCCGACCTCGTCATCGTCGGCTTTGGTGCCGCCGGTGTGGCGGCCGCCGTCACCGCCTGCGAGCTGGGTGCGGATGCCGTCATTCTGGAGAAAGCGCCGGAAGGCCGGGAAGGCGGCAACACCCGCGTCGCCGGGCAGGGCTATCTGAACACCTCCGATGCCGGCGAGGCGGCGACCTATCTGAAGGCGCTGTGCGGTCCGTACACCGTGCCCGATGCGATGGTCGATGTCTGGGCGGCGGAAATGGGCCGCAACAATGACTGGCTGGCCAGCGTCGGCGGCGATCCGCAGGAACACCAGCATCCGCCGGTCGGCATCGAATTCCCCGAACTGCCCGGGTCGGGCTGCGTCCACAAGTTTCATGACGGGCCGACCTATGGCTATTCCTATACCTGGAAGCGCTTCGAGCGCCTGGTGAAGGACCGGCCGATCCGCGTCCTCTATGAAACGCCGGGGCGGGAGCTGATCCAGGATGGTGCGACACGCGAAATACGCGGCGTGCGGGCGGAACGGGACGGCCAATCCATCACGGTGAAGGCGCGCAAAGGGGTGGTGCTGACCTGTGGCGGTTTCGAAAACAACCAGGACATGATCCGCAATTACCTGCCGGGCATGCCGTATTGCTACACCTCGGGCAGCCCGTATAACGAAGGCGACGGGGTTTCCATGGCGATGGCGGCGGGCGCGGACCTGTGGCACATGAACAACTTCGCCGGCCCGTCGATGGCGCTGAAAGTGCCGGAATTCGAGACCACCTTTTCGATGCAGGCGCTGCATTTTTCCAAGGAGTTTCCCGGTGGCATGGTCGTGGTCGGCCCGGACGGGCGGCGCTTTGCCGACGAGAAATTCAAGACCCGGCACGGCAAGATCCCGAAGAACGGCAAATGGATGCCGCTGGTGACGCCCTGCCCGATGTATATGATTTTCGACCACGCGATGTTCACCGCCGGGCCGCTGTATGACATGGACCCCAGCCATGGCTGGAACCCGGTGGTGGAGCAATACCAGTGGAGCACCGATAACAGCGTCGAACTGTCAAAGGGCTGGATCAGGTCGGCAACAACGCTGGCGGCGCTGGCGGACTCCATCGGGCTCGACCCGGCGGTGCTGACGGAAACCACGGCGCGCTGGGATCGCGCTGCCACGGACGGCGGGGACCCGGATTTCGGCCGCAGCCTGATGCTGGCGCCGTTCGGCGACGGGCCGTTTTATGCGGTGGAACTCTCGCCCTCGATGCTGAATACGCAGGGCGGGCCGCGCCGCAACGAGAAGGCGCAGGTCGTCCGCCCGGACGGCACGCCAATCCCCCGGCTGTACAGCGCGGGCGAACTCGGCTCGATCTACAGCTACCTGTATCAGGGCACGGGCAATATCGGCGAATGCCTTGCCTTCGGGCGCATCGCCGCACGCGAAGCGGTGGCGCAGGAAAGTTTGGATTAAGGGCGCGACCGCCCATAGGGCTCGGCGAGGGGCTTAACGGAGGAGAAAGACGATGAGCGGCAGCAACCCGGCATTCCGGTTCGACCATGTGCATATCATCAGCGAAACGCCGCACGTCTCGGCGCAGTGGTATGTCGATACATTCGGCGCGGTCATCGCCGCCGACACGGTCGCGCGCGGCGCGCCGCAGATCTTCGTCGAACTGGGCGGGGTGAATATCATCGTCCGCGGCAAGCGCCCCGGCGAAGCCCCGACCAAAACCAATCCCATTGGCGAATACGACGACTTCGCCAGCCACAACGAATGGGGCACCGACCATTTCGGTTTCCTGTATGAAGGCGACCTGAAAGCCTATTGCGCCGAGCTTGCCGCCAGGGGCGTAACGTTCGGCGTGCCGTTCAAGGAAGGCGTGGGCGGCATGAAGCTGTGCTACGTCTCCGCGCCCGACGGGGTGAGTATCGAAATCATGGAATGCTGATGGCGGGCCGGTTCAGGGGGCGGTCCTTTTTCCCGCTTGCCGTCGCTACCCGGTCTCTGTAACTTGCCGCCGATGAGCAGTCAGGCACATACCTTTGTCTTGCGACGCCGCGCCTTCACATAGGCGGTCGGCGGCTCATTTCTATATTCTGAATTTCAATCTGTCGCGACCGTCGCCAAATGGCGAGGGTGCGTGACGTTATGTCTTTGGTTCTCGTCTCTGGTGGCCCAACCCAAGAGGACGAGACCATGACAATCGATACACTTGAAACGAAATCGCCTGAATCAAAACCAGCGGCTGAAGCGGCTGATTTTTCCGCCGTGATGGAAATCACCAACCGGCCCCCGATCATATTTTCCCGGGGCGAGGGTTCCTGGCTGTGGGATACCGGGGGCAGGCGCTATCTGGATTTCATCCAGGGCTGGGCGGTCAACTGCCTGGGGCATTGTCCGCCGGTGGTGGCCAGGGTGCTGGCCGAACAATCCGCACAACTGATCAATTGCAGCCCGGCTTTTTACAGTGCGCCCATGGTCGACTATTCCGCAGCCCTGGCCCGCGCCAGCGGATTGCAGCGCTGCTTTCTGGCGAATAGCGGCGCGGAGGCAAACGAAGGCGCGGTCAAGCTGGCGCGGAAATGGGGGGCGATGCATCGCGGCGGGGCATACGAGATCATCACCATCGAACATGGCTTCCACGGCCGCACGCTGGCCATGATGTCGGCGTCGGGCAAGACCGAATGGGATGCCTTGTTCGAACCGAAGGTCCAGGGGTTCCCGCGGGTGCCACTGAACGATCTGGACGCGGCGGCAGCGGCGATCACCGACAAAACCGTCGCCATCATGCTGGAACCGATCCAGGGTGAATCCGGCGTCTGGCCGGCGACCGATACCTATCTGCAAGGATTGCGGGCGCTGACCGAAAGCCATGGGATCCTGTTGATCCTGGATGAAGTCCAGACCGGCATGGCGCGGACCGGGGCGATGTTCGGGTTCGAACACAGCGGTATCCGGGCCGATATCATGACCCTGGGCAAGGGCATCGGGGCCGGCGCGCCCATGGCGGCGTTGCTGGCGCGTGAAGCCGTCAGTTGCTTCGAACCGGGCGATCAGGGCGGCACGTTCAACGGCAACGCCCTGATGGCCGCGGTCGGTCTGGCGGTGCTGGAAGCCTTGTCCGCGCCGGGATTCCTGGACCGGGTCAACGCGGCGTCCCGGCATCTTCGGCAGGGGCTGGAGGCGCTGTCGAAAACGCATGGCCTCGGTGCGGTGCGCGGCAAGGGGTTGCTCCTTGCGCTGGATCTGGGGACGCGGACCGACGCGGCGAAGATTGTCGAGCGGGGGCTGGCGAACGGATTGCTGCTCAACGGGCCGCGCGCCGACAGCCTGCGCTTCATGCCCGCGCTGAACGTCAGCGATGCGGAAATCGACGAGATGCTGGCGATACTGGATAAGGTTCTCGCTTAGGCGCGCATCGGCGCGACAGGGAAGGGCGGTGCAACGCGCCGCCCTTCATCGCGAGGATGCGGATGACAGGCCCGGGGCGGCTGCGCCTTCTCGGCGACAAATGCGCAATTGGCCGCGTTGGCTGGATACTCGGGTCAAGCCCGAGTATGACAAATGATGGTGTGGTGCGGACGTTGGCACTGTTGCCCGGTTTCCACGACGTGATGGTTTTAGAAACGCGACCTGTTTCGTCATGCTCGGGCTTGACCCGAGCATCCATGGTGCAGGATCGGCTGTCGTCCAATTGGATCAGCAACGGTGCCACGTTTTCGCCACTCTTTGCCGTTAGCCAGCGGTCATCAACAGGGTGAGACATCATGCGTTGGATTTTTCGAAAACTGGAGTCGCTGGCCGGTACGGTCGTTGCGGCAATCAGCGGGCTTTTGGCGGCGCAGGTTGTGGCGTTCATCCATGCCTATCTGCAGCGTCTCGGCGGGCATCTGGACGAGGCGCGGCACGGGCAGGGTGAATTACTGAACGGTCAGACCGGGGCACTGATTCATGACGAAGGGTTGCGCACGCAGATGATGGCGGTGGCGCAGGCGCGAATCGACACGCTGGAGGCGGCCCACCGCGCCATCGATCAGGCCGGGATATTCACGCAGCCTTATGTATTCTTGCGCCATTTCGACGGTGATATCGCACAGGCGACCATGCAGTCTTTCGTGCCGGCGCTGCCGCTGGATGCCCCCAGTCTGGTTTTTGGTGTCGCGGGGATCGTTCTGGGCTGGATCCTGTGGGATGTCGTCAAGCTGCCCATTGCCCTGTTGCGGCGGCGCGATTTCGTTGCCGATGCCTGATCAGGCCCGCAGCGCCACGCCCCAGGCCAGGACGAAGAACATTCCGGCAAGAATGCCAAGGTAGCCTTTATGCCGCCCGGAAATGCGGATACGGGCATCCAGCGCGCCGAAGGCGAAGCCGAACAGGCAACCGGCACCCAGCCCCGTGACATGGGCGAAAACATCGGTGCGCTCGCCGCCCATCCCGATGAAGGCCAGAAACGCAACCGCCGCGCCGAGCGGGACCCAGCGCTTCAACCGCCCGGTCCGCAGGCTCCACGAATAGGCGGCCAGCAAACCAACCGCCGCGAAGACCGCTGTCGATGCGCCGATCGACTGATGGTTCGGGCTCTGCACCCAGGCATTAACGAGGTTGCCCAGCGCGCCGCCGAATACGATACCCGACAGGGTGAACCCCCAGCCGAGCAGTTCGCCCGCCAGAAAGATAAAGACGGCACCGAAGAAGATATTGCTGAACAGATGCGCGGTATCGGTATGCAGGCCAAGCGCCGTGACGACCCGCCACCATTCCCCGTCGCGAACCGCCGCCGCATGGCTGACCCCGGCTTCCAGCCAGTTGACGGAGAACAGATGATCCCGCTGCAGGATGTTGAGGATCAGCAGGGCGATGATGTAAACCGCCGCGCTGACCATGCCGTCCATGATCTTCGGCGGGGGCGGGGCGCCGGCTGACGGGCCGTTGTTTTCGTCAATATAAAGAAGAAGCTGTTTGCGCGCCCGCTGCGCATCCGTGGCATATACCTCAAGATGGAACTCGCTGCCGACAGACACCAGCCGGCAGGGCACGCCCATCGCCATCAGCACCAGCGCATATTCGGCGCACGGTTCAGGCGTCGGCGCGCTGAACAGCGATACGGTGTCCTCCGGCGCATCCGTCATGGCGATACTGCGGACAGGTTCCCCCGTTCCCTTAGATCGATTGCAGGATATCGACGACGTCGCGGGTCCGCGTGACCTTGCCCTGCCAGACCCGGTCGAATTCCGCGATCAGCGTCTTGATTTCATCGGAGCCCGATACGGTGCTGGCGGCATCAAGGTCGGCAAACTCATAGAAGGCGAAATGGCTCAGCGGATCGATTGTGCTCCAGCCCCGTCGCGCGCTCAACGCCTTGAAGGCCTTCTTGGCATCGGGCAGATGCTCGGTCTCGTACCAGTGGTCGAAATTGTCCCGTTCGCCTTCGGGAACCTCGGCGCGAACCATAAGATATGCGGTCATGGATATTCTCCCTGTTTGATCCTCATGTGTGCCCTCGCGCGGCACGATGCAATATGCGGCACAGTTTCACATGATTCCCGGCAGCGCGCCCAGCCGGGATCACGATGTGCTCAACGATGGGTGGGGGCGACAAGGTATGAATTTTGTCGTTACGATAGCGCGAGGAATAACGGAAGGCAGTCCGATGGATGCCTGTGCGGGGGAGCAATGGATATGAGTGACGGTGCCATAACAGACGGCATGCGCGTCGATATCGCTGTTGTCGGTGGTGGATTGGCCGGGTTGTCGGCGGCCGTTGTCGCGGCACAGGCCGGGGCGGCGGTGCTGGTTCTGGAGCGTGGCGCCGATGAACGGTATGCCTGTAACTCCCGTTCCGCCGGCGGTGCCTTTCATGTTGCCTATACCGATGCGGCGGGGGATCCGGGTGATTTGCTGGCCGCGATTGGGCGGATCACCAAGGGCGAGGTCGATGCGGCTTTGGCGGCGGCAGTCGCGGAAAATGCCGGCCGCACCGTGCGCTGGTTGCGCGATCAGGGCGTCGCCTTCGAGCCGGGATCGGCGCCGATGTATAACTGGATGACGGCGCCGCACCGCCCGATGCTGGCCGGGATGGACTGGCCGGATTGCGGGCCGGACGTGATGATGCAGGCACTGGCCGCGCGGCTGGCCGATGCGGGCGGTATTCTGGCGCGGGGTTGCGCCGCACAGGCACTGGTTATGACGGACGGGGCCTGTCGCGGGCTGACTGTTCGGACCGGCAGCGGTGAAACCGCCACGATTGCCAGCAAGTCGGTCATCATCGCCGATGGCGGATTTCAGGGAAATGCCGACATGGTCGGGCGTTATATCTCGCCGCGGCCGGACCTGCTGGTACAGCGCAGCGCCGGTACGGCGATGGGCGACGGTATCCGCATGGCGGAAACGGCCGGGGCAGCACTGGTATCGATGGAGCGGTTCTACGGCCATTTCCTCAGCCGCGACGTGATGACCGGCGCCGACCTGTCACCTTATCCGCAGATCGACCAGATCGCGACGGCGTCAATTGTGATCGATGGCAGCGGCCGGCGCTTTGCCGATGAAGGTATCGGCGGCATCTACATGTCCAACCTCGTCGCGCGGTTCGACGACCCGGCCAGTGCCTTCACCATATTCGACCGGCGGATTTGGGAGGAAGGTCCCGGCGTCAAGTCGGTCTATCCGGCGAATCCGACCGTGGAAAAGGCCAGTGGCACCGTGTATCGCGCGGATAGTGCGGCGGCGATGGCCCGGCAGATCGGCGTTGATCCCGACACGCTGTCCCGGACCGTTGAAGACTACAACGCCGCCGTGGGCAATGACGCACGGGAGCAGCTCGATATTGCGCGCACCGACAGTCTCTTTCCCGCCACGCCGCTGGATACACAGGCGTTGATGGCAATTCCGCTGGCCGTGGGGATCACCAATACGATGGGGGGCATCGCGATTGACGGAAACATGCGCGTCAAACGCGCCGATGGCAGTATTATTGCGGGACTATATGCGGCGGGCGGCACGACCGGCGGGCTCGAGGGGGGCGGCACCATCGGCTATGTCGGCGGGCTGATCAAGGCGGCGGTAACGGGGTTGCTGGCGGGCGAGAACGCCCGCTGAATGCGAAATCCTTATTGGACCAGGGGAGATTGTCATGCAGGCAGTTGCACGTAACGAAGCGGAAATTCACGAGTCCCAGCGCAAGGGCGGCGTCGGGCGACGGCATGATTATATTGGCACGCCGGGCGAAATCGAGGACCGCCCCCAGGCCTTTCTGGTCGTGCGGCCCTATGCCAATGCGCGGATCGAACCGCATTTCCATGATGTCGACCAGTTCCAGATTGTCGTTGCGGGCGATGGCCGTATCGGCAAGAAGGCGGTGCGTCCGATCACCTTCCAGTATGCGGATGCCTTTACACCCTATGGCCCGATTGTCGCCCGCGATGACGGAATATCCTTCTTCACCCTGCGCAATTTCGCCAGCGGCGGGCATTGGTCGATGCCGGGCAACAAGCACAACATGCCCTGTCGCGCCGGGCGGAATATCGAGGGCGTGTTCGAATTGGGCAACATCCCGCAGGCGGGCACGAAGACTGAAGAACTGATGCCGCAGCAATCGGACGGGGTGCGGGTCGTGGGTATTCGGTTGGCGGCCCATGCCGAAGCGCCCGGCATACCGGCAGAAGGCGGGCAGTTTTATCTGGTTTGTTCCGGCACGATCCTGCAGGACGGCAGGGATATGCCGGAATCCTCGCTGATCCGGTTGGAGGCGGGGGAGGCGGCACCATCCCTGCTGGCTGGTGCGGAAGGGGCGGAGGTGCTGGTCGTCCAGTTCGCCAACCCGTCGCAGCGCCCGGGTTCGGACCCGGCGCAACTGGCGCACCGCGCTGCCGGCTATGTAAAGCGGCAGAAAGACGGCACCTGACGCGGCACACGCGACGGTGGCTTGGCGGTCTGCTGCTGCCTCCGGTATTGTCGGTGCCTCATACGGAAACAGCGGCAGGATCGCCGCGCTGAAAACTGCGAAACCCCGAGGATCGCCATGTCTGACCAAGTTGCCGCCACGCCCCACCTCGACGCGCTGATTATCGGTGCGGGATTTTCCGGGATGTACCAGCTGCATTGCCTGCGCGACCGGCTGGGGCTGTCGGCCAGGGTGCTGGAAGCTGCTGATGGTGTCGGCGGCACCTGGTACTGGAACCGCTATCCCGGCGCGCGCTGCGATTCCGAAAGCCATTCCTATTCCTATTACTTCTCCGACGAATTGCTGGAAGAATGGGAATGGTCCGAGCGCTATCCGGGGCAGGCGGAGATCATGCGCTACCTCAACCATGTCGCCGACAAGTTTGACCTAAAGCGCGATATCCAGCTCGGCACCCGCGTCAGTGCCGCGCGCTATGACGAAGCCGCCAATCTATGGCATGTCGAAACCGAATCCGGCGCGGGCTACAGCGCGACCTACCTGATCACTGCCGTCGGCTGTTTGTCTTCCGCCAATGTGCCGGATATTCCGGGGCTGGACAGCTTCGCCGGGCAATGGGTGCATACCGGCCAATGGCCGCATGAAGGCGTCGATTTCACGCGCAAGCGGGTCGGGCAGGTCGGTACCGGTTCAACGGGTATCCAGGCGGCGCCGGTGATTGCTGAAACCGCGGGACATCTGACTGTGTTCCAGCGCACGGCGAATTACAGCGTTCCGGCGCGCAACGCGCCGCTGACCGAGGAATTCAAACGCTGGTGCCATGAGGAGCATGACGAAATCCGCGCAGTGTTGCAGGACACGCCGAACGGCCATCCCTTCCGCATCGCCGATCGCAAGGTGTTCGATGTGTCGGCGTCGGAACGCCAGGAAATCTATGAAAAAGCTTGGGAAAAAGGCGGGCTGCAATTCCGCGCCAGCTTCCAGGACCTGCTCGCCGACAAGGCCGCGAACGATACCGCCGCCGAATTCCTCAAGGGCAAGATCCGCGAGGTTATCAAGGACCCGGAAACAGCGGCGATGCTGGCCGATATCGACCATCCCTATGCCGCCAAGCGCCCGCCGATCGATACCGGTTATTTCGAAGCCTTCAATCGCGATAATGTCAGCCTGGTCGATGTGCGCAAGAACCCGATTGAACGCATCACGCCGAAAGGCATCGTCACCGCCGACGGGGTTGAACACGAACTTGACGTTATCGTCTTCGCCACCGGCTTCGACGCCATGACCGGTGCCTTGTTGAAACTGGGAGTCACCGGCCGGGACGGGCAGTCGCTGGCCGATGCGTGGTATGCGGGGCCGGTGACCTATCTGGGCTTGCAATCAGCGGGCTTCCCGAACATGTTTACGATTACCGGTCCGGGCAGCCCTTCGGTGCTGTGCAATATGCCAGTGCCGATTGAACAGCATGTCGAGTGGATCACCGATTGTATCGCGCATATGCGCGCCAACGGGATCGCGCGGATCGAGCCGGAAGCCGAAGCCGCCGACCGATGGGTCGCGCATGTGAACGAGGCCGCGAATGCCACCCTGCTGCCGCTGGCAAAGCATTCCTGGTATCTGGGCGCCAACGTGCCGGGCAAGCCGCGCGTCTTCATGCCCTATGCCGGGGGAATGAAACGCTATCGTGATATCTGCGATGACATCGCGGCGAAGGGGTATGAAGGCTTCGTGCTGGATGGCGCGGCGGGTGACGCAACGGCGGGTGATTTTGCCGCCGCGGATTCGGCCGACTCGCCGGGAATCTGACAAGCAGGCCGGGTACCTGGTCGCGCGAGCCGTTGCCCTCGACGAGGGCGCAATCTTGTCGAGGGCTGGCAGCAAATGGGGCCTTATTCTGCCGGCGATGGAAGGGTTGCGCGGTTCCGGCTGCGGAGAATACGCGCGGCGCGCTTGCGTTGCCAGATGATGACGCCGGTGACGGATAGTGCCGCTGTGACCAACCCCATGATGGAGACCAGGATACGCCCGGGCAGGCCAAGGATACGGCCCGAATGCAACGGGAATTGTGCCTGTACAAAAATATCCGCCACGGTACCTTTCCAGGGTTCGCGGTCGCCCAGGTAGCGGCCGTCAGCGCCGTCGTAATACAGGGTTGGCGGACCGACACCCGCCGAGCCATGATCATCCCCCGGATGGAAAAACCGCACACCGTATATCCCGAAATCGCGGGTATAGAAAATCGACCCCAAGGGCTCCGGCCAGCCGCGCTGCGCTGCCTCCGCCGCCGCGCGTTCGAGGATCGGCGCAAATCCGATCTTGGCGGGGATCGGTTCGTTCGGGCCCTTTGGTTCGCGCAGGTCGAAGGGGGTGGGCGTAACTTCCGATACCAGCGACATGACCGGATAGAAGGCTTCGCGATACAGGTTCAGGGAGAATGCGGTGAAGGCGAGCATGAACAGAAGCCCCCAGACCCACAGCCCGAACGCACGGTGGATGTCGAAATTGATGCGGTAGCCGCTGCCCGACGTTTTGATCTTCCAGGCTGGGGCCCAGCGCGTCACGAACCCGCGTTTGAATTGTGCTTCCGCTGTTTTCGTCGGGTCCGCCCGCCGTGATGGCAGGGTCAGATAGAAGCCGACGAAACAATCCAGGGTCCACAATACGGCGATAATCCCCATCAGCCATATACCCCAATGATCGATTCCCCACATCGTCGGGATGTGAAGCGAATAATGCAGCACATAGAGAAACGAGATGAGATTTTCCGAGGTCACCGGCCAGGCGGCGCCCCAATGGCGGCGGCCGATCTCCGCACCGGTGGCGGGATCGAGGAAAGCCTGATTGTAGCCGATATCGTAGAGGACTCCCGTCGCCGGATCGATACGCGGTTCGACGAATATCCACGGCGCTTCGCCCGCTTCCGCCTCGATTGTGAAGAACGTGGCTTCGACCCGGGGATCGCGCTCCTCAACAATGCGGACCAGTTCCAGGGCCGGCAGCTGTGGGCCGGTACTATCGGTTTCCGTCAAATGGGCATTGAGCAGGTCATCGAGTTCGTGATCCCAGGAAATTATGGCGCCTGTGATCCCGGACATGAACAGGAAACCGGCGATGACCAGCCCGACCCAGCGATGCAGGAGCGTTAGTACGAAACGGAGTGTCATGACATTTCCCGCCGGGCTACCAGCGCAGGCCGACGGTTGCCTTCACGGTACGTGTCTCGCCCATCGTGCAGAAATTCGCGCCGTTCCGGACGGAACAGGAGCCGACATGTTCATTGTCGAACAGGTTCAGCGCATAGATGCCCATATTCAGCGCCTTCCATTCGTAATGGATGCTCGCATCAGCCAGAAGATATCCGGGGACGGAAACCGTATTGGCGCCAAAGCCGAAATTTGAACTGACATAGCGCAGGCCTGCACCAAAGCCGAGCCCCTGCAATTGCCCGGTTGGCTGCGTGTAGTCGGCCCATAGCGTCGCCGTGTGATGGGGGGCTTCGGAAAGCTCGTCGCCGATGCGTGCGGCGTTGACGCTTTCGGTGATTTCGGTGTCGAGATACGTATAGCCCGCGGTGAGATCAAGGCCGGAATCGAGGCTGGCAGATGCTTCCAGTTCGATGCCGCGCGAGCGGACTTCGCCGGTCTGGACTGTTGCGAAGCTTACCGGGTCGGTTTCAGTATCGTTTTGCCGGGTCAGGTCAAAGGCGGCCAAGGTAATGAAGCTGTTATATCCCTTGGGCTGGTATTTGATACCGACTTCAAATTGCTGGCTGGTCTGGGGTTCGAACGGGTTGCCGGGGGGATCGTTGCCAACAATAGGCAGGAAAGATTCTGCATAGCTGGCATAGGGCGCGAGCCCCGAGTCCGAAAGATAGACGGCGCCGGCGCGCATGGTGAAGGCGCTGTCGCGCTGTGTTGTCGTGCTGCCGGTCAGGTTGTTATCGGTTTCGCTGCGGGCGCGGTCATACCGCCCGGCCAGCGAAAATTTCCAGTTCTTGCCAAGCGCGATCTGGTCCTGTGCATACAGTCCGGTCTGCGTCAGCACAGAATCTTCGTCTTTGAAGGGGGCGGGGATGTTGACCGTGGCGCCATAGACCGGGTTGAAAATGTCGATGGAAGGCGCGGCACCGAAATGCTGAATGGAACTGACGTCGATACGCTGATGGTCGACCCCGATCAGCAGGGTCTGCTTTATCGCCGCATCGCCGAATTTCAGTTGCACCCGGTTATCGGTGGTAATCCCGTGCAGGTTGCCGAAACTGGCGAAAGCCCCCCGGTTCACCGTTCGCTGGTCGGCGGCCAGGCCGTTGCTGAAGACGACGATATCGTCGAGGTCGAGGATGTTATAGCGCAGGGTGTGGAAGACAGAGACGGCGTCCGAACTGTCATGCTCCACTTCGTATCCCAAAAGGAGTTCCGCCCGGTGGTATTTGTCGACATCCGGTTCGCCGGTAAATCGGCTGGTCGGGATATCCCCATTCGGGTTTTCTGTCAGCGTGCCGACCCCGGGCAATGCCTGCGAATTGCGCGTGTCATCTTCCTGATAGCTGGTCAGCAGGGTGAGTTTGGTTCGGTCGGACACCCGGGCCGTCACCGAAGGCGCAATCCATATCCGGTCGTCTTCCACGAAGTCGATCTGCGTATCGCTTTTTCGGGCCAGCGCGGTGAGGCGATAGGAAATATCCCCGGTCTCGTCGGTGTTGCCGCCGAAATCGACCTTTGCCTGATAGCGATTAAAACTGCCGGTTTCCAATTCCATGACCCGGATTTTTTCGCCCGTCGGCCGTTTCGAAACGAAATTGACCAGCCCGCCTGCGGCACCCTGTCCATACAGAACCGACGCGGGGCCACGTGGCACCTCGATACGTTCCGCACCCCAGGGTTCGGGATTGTAACTGACAGCGAACCCCGGATTTGCCATCAGCATGCCATCGCGGAACAGGCCCGTTGTTGCCGCATCCATCCCCCGCATCATCAGGTTGGTGTATCGCGGTTCGTAACCGAAGGGCTCCGGATTGACGCCGGGTGTAAAGCGCAAGGCTTCGTGCAGCTTGTTGACGTTGCGTGAGTCCAACTGGTCGCGGGTGACGACGGAAATTGATTGTGCCGTTTCGATCAGCGGCGTGTCCGTTTTACTTGCTATGGCGCTGCGCGCGGCGACATAGCCGTCGACCGGTCCCCTGGCCGAAGCGCCCTGGCCTTCGACCGTGATCGGGCCGAGTACCTTTTCGCTGCTGTCGTCAGATGTCCGGGCCAGGGTGATTGTCTTGTTGTCGGTAAAGCTGAAGTGCAGCCCGGTCCCCGCGAGCAGACGCTGCAGCGCCTCCCGGTCGGGCATCGTGCCGGTGACGCCCGGCGTTTCCAGATTTCGGGCCAGTTGCGAGTCGAAGACGAGCTGCACGTCGGCTGCCTCGCCATAGGCGATCAGCGCCGGGATTAACGCTTGAGGACGGATATCAAATCGGTGCACTGAGTCGCCCTGCGCCAGAACGCTGTTCGTCGCACTGTGTTTGCTCGGGGCGGGGACCAGAGTGCCATTTTTTTCCTGCGCGAGGACGGGGGTTGCTAGGGCTGTTGCCAGCAAGGCCGTCGTCAGCGTCGTGGAAATGTTTTTGCCGAGGGATTTCGGGGGCCGGGTCGTTCCGGTTTGGCGGTTTGCGGTGCGGCTGCTGCGTCGTTGTGTCTGAGACATTTTTGGTTCCTGCCTTTTTTTGCGAATAAAAATTAATCGCATTTAATGGTAGGACGCATGAGCAGCCGGATTTGATGAGACGCAGCGGTGATATTTTTCTCTGATCAGATCTTTTTTTCGGAATCTGCCGGGCAGGGTGGTTTCAGTCGGAGGCGGACAGTACGGCAACCACGCCGCCAATCCGGGTCAGTCGGACAGGCAGGGTATCGGAAATGGCATCCAGCGCCGCATCCGCGCGACGGGAATCGAAGACGGCGGTGACGGTGATATTGCGGATGCGGTCATCGGCGATGATGATCCAGCCTTGCCTGTGTCGTTCCAGGTCGGCGACGACCTCGCTCAGGGGGCTGTCCTCGAAAATCAACCGGCCCCGTCGCCATGCCTGAACATGGTCCGGATTAACGGTTCGGACCGTGCCAAAGGCGCGGTCGTATCGGACCTGCTGTCCGGTGTTCAGCGTCAGCGGCGCGCCATGGCTGCCCGAAACCGCGACGGATACGGCGTGCTCGGTTACCGTTACGACACTTGCGCTGTCCCGCCGCTTGATATTGAAGGCGGTGCCCAGGGCGGTAACGGTCCCGTTGCCGGCGGTGACAATGAAGGGCCGGGCCGGATCAGCGGCGACTTCGAAAAACGCCTCGCCCTCATGCAGGGTAACGTGGCGTCTGTCACCGCTGAAGGCCACGGACAGTGTGGTGGTACTGCCGAGTTCCACCTTTGATCCATCGGCAAGCCGAACCGTACGGTGCTCCGCCGTGCCGGTGCGATGGTCGGCGCGCAGCGCCGGCTGGGTCGCCACGTAACCACCGATAGCGACTGCGGCGAGGGATGCGGCGGCGCCAAGCCAGGCGCGCCGCGACATCAACGGTGCACGCGATGCTGTGGCAATGGGGATGACCGTGGCGCTGTGGGTGTTCGCTCTCTTGGGGGCGGCAGCATCTGGCGCGATGACGGCCAGGCCGGACCATAGGTCCTCGGCCTGCTGCCAGGCGTCACGGTGGGCCGCGTCCATCGCGAGCCACGCGGCGAATTCCTGCCGTTCCGATTCGCTTCCCGAGCCGTCATGCAGGACCGCCATCCAGTGCAGCGCCGCTTCAATATGCGGGGTCTGTCCCGTATCTCCCATAGGTTTCCCTCTCCTGAAACCGTCGCCAGTGGGACGCCGGAAACGGCGCCCGTCAGATATAAGACGGATGGCACAGCCAAAAGACTGATATCCGGCTACGTTTTTTTTTCGTTCCGCTTTTCCCAGTTCATTTCGCGCTCGATGATTTTGAGGGCGTTGAAGATATGCGAGATGACCGTGTTCTTGCTGATGCCCAGCCGTTCGGCGATTTCCGAATTGTCGAGCCCCTGAAAACGGGCCAGCGTGAAGACTTCCCGGCAGCGCGGCGAAAGGCCTTCCACGATGGTGTGAAGTCGCGCAAATTCGCTGCGGTACAGGGCGACCGTTTCCGGTGACGGCGTGCCATCGGAAACCAGTTCCTTGGTGTGATCGGGCGCCGCCACCTCGATACGCAGGCCCGTATGGCGGAAATGATCCATCGCCAGATTGGCGGCGATCCGGAACAGATAGGCGCGCGGGTTCTTGATCGCGACGGTGCTGTGGCTGTTGGCGGCCCGCAGCCATGTCTCCTGCGCCAGGTCCTCCGCCAGGCTGACATCGCCCACACGCCGCAACAGAAACCGCATCAAGGCATCGCGCTGCTCATGAAAAGCCGACAGCAGGGGATTGGTTTCTATTTGCGACAACGTATCCTCAGTCTTGCAAGCCTGTGTCGCGATAGCTGTTGGGCCACCGCCGTGATTTCGCCGGGGCGGATACTTAGTGCGAATTAATCGCAATTGCAAATAGTGGACTTTACCGGATGGTTTCCGGGGCAGAGGCGGCCAGTTGCACGAATTCCAAATCTATTATTGATAATGACTCTTATTAGCAAATAAGATTGGCGCGGGATGCAACCAGTCTTGAATCGTGGGCCGCGCGCAATGGCGCGGCTCTGACCTCACTCACCAATAAACAGTCTAAAACGATAAATAAAAATAAAAAACCAATTTAGGCAATCAATGAGCGGTCGCTATGTCAGTCTCGTCAGCAACCCGAACCCCTCACGCTACCAACCAACGGAGCAATCATGTCACTCATCAATACCGAAATCCGCCCCTTCAAGGCTGACGCTTTCAAGGCTGGCAAGTTCGTCACCGTTACCGATGACGATATTCGCGGCAAATGGGCCGTATTCTTCTTTTACCCGGCGGACTTCACCTTTGTCTGTCCGACTGAACTGGAAGACCTCGCCGACAATTACGCCGAATTCCAGAAGATGGGCGTCGAAATTTACAGCGTCTCGACCGATACCCATTTCAGCCACAAGGCGTGGCATGATTCATCCGACGCCATCGGCAAGATCGAATACACGATGCTCGGCGATCCGACCGGCGCGATCAGTCGCAATTTCCAGGTGATGATCGAGGAAGCGGGCCTTGCCAATCGCGGCACGTTCCTGATCGATCCGGACGGTATCATCCAGGTGGTGGAGATCACCGCTGAAGGGATCGGCCGCAATGCCGCCGAACTGCTGCGCAAGACCAAAGCGGCGCAGTATGTGCGGGCGCATCCGGGCGAAGTTTGCCCGGCCAAATGGGAAGAAGGCGAAAAGACACTCGCCCCGTCCCTGGAACTGGTCGGCAAGATCTGATCCGAAGGCGGGCGCGCGGTTTCTCTCTGACGGCGCGCCCGCCGGTTTTTCTTCCATCCCACCCCCTGTAGCGGAGCATTCCCCATGTTGGACGCCAGTCTGAAGACCCAGTTGAAGGGCTATCTGGAAAACATCCGGCAGCCTATCGAACTCGTCGCCACCCTTGACGAGGGCGCGAAATCGCGCGAACTCGAAACATTGCTCGAAGACATCGTGGCCCTGTCGGACCAGGTGTCCTGGCGGCGCGCCGAAGGCGGCGATATTGACGCCCGTGCGCCGTCCTTCGCCATATGCCGCGACGGGGAGGATACCGGGATATGCTTTGCCGGCATTCCGCTTGGTCATGAATTCACCTCGCTGGTGCTGGCGCTGCTGCATGCCGGTGGGCATCCGCCGAAGGTGACGCCGGACGTCCTTGAACAGATTGGCGGGCTCACCGGTGAATACCGGTTCGAGACCTATTTCTCGCTGTCCTGCCAGAACTGCCCGGATGTGGTGCAGGCGCTGAACCTGATGAGCGCCCGCAACCCCGGCATCACCCATACCGCCATCGACGGCGCCTTGTTTCCGGAGGAGGTGGAAGCCCGCCAGATCATGGCCGTGCCTTCGGTCTTCCTGAACGGCGAGCCCTTCGCGCAGGGGCGGCTGGAACTGGAACAGATACTGGCGAAGATCGATAGTGGTGCCGCGTCCCGCGCGGCGGCAGCCCTCGATGCGAAAGAGCCGTTCGACATGCTGGTCGTCGGCGGCGGTCCGGCCGGTGCCGCGGCGGCTGTTTATGCGGCGCGCAAGGGAATCCGCACCGGCATCGCGTCGGAACGCTTCGGTGGACAGGTGCTCGACACCATGGCAATCGAAAACCTCATTTCGGTTCCCCATACCGATGGACCGAAACTGGCGGCGGCGCTGGAAGCGCATGTGGCGGCATACGACGTCGACATCATGAACCTGCAGAAGGCCGAAAAGCTGGTCCCGGCGACCGCGTCTGGCGGGCTGCATGCGGTGGTGCTGGAGAACGGCGCTGTCCTGCGGTCGAAATCCCTGATCCTCAGCCCCGGCGCGCGCTGGCGCCAAATGAACGTGCCCGGCGAGGATGAATACCGCAATCGGGGCGTTGCCTATTGCCCGCATTGCGACGGCCCGTTGTACAAGGGCAAGCGGGTTGCGGTGATCGGCGGTGGCAACAGCGGTGTCGAGGCGGCAATCGACCTTGCCGGTATCGTGGCCCATGTCACGCTGATCGAATTCGACAACCAGTTGCGCGCCGATGCGGTGCTGCAGCGCAAGCTCTTCAGCCTGCCCAATGTCGATGTGGTGACGTCCGGTCTCACCAGCGAGGTACAGGGCGACGGCAACAAGGTCACCGGGCTGGTTTATAAGGATCGCAACAGCGATGAGGCGCATCTGGTCGCGCTGGACGGGATCTTTGTGCAGATCGGGCTGGTGCCGAACACCGAATGGCTCGGGGATACGGTGGCGCTCAGCAATCGGGGTGAAATCGAGGTGGATGACCGGGGTGAAACCTCCATTCCGGGCGTCTACGCCGCCGGTGATGCAACCACGACGCCGCACAAGCAGATCGTCATCGCCATGGGGGACGGCGCAAAATCGGCTCTTTCCGCCTTTGACTACCTGATCCGCCTGGCGCCGGTGGAAGAAAAGGCGGCGTAAGGCACACCATATCGGGCTGAAAGAACAAACACCGGGGGGTGTGGCCGCGTGCTGCATCTCCCGGCAATTATTTCAGGTCTGGAGATTGGCGTGCCGAGGGTTATATATAGGGGCTCGAAATCCGCTGTCGGCCCCGCGCCGGCGGCGCATCATGTCAATGTTCCGGAGGCCCCATGAACACGCTTGCCTTTGAAGGTCGCATCATTTTTCTGTCGGAAGACCCCGATGTCGTAACCCGGCAACTCGATGGCGCCGATATTTCGGTGGAAGAGGCCCGGCCCCTGCGGAACGATATCTCGACGGACGAGATCACGCCGATCCCGGTGCTGGTCCATTATGACCGCGAACTCGGCCGCCATGCGCATGTCGGCTTCGAGACGGGCGGCAAACAGCCGATTGGCACGGACAGCCTGCTGAACGGTGGCTTTTCCGTGATTGTCGGCGGCAACCGGTACGGCAAGGGGTCGTCGCGCGAGCACAGCCCGCAGGCGGAACTCTATGCCGGGGTGAAACTGATCATCGCGGAAAGTTTCGAGCGGCTGTACCGCCAGAACTGCGACAATCTGGGCCTGTTTACCTCCACCGATTTCGGGCTGATCGATCGTATTCGCGCCGGTGAGGATATCCCCGTTGAGGATCTGGTCGCCGGGCGTGAGCCGCTGGCGGCGAGTATTCTGCGGGCGGGCGGGCTGCTTGGTTTCGGCCGCGCGATTGCCAAGGGCGCGCGCCCCGCATTGTCGGACCCCGACAGCATGGCCGGTCCGAAGACGCTGGCGGAAAAGATCGTCGCGCGCCACGCCGTCGTCGCCGACGAACTGGAATGGGATCTGAGCCCCGGTACGGCCGGCTTTGTGCGACCGGATTGGCGCTATTTCCATGATATTTTCTCGGCGCAATGCGCCCATATGTTGCATGAATTCTACGGACCGGATCTGGAACTGTACAAGCCGGACTCGATCCGTTCCTTCGAGGATCATTATTCCTACGCCCACCGCCCCGAAGTGAACGCCAAGCGGGACCGCATGCCCGATATCCGCCGCATGGCCAAGGGCCACCGCGCCTTCTGGCAGAAATACGGGTTGAAGGATCACGGCTACCTGACGGGCGAGGAAGGCTCCGAAGGAATCTCGCATGCGATCATGACCGAAATGTATGCCCTGCCGGGGCAGTTGCTGGCAGGGACGGATTCGCACACGCCGCATAACGGCGCGCTTGGCTGTCTGTCCTATGGCGTCGGCAGCACCGACATGGCGAATTCGCTGATGACCGGGATGAACCGCATCACCATGCCGGAATCGGTCCGGGTCGAACTGAAGGGCACGATTCCGCCCGGCGTCATGGCCAAGGATATCGTGCTGGAGGTTCTTGCCGATTCCTTTACCAAGACCGGTGGCGGCATCGGCCGGGTGTATGAATATGGCGGTCCAGCCGTGTCGCAATTGCCGGTCGATGAACGCACGACCCTGACCAACATGACCGCCGAAATGGGCGGGCTGACCGGCATTTTCGCGCCGGACGAACAGACAGTGCGCTTCCTCAAGGAACGTCGCGGCATCGACTTTAAACTGGAACCGTGGATGACAAGCGACGCGGGCGCGGCCTATGTCCACACCATTGAAATCGACTGCAGCAGCCTGTCGCCAATGCTGGCCTCGCCGGGCGATCCGGGTAACGGCGTGCGTGTCCGGGACCTGACGGAAAAGGTTGCGGTGAATATCGCCTATGGCGGTTCCTGTACGGCGGGCAAGCGCGAAGATTTTGACGGTTACCATGAAGTGCTGCAATGGGCCGCTGAAAAGGGGCTGAAAGTGCCGGCAGACGTGAAGCTGTACCTGCAGTTCGGCACGATTGCGGTACGCGATTACTGCCGCGACAAGGGCTATATCGATGCCTTTGAAAAGGTTGGCGCGGAAATTCTCCAGCCCGCGTGCGGCGCCTGCGCCGGTTGCGGCCCGGGTCTGTCGCAGGATGCGGAAACGGTTACGGTCAGCGCGATCAACCGAAATTTCCCCGGCCGTTCCGGTCCGGGCAAGGTCTGGCTCGCCAGTCCGGTTACCGTCGCGGCCAGTGCTATCGCCGGCGAAATTGTCTCCTTCGAGGATCTGAAGCAGCGCTTTCACTGACGGTGTTGCGGCGGCCGCGCGCTGCTGCATTGACCGCAACCTGGTTGCCGTCAGCCGGATGATGCGATGTCTCCGCTATATTTAACGCAAGGGCTTAGGCGCGCAGTGAAATAGTCTCGTCAATGTTGAGCCATGTCATGGCCGATAGAGGTGCAGTCGATAGCCTGTCGGCGTTCATGATTGAGGAAAACCGGATGCCGCCGACGCGCCCGATCGACGAGCGGGACATAGATGGACTGCTGGCAAGGTTGTCGGATCGACAGATTGCCGACCTGTTTGGATTGCCGGAGGAATCTGTGGCAGCGCTTCGTCGGCAGCGCCGTGCGAAAAGGGTAAGACCAATAACTGACGGTGAAAGTTCGGATTGGAACGAATAACCCGGTTCTACGAAGGCTTGTATAAACGCCGCTGTCCTGCGACTGTTGATGCCGCGAACATAGAACGTTGCAGGGTTTTGCATGTCAGACGAAAAGGGTGCGCTGGAAGCGGCGAAAAACGCGTTGCGCCTGAGCGAGGAACGCCTGCGTTCCGTTCTCGCAACGACGCCGGACGGAATCATCACCATCAATGCCAGGGGTATCGTTGACTCGTTCAGCCCGTCGGCGGAGCGCCTGTTCGGCTACCGCGCGGATGAGGTGATCGGGCAGAACGTCAAGATACTGATGCCGGAGCCCTACAAGGCGGAACATGATCAGTACCTGAGCCGCTATCTGAGCAGCGGCGAGAAGAAAATCATCGGTATTGGCCGGCAGGTCGAAGCCCGCCGCAAGGATGGTTCGGTCTTTCCCATGAATTTGGCGGTCGATGAAATCAATTCGCAAGGCGAGCGCCTGTTCACGGGGATCATTCATGACGTCACCGACCAGATGGCGCGGGAAGAGGAACTGCGCCAGGCGCAAAAGATGGAAGCGGTCGGGCAGCTCACGGGCGGCGTGGCGCATGATTTCAACAATCTTCTGACTGTGATCATGGGCAACCTGGAAATGCTGGAGCCACGACTGCCGGACGATGGGCTATCCGGCACTCTGCTGCAGGAAGCCATGGAAGCCGCCGAACTGGGCGCGCAATTGGCCGCACGTATGCTGGCTTTCGCGCGGCGTCAGCCGCTGGAGCCCAAAGTCATCAACCTGAATGATCTGGTCCGGGAAATGACGGAGATGCTGCAGCGCAGTCTGGGTGAATCAATTGAGATTTCCACGGTATTGGAAAAGAATCTGCATCGGACGAAGGCGGACCCGACACAGCTTCAGAATGCATTGCTGAATCTGTGTATCAATGCGCGGGATGCCATGCCGAAGGGCGGCAAGCTGTCGATTGAGACGGCCAATACGGGCATTGACGAGGATTATGCCAAGTCACGGGTCGAGGTGCGGCCGGGGGGACTATGTCATGCTGTCCGTGTCGGATAACGGGACCGGCATGTCGCAGGAAACGTTGTCGCGTGTTCTGGAGCCGTTTTTTACCACCAAGGACGTCGGCGTTGGGTCGGGACTTGGCCTCAGTACGATCTATGGGTTTTCCCGGCAGTCCGGTGGCCATTTGCGGCTGTACAGCGAAGTGGGCGTTGGGACGACGGTCAGTATTTACCTGCCGCAGGTTGGCGACAAGGTTTCGGACCTTGGCCGGTCAGACGATGCACCTGGCGAACCCATGGCGCAGAATGAAACCATTCTTGTGGTCGAGGACGACCACCGGGTACGCAGAACGACCGTGGCCCGTGTCGAAGAGCTTGGCTATACGGTGCTGGCGGCCGCCGATGGCGAGACCGCGCTTGAAGTATTGCGGGATTCGCCCGGGGTGGACCTGCTGTTCACCGATGTCGTCATGCCGGGGGGGATGATGGGGTCTGCGCTGGCCGATGAAGCAAAGCGGCTGTATCCGAATATTCGGGTTCTGTTTACCTCCGGCTATACGGAGCAGGCGGGCGTTCAGGCCGGCGCCATCAGGGAAGGCGGCGACCTGCTGAAGAAACCCTACCGCCGACCGGAATTGGCCGCCAAGCTGCGCGAAATCCTGGACCGATAATCCCGGTGGGACCGGGTCAGTCCAGCCGCTTTACCGCCGGTGTGAAGACGTAGCCAACGCCACGGACCGTTTTGATCAGTTGCGGGTCTTTCGGGTCTGCTTCCAGCTTTTTGCGCAGCCGTCCGACCTGGGTATCGATACTGCGGTCATAGGGCGACCAGTCGCGTCCCTGGACAATATCCATGATCTGGTCCCGGCTTAGCGGTCGGTTGGGCCTTTTCACGAAGGCTGTTAGCAGGTTGAATTCGCCGGTGGTCAGCGGCACTGGTGACGAGTCGGGGGCGTGCAGGTTTCGGGCGGCAAGGTCCAGGCACCAGCCGGCGAAGATGAGGCGTTCTCCGTCCTCTTCGCGATGCGCATCGTCGGTTGGCACGGCATCGGCTTCCGCATCGGGCATTCTCGTTGGCCGGCTATCGGATCGCCGCAACACGCTGCGTATCCGGGCCAGAACCTCGCGCAGGTGGAAGGGCTTCGTAATATAATCGTCGGCGCCGACTTCCAACCCGATAACCCGGTCCATCGGGTCGCCCTTGCCCGTCAGCATGATGATCGGCATCTCGGAGGTTGCGCGCAGTTCCCGGGACAGGGACAGCCCGTCCTCGCCGGGCATGACGAGGTCCAGCAGCACCAGATCGACCGGATTGTCGGCGAGGTGCTGGCGCATGGCCGTGCCGTCCTCGACAGCAGTGGCATGGAAGCCTTCCTGGTCCAGGTAGCGGCACAACATGTCGCGGACGCGGCGGTCATCGTCCACGATCAGGATATTCGTCTCAGTCGGCATTCGCGCGTTTTCCGATCCCGTGTCACAAACTGTTACAAACCGTTTCCAAATACCGTCGGCCTGACAAACCCGTGTGACACAACGTTGGTTAAATCTCCCCCATGGAGAAATGCCGCAAGGCACTATTTTAAAGGGAGAAGGCCATGTTAATGCACACAAAGATGGCACCTGAAAGCGCCACGATCAACTCCGTTTTCGGCATTGGATTGCAGGCCGAACTGCAGAACCGTCTTCATGAAACCAGCAGTCTGCACTATCTGGGGGCGCATGAAATGGTCTTCATGGAAGGCGATGATAACGAGAATGTATACGAAGTCGTTGAAGGGGTCGTCATTCTGTCCAAACTGACCGCGGATGGTCGGCGGCAGGTCACGGGCTTTGTATATCCCGGGCAACTCTTCGGTGTCAGCCTCGGCGACAGCAGCGGCTATACGGCGGAAACGGTCACCGCGGTCCGTCTGCGCCGCTACCCGTATCAGTCGCTCGACCAGTCCATGGACCTGTATCCGTCGCTTGGCCGTCGTTTTCTGCGCTGGACCAGCAACGAACTGGTCGCGGCACAGAATCAGATGCTGCTGCTGGGTCGCAAATCCGCGATGGAAAAACTGGCTTCTTTCCTGCTGCATCTGTCCGAACGCAGCGAGGCGCAGGACAGGGACCCGGCGCGCCTGTTTGTTCCGATGACGCGCGGTGACATTGCCGATTACCTGGGCCTGACGACCGAAACCGTCAGCCGCACGATCAGCCGTTTCCGGCAGCTCGGCATTATTGAATTGCGCGAGCGCGGATATATCCATGTGTGCGATTTCGACCGGCTGACCGATTTCGCCGAAGATGAAGGCTGCCTCCACTAGGGGTTTGCGAGGTGGGTGGAACGACCGCGCGCTCCGCACGGCTTGTTCCGCCACGGCGGGCAATGATATCAATCCTCATTGCGCCGCCGGTCGCCCGTCCGGCGCGTTTGCCAGGGGAGGACCGTGCCGATGCGCCGCGATACGATTGATCATGAAGGCTTCGAACGCGCCGATATAAAGGCGCTGCGCGAAACCGGCACGCCGCCCGATATGCCGTTCAGGCTTGGCAAGATCAGCCATGTCGTCCTGAAGGTCGCCGATCTGGAACGGTCGGTGGCGTTCTATACGCAGGTTCTGGGCATGCGGATTTCGGATGTCTATCCGGAAACGATGATGCCCGGCCGGATGGTCTTCCTGCGCTACAACGACGATCATCACGGCGTCGCCCTTGTCGGCGGTGCGACCTGCCCGGCCAGCGGCGACGAACTGCATCATTTCGCTTTTGAGGTCGATAGTCTGGATGCGCTGTTCCAGGCGCGCGAGCACCTGGATCGTCATGGGGTTGAACTCAGTTTCGAAGGGCGCCGCCGCGCCGGTCAGCAGGTTGCGCTGGAATTCCGCGATCCGGATGGCCACAACCTCGAAATCTGCTGGGGTATCGACCTGATTGCCCCGGGGGCGGCCGCGCGTCCGCCCGAAGGCTGGGTTACCGCCGCCACCCTGGAAGAGGCGATGGCCAATGCGCCCGAAGGGCAGGCGATGACATTGCAGGACACGTCGCTGTTGCGCACCCGCTGAGGGCAATCAGGCGGACGCGGGGATAACAGCCCCGGCATCCGCCCGGTTTCCGTCGCGCAGGATCAGTCTGTCTGGGCCTTGAACGCGTCGAGCTGCTGGCGCGCACCGGCGATCAGGCAGTTCATGTCGGAGGTCAGCATGATCATGTCGTAGCCGCGCTTGATCGCACCCGCGGCGAATTCGGCGCCGGCGCAATGCATCACAACCTTGATACCGGCCTTGTGCGCGGCGTCGCGGATCTTGTCGCAGGTGGCCATATGCGTCGGATCGGGATTGTCGGCGCGTGGCGGCATGCCCAGCGCGTAGGACAGGTCGGCGGGACCGATATAGACGGCGTCCAGGCCCGGCGTGGCGCAGATGGCATCCAGATTGGCGAGGCCTTCCTGGGTTTCGATCATGGCCATGACGATGATCTCGTCATTGGCTTCGTCGAAATAGTTCGCACCACCGTAATGCGCCGCGCGCACCGGTCCTGACGACCGCATGCCGACCGGCATGTAACGGCACGCGGCGACGGCCTTGGCGGCTTCCTCGGCATTGTTGACCAGTGGCACGATAATGCCATAGGCGCCAAGATCGAGCGCTTTCATGATCGCCGCCGGATCGTTCCAGGCAACGCGGACAAAGGGCACCGTGTCGGTCTGCGAGACGGCCTG
Source organism: uncultured Alphaproteobacteria bacterium (assembly GCA_943788635.1). Taxonomy (GTDB): domain Bacteria; phylum Pseudomonadota; class Alphaproteobacteria; order UBA8366; genus MarineAlpha4-Bin1. Next base: position 38,550 of record CALSRA010000017.1, on the reverse strand, counting down.
CAGCATGGGCAGCACATCGCCCAGCTCGGCAGTGCCGTGCTGCATGTCGACGCACAGCGCATCAAAGCCCTGCCGCGCCATGAGTTCGGCGGAGAACCCGTGGGCGATGGAAAGCCAGCCCAGGGTCGTGGGTTTACCGTCTTGCCACATCTGTTTGATCTTGTTCGGTCGCATGGTCTCACCTTCAGATTTGTTCTAGTCGAAGCGGGGCCGTCGGCGCTGGGGACAGCGCAAAGAGGATCAACCCGGCGGATGCCGGTAAAGTGCCTTTTTCTGGCGGCGTGGTCGAGCCCCAAAGCAAATCCCGAGCGGGTCGGGACGACCTGCGATGACGATTTGCGCAATAACCAGACGAAATCCCGAGCGGGTCGGAACGACCTGCGACGACGATTTGCGGAAAAACCACGTCAAATCCCGAGCGGGTCGGAACGACCTGCGACGACGATTTGCGGAAAACCACGCTAAATCCCGAGCGGGTCGGAACGACCCGACAGTCAAAATAGCGTTCAGGCGCTGGCGTCCAGGGGGGCGTTCAGCGGTACGCCGGGCACCTTGATTCCATCGGGGCGTCCGCCGGCGGTGATGCCCTGATGTTCGCCGGTGAAGTCGGCGGGCAGGGCCGGTCCGTCGTCGCAGGCAAGCCACAGCCGCAGCAGGTGTCGGCGTTTTTCCAGCGCCGGATGATCCTCGTAGGTGGTGCGGGAATGGGCGATTGAATGGTTGCAGACAAACTGCATGTCGCCGGGGGCCAGCACCATGTCCAGATGCAGGGCGGGGTCGTTCGCGAGTTCATCGAACAGGTCCATGGCTTCGATCTGCTGCGGGGTGAGCCGCGGCACCACATCCATCAACTGCGCCTTGCGCGTCGCGCTGCGGACATAGGAACAGATCAGCCGCCCGTCGGTCAGGTTGAAGGGCGACGTGCCGTAATAAGGTTTGCGGCCTTCCGGCACCTCGCCCCAGCGGGTGCGGAATAGCGGCTGCATCAGCACCGCCGCCAGGTCGGGACGGCGTTTGACCATCTCGTTATAGACCGTGGTGGTGGACACAATCGACGACAGCCCGCCGGCCTTGCTGGTCTGCAGGCACAGCAGGCCGACCAAATCGGAACTGTCGGTATGGTATGGCAGGCGCGCGCTGGTCTGGTAGCCACGGGCCAGCGGATCGGCATAATCCAGTCCCAGATCCTTCACATGGCCCAGCACATGGCCCTTGCCGTTCTGGCTGACCGGTTCGCCCCAATGGGCGCCGATCCCCCAGAATATCCGCGCGGCCTCGGCAAGCGAATAGCGTTCGACCGGCAAGCCGCGCAGCAGGAAGAACCCGCGCCCGTCCAGGATATCACGCCCGACTTCGGCCAGCCGCGCCGAAAGCCGGGGCAGGGGAAATGCAGCGCGGTCGATGGCAAGGATATCGGTCGTCCGAACCCGGTCCAGCGCCGCCTCAAGCTCCGCAATATCGGCGGCGGTTAACGTGATGGACCAGTCATCCCGCGCGGCCATCTCAGTGCCGTACCACGCCTGCGCGCCTTTAATCAGGGGAAGGTCGGTGGTGGGCGGGTGATATTGTGTCAGGCATGATGCGGATTCCTGTATTGGAAATCGTTTCGAAGCCTATGACCCGCTCGCAATTTGTTCAAGGCTTTCGCCGGATGCTTGCGGCCGGTGGCATATGCAGATTTAGACGCCCTATTGCCCCTTGGAGCTTTTGTTTGCCACACTTCCAACTGGTTTCACACAAGGGGGGAGCGTTCCATGGGCGAAGTTGCACTAGCCTACGAAGCAAGCTGCTACAGCATCGGTGTGCCGGGCCGTTCGGTCTGCAATGCGCGGGATCATCACTGGGTAGCCGAAAATACCGGCGGTGAGGCGGTCGGGGCTGGCGAGATGTTTTGCGGTTCCATTGCCGCCTGCGCGGTGAACATGGTCGAAAACCATCGCCAGCAAGGAAAGCCGCGCGCTGGACGCGATGGACGTCAGCGTGGCGATGTACCGGGATTTCGACAAGGAGCAGGGCGAGGTTTCGCTTTATGACGCGGTTAACGTCAAGTTCGAGATGTGGGGCGTTTCCGACGACGACGCGAAGTTCCTCGTCAAGACCTGGAAATCTCGCTGACCCATCTATGGTTCGGTCGCAGTTGCGACCGCTGAAACAACAGTCGATTTCGTCGCGCATGCGGAGCCGCGTCGCCGTTAGACCGGCGCGCAGTCTCCCAGAGCCTGGTCGAAAACGTTCATCGCCCGGTCGATCTCGTCGCGCGTCGTGGTCAGCGGCGGTGCGATACGGAAGACACCGGCAACGCCCTTGCGGCTGATGTTGAGGCAGGCGCCGAGTTCGAGGCAGCGTTCGCTGATCGCGGCACCGACTTCCGGCGCCGGCGCTTTTGTCGCCCGGTCGGCGACCAGCTCCACGCCCAGCAGCAACCCGCGCCCGCGTACGTCGCCGATGATCACATGGCGTTGCTGCAGGTCCAGCAGTCGCGCCTTCAGGTAATCGCCCAGTTCCTTCGCCTGCGCAGCAAGCCTGTCGCGCTGCACGATCTCCACCACCTTGCGCCCCACTGCGGCTGGCAGCGGGTCGGCGGCGTGGGTCGTGTAGAACAGGAAACCCTTGTCGAAGCAGTCTTCCTCGATCTCCGCCCGGGTGATGGTGGCTGACAGCGGCAGCCCGGCGCCCAGCGTCTTGGACAGGTTCAGGATGTCGGGCACGACCCCGTCGTGCTGGAAGGCGAAACTGGTGCCGGTGCGGCCCATGCCGGTTTGTGCCTCGTCAAAAATCAGCAGCATGCCGCGTTCATGCGCCTTGTCGCGCAGCGCCGCCAGGTAGCCTTCCGGCGGTTCAATGATCCCGCCGGAACTCAGGATCGGTTCGACGATGACGGCGGCCAGATTGCCGGTGCTCTGCCGGTCAATGATGTCCCAGCCGTATTCCAGCTCCGCCCGCCAGTCATAGACCCCGTCGCGGTTGAAGGGCGAGCGGTAGGCATGCGGAGTAGGCAGCGTTAGCACACCGGGCATGGTCGGCCCGTGGCCGCGCCGGCCGCCGGAATAGGTCGCCGCCGCAGCACCGCCCGTCACGCCGTGCCAGGCGCGGTCGAAGGCGACGATTTCGAACCCGCCGGTATACGTCTTGGCGATGCGAATGGCGGCCTCGTTGGATTCGCCGCCCGTGGACAGCGGCAGCACCCGGTCCAGCGGTGCGGGCAGCATGGCGCTCAGCGCATCGGCGAATTCCACCACCGGGTCTGACAGGAAGCCGCTGTGCAGATGGTCGAGGCGACCCGCCATGTCGCGGATAACCGCGACGATCTCTGGATGGCTGTGCCCCAGGATGCCGCTCATCTGGCCCGAGGTGAAATCGAGGATCGCGCGCCCGTTGCTGTCGTATATGTACGACCCTTCGGCGCGGCTGATGCGCTGTTCCGCAAAGCCGCCGCCATAGCGGAAGACATGGCCGTGGTTGCTCATGCTGCGTATGCCCCATCCCGTTCGTGTTGACCACGACGATGATAGCGGAACGGCGGCTGCTGGCAATGTGCGTGTCGTCAACCGGGACCGGGACAGTGCCGTTGCCCGGGACAGCTTGGCGCGTTCCGCGGTTTTCTGGTTAAATAGCGGTTCCGCCGGACGTTCCGGCCCCTGTTTGTGAGTGAGACGCGCATGGTGGACCATCCGAAATCAGCATCGTCGGTCGATGTGGTGATTGTGGGGGCCGGGTTTTCGGGGCTCTATCTGTTGCATCGCATGCGGAAGCTGGGTTTCTCCACCCGCGTGTTCGAGCGCGGCGACGGTGTCGGCGGCACATGGTACTGGAACCGCTATCCGGGTGCGCGCTGTGACGTTGAAAGCATGCAGTATTCCTATTCCTTCGACGAAGACCTGCAGCAGGAATGGCACTGGCCGGAAAAATTCTCGGCACAGCCCGATATCCTGGCCTATGCCAACCATGTTGCCGACCGCTTTGATCTGCGCCGGCATATCGATTTCGAAACGGAAGTCCGGGCCGCGCATTTCGACGAAACCCACGGCAACTGGAAGATTGAAACCAATTCCGGTGAAACGGTCACCGCCCGGCACTTCGTTATGGCGACCGGCTGTATTTCGACGGCGCAAACCCCGGATATCGACGGCCTCAAGGATTACATGGGCAATACCTATCACACCGGCAGTTGGCCGCATGAGAAGTTGGATTTTTCGGGCCAGCGCATCGCCGTGATCGGCACCGGGTCGTCGGGTATTCAGTCGATTCCCGTCCTGGCGCAGGAAGCGGCGCATGTCACCGTCTTCCAGCGCACGCCGAATTACTCGATCCCGTCGCGCAACGGCACCATGACATCGGACTACGAGTCCGAATGGAAAGATGAATACAGGGCGCGGCGCGGGGAAATGCGCTACGCACCCAATGGCGTGCTGCGCGAATTCAATGACCGCTCGGCGAAGGAAGTCAGCGCCGAAGAACGCGAGGCGACCTACCGGAAACGCTGGGAAATGGGTGGCTCCGGCTTCGTCGCCGCGTTCCGGGACCTGCTGACCAGCCAGGAATCCAATGACACGGCATCGGAATTCGTGCGCCAGCGCATCCGCGAGATCGTCCGGGACCCGAAGACCGCCGAACTGCTGGCGCCGAAAGATTACCCCATCGGCACCAAGCGCCTGTGTGTCGATACGGAATATTTCGAGACCTATAACCGCGACAATGTGGATCTGGTCGATATCAGCGGCGGGCCGATTGACCGCATGACGCCGGACGGCTTGGTCGCCAATGGCGAGGAATATGCGTTCGACAGTATCGTGTTCGCGACCGGTTTCGACGCGATGACCGGGACGCTGTTCAATGTCGATATCCGGGGCCGCGAGGACCTGGCATTGAAGGAAAAATGGGAGGCGGGACCGCGCACCTATCTCGGCCTGATGACGGCGTCGTTTCCGAACCTCTTCATGATCACCGGTCCGGGCAGCCCCTCGGTCAAAAGCAACATGCTTACCTCGATCGAACAGCACGTCGATCTGGTCACCGACTCAATCGTGCATATGCGCGACAAGGGACTGGCCCTGATGGAGCCGGAATCCGACGCCGGAAAACGAATGGGTCGACCATGTCCAGGAGGTCGCGCACAAGACGCTCTTTCCGCGTGCCAATTCCTGGTATATGGGCGCCAATATTCCCGGAAAACCACGCCTCTTCATGCCCTATATCGCGGGTGTGGGCACGTATCGGAAGGTCTGCGAGGAAGTGGTCGCCGACGGCTACCGGGGATTCCGCTTCCAGGCGGAAACCGCCATGGCGGCTGACTAGCCTTACGGCGCGGTTAGACCTCAGAGCGTGTAGCGGATTTCCGTCGGAGTCCAGCGGGACATGCGGCGTGTGATCCGGTCGCCGGTCGCTTCGCCGTCATGGGTCAGCGCTATACCGTCGCGGTCCTTGAATGCCGGGATGGCCAGGCCCCGCGCATTGGCAATCGACACATAGCCGTCACCATCGGCCATGACGACGCCGGCATAGACGCCACAATTTTTACAAACCAGGAACGAGCATGTTTCGGATCCGAACTTGTAGCTCGTCAGCTGGTCGGCAGCGATGGTGATGACCGCGCGCCCATCCGCCGCTGAAACCGTCCGCGAGCCCTGACGGCTTGCAGAAATCGCACTGGCAGGACCGGACCTGCATTTCATCCGCGGGCTGGGTGAAGGCCAGTTTCCATCGATATGGCGCCGCAATGGCAGGTTCCGGAATGGGTGTGGTGTGTCGGCTCGGTCATCGTGAAGCTCCGCTTCGTCATGTCTGGAAAAGGGCGATGGCGCGCTAAAGCCGCGCGCATGCCTAATGCGGCCAAGTATCAAGGGGGCATTGAACATGTGTCAACCGGGGAAGGGGTTTGATTGTCATACATGTTGCCAAAATGTTCTTTTTGCGCTATACTGGTTTCTTTTTGACCGGTGCCGTGGCCCGCGCACAGGCGCAGGATGCGACAGTATTATTACCGTCGTGCTGTAACGTCAGCCAACGCCGGCAGATGCCAATAAATGCGGACAAAATGCCAATTGATGCCAATCATAAAGGCTGGTTTTCCATCGCAGGGCGGCGCCGAATGTCGATGAATGCCAATAAATGAATAGCGATTCAAACCCGGGCACATGGTTTTGCCTCCGCCGGGACGGATAAATATCCTGGGATGTCAATCGATGTCCGGAAATGCGAACCGATGCCAATCATTCGGCGGTGATTTGCAGGCGGCGACGCAATATTCCCCGGGAGTGATGGCAACAGATGTCAAACCAATGACAAGCGATGCTTAAACATTGTGCGGAATTGAACGCTCTGCCGCCATGACGGCACGGGTTTTGAACAAACAGCGGGAGTGAAGTGACATGACGGCCATTGGTTTCATCGGTCTGGGCAATATGGGCGGGCCGATGCTCGTCAACCTCGTCAAGGCAGGGCACGACGTTAAGGCCTTCGACCTGTCGCCTGATGCATTGGCAGCAGCTGTTGCGGCCGGGGCAAACCGCAGCGGCAGACGCGGGGGATGCCTGCCGGGGACGTGGATGTGGTCGTTACCATGCTGCCGGCCGGGCCGCAGGTGCGCAGCGTCCTATACGGGAGTCCGTTTTTCGACAATGTCCGGGAAGGCACATTGCTGCTGGACTGCTCGACCATCGATGTGGGCGACGGCGCGCGAGGTTGCGCAGATGGCTGCCGACCGCAAGCTGGAAATGCTCGATGCGCCGGTTTCCGGCGGGACCGGCGGCGCGGCGGGGGGCACCCTGACCTTCATGGTCGGGGGTTCGCCGAATGGCTTCGGCAGCGCGAAACCGATCCTGGAAGGCATGGGGACGACGATCATTCATGCCGGCGGTATCGGCAATGGACAGGTTGCCAAGCTGTGCAACAAACATGATCCTGGGGGGCGACCATGATCGCGGTGTCCGAAGGCTTCGTGATGGCGGAGAAGCTTGGGGCTGGATCAGCAGACGCTTTGGGATATCTGCTCGACGGCGACCAGTTTCCTGCTGGGCAATGAATAATTACTGCCCGATGCCGGGGCCGGTGCCGACGGCGCCCTCCAACCGGGGCTACCCGGCCGGGTTCACCGCGGCAATGATGTTGAAGGACCTGAAGCTCGCGCAGGGTGCGGCGCAGGATGCCGGGGCGGCGACCCCGATGGGGGCGGCAGCGGCAGCTATGTACGGGTTTATTTTGCCAGTCTGGTGATCAATCTCTCGATTTTTCCGCAATAATCGGGATGATTCGTGGGGAATTACCAAAAAAACTAGGTAAAAAAATTAGTAAATAGGTAATAATTGAATGCGAAATTCAATCAAGATTAACCAATTCGGGTGGACACCCATGGCTGTAAAGAGCGATTATCTCCAATCCATCCACTTAATCGAGCGTTTGCATCGGCAATTCCTCGAAGTTGTCAAAAACGAGCTCGACCGTCATGGAATCCAGGATATCAACAATATCCAGGCGGTTATTCTCTACAATATCGGCGAGGATGAGCTGACGGTTGGTGAATTAACCAACCGCGGTTATTACCTGGGCTCGAATGTTTCCTACAACGTCCGCAAGATGGTTGAAAACGGCTATCTGATCCAGGAACGTTCGGCGCATGACCGCCGGTCGATCCGCGTGCGGTTGTCGGAAAAGGGGATCGAGCTGCGCAACATCGTTGATGCGATGTTCGGCCGCCATTCCGACCGGCTTGGCCCGGAAACGGTACCGGTCGAGGAATTGAACCACGCCAATACGATCCTGCTGCGCCTCGAACGGTTCTGGAGCGGCGGCATGGGTTTCGGCACCGGCTCTATTTAACGCGCAAATCCGGAGCGGATTGCTTTAATCCGCGACGACGATTTGCGCAAAAAAGAGCGTTACTTGCGTCTTCCCGGACGGGGCATCATCGTCGCCAGCGCGGCGGTGAGCAGCCCGACGGCGGTGAATTCCTGCCAACCCAGTGACTCGCCAAGCAGCAGCGTGCTGGAAACCACGCCGATCAGCGGGGCGGGCAGGACGCCCAGCGCCGCGGTACTGCTGGAGACCATGCGGATTGCCCGGAACCACGCCCAATAGCCAACAACGGTACCGAATACAATGACATAGGCAATTCCGGTAAAGCCCCGGATGGTGAGACTGTCGAACGGGGTGCTGTCGAAGGCGAGGGCGAATCCGGCCAGTGGAATGCCACCCAGCAGCAATTGCCAGCCGGCCAGCGCGAAAAGCGGGTATGCCAGGTGATCTTCTTCTGGATGACGGTGCCGAGCCCCCAGCTTGCGGCGGCTGTCAGGGTGACGATCACGCCGAGCGGGACCCGGCCGAAGCGGGCGAATTCCTCAACGGTAAGCACCAGCACCGTGGCCAGGCCGAAGCCCAGCCCCAGAACGCGGTTTACAGTGACCCGTTCGCCGGTCAGCCAGATCGCGGCCAGGAAGGCCCAGAGCGGCATGGTATAGGCGAGGACAGAGGCGCGGCCGGCGGGCATCATGGTCAGCGCCAGGGTGGAAAGGTAGAACCAGCCGGAAATGCTCAACGCGGCCGCCAGCATCGCGGGGCCGATATCGCGCCGGTGCAGCCGGAATTCGGATCCTGACAGGGCGGCGATGGCGAGAATGACGATCCCGCTGCCCCAGGCGATGACGACCCGGAAGGTCAGTACGGGCATTTCCCCGATGACGATTTTCATCACCGGCCAGGAAATGCCCCAGACGGAAGAGGTCAGCGCCAGCAGCAGCGCCGCGGTGAGGGGGACCCGGTTGCGGGAAAGCAGGTTCATGCGGTGGCGGAAGCCGGCATCAAAGGAAGTTGGTGGCGCATGATTGTTTCTTGTCCTGAAAGCGGTCGTCTTGACCTATACTGCAGGCGCTTTCGGGCGCAAGTCACATTGCAGCCACCACGACAGGTTTTGTTTATCCATGCCGCGTAAAAGTCAGCAAGGCGTCATTTTCGAATTCATAACGATTGGCCGCTACGTGAAGGTTTCCGCCATCGATACCCGGACTGCCACGGAAGTGTCGATCGTCGGTGATCCCCGGCGCGGGCAACAGGGCTTGCGCGACACAGCGATGCGCAAGCTCGAGATGGTGATGAAACGAAATGCGGAAGAAAAATCCGGTAAGGGAGGCGGTCTGCGGGTCTGATCCCGGATCGCGCTGCCGTTGACGTCAGCTCAGCTGGCGCCCAGGCTGCCGGACTTGCCGCGACCAAGCCCGATGCGCTTGGCAAAGCTGGACCGCTGGGCCGAATAATTCGGCGCAACCATCGGATAATCCGCATCCAGGCCCCATTTCGCCCGGTATTCTTCCGGGGTCATGCTGTAGGTCGTCCGCAAGTGCCGTTTCAGCATTTCAGCTTCTTGCCGTCTTCCAGGCATACCAGAAAATCGGGCGTGACGGATTTGCGGATCGGCACGGCCGGTTTCGGACGGTCGCCGCGGCCATTGCCGTTGGTGCCGTCAAGCGTGCGCAATGTTCCGAATACGGAATTGATCACGTTGGGAATTTTCGTCGGCGGCAGGGGGTTATTGCCGACATAGGCCGACACAACCTCGGTTGTCATGCGCAGCATGTCGCCCTGAGAAATTTCGCCGTTGGACGCATTCTGTTCCGTCTTATCGCTCATTGCTGCCACCCATGAATGATACCCTACTACCCACTATTGGTCGCACAAACTTCTGTTATTGTCAATTATTCGGGACAGTTGTTTAAATATTCGTTTGCGTAAATGAATCCTAATTAGTTAACAACACTACAGTATTGATGCGAAAACACTATATATATGAGCGATATTTCATATGATATCTATATGAGGTGTCTACTTACCTGCATGCAATGTTCCTATTGTTTGTGAAAACTGTCCGCCTACTGGGGACGTTACTCCTTTCCATGCCGCACAACCCGATACGCGCGGCGCGCATGGCAGCAATGATGCGCTACAAGTTGTAGGAAGGCTGGCGCCCGCATGCGACATATGGTAACTCAAAATCAATGGGGCCGGAGAGGGCGCACCAGTTGCGTCCGGCAGTTAAATTTATATGGCGAATATGGACGATAATTCAGTCAGCAACGCGATCCAGACCGTAGCAATCGCTTCCGACCACGCCGGCTATTTGTTGAAGGCGGACATCGGTAATCTTCTGAAAGAGCGGGGCTATTCTGTTCTGGACCTTGGAACGGACGGCCCGGATTCTGTTGATTATCCGGACTTTGCGGATGCACTCGCCGACGCGTTGCGCGACGGCAGGGCGGCGCGCGGCATTCTGATCTGCGGCACCGGCATCGGCATTTCAATTGCCGCCAACCGTCATCGCCATATTCGCGCAGCCCATTGTCACGATACGACGGGATGCGCGGTTGTCCCGGCAGCATAACGACGGCGAATGTCATCGCGTTGGGGGCTCGGACACTCGGGCCGGAAGTCGCACAGGACTGCGTTTCGGTATTCCTCGAGACCGCATTCGAGGGAGATTCCAATCCGCGCCACGGACGGCGCGTCCGGCAAGATGTCTTAACCTGTCGGGTACACCGGATCTGGTGTGCCCGAATAATAACTTGGATGAGAAAAGTGTCAGAAGCCACTAATAATAAATTCTTTTCAGAAGACCTTATGTCGGCGGATGCCAACATATTTGCGGCTGTTTTGGACGAATGTACGCGCCAGCAGGATCAGATAGAGCTGATCGCGTCGGAAAACATCGTCAGTAAAGCGGTATTGCAAGCAACCGGTTCTGTCCTCACCAAACAATATGCCGAAGGGTATCCCGGGCGTCGTTATTATGGCGGCTGCGAATATGTCGACGTCGCGGAAACGCTGGCTATCGAGCGGGCAAAATCCTTGTTCGGGTGTAAATTCGTCAATGTGCAGCCGCATGCGGGCGCCCAGGCGAACGAGGCTGTGTTCCTGGCCCTGGTGAAGCCGGGCGAAACAATCATGGGAATGTCGCTTGCCGCCGGCGGACACCTTACGCATGGCGCGCGGCCCAATGTTTCGGGGAAGTGGTTCAACGCGGTACAATATGGCGTGCGCAAGCAGGACGCGCTGATTGACTACGATGAACTTGAAACACTCGCAAAAGAGCACAAACCCCGGCTGATTATTGCTGGCGGTTCGGCCTATCCGAGAGTAATCGACTTTGCGCGGTTCCGTGCGATCGCGGATTCCGTTGGTGCGTATCTGATGGTGGATATGGCGCATTTCGCCGGGCTGGTTGCCGGCGGTGTGCATCCAAGTCCCATTGGTCATGCGATGTCGTGACGACGACGACACACAAGACGCTGCGCGGGCCGCGTGGCGGCATGATCATGACGAATGACGAAGCGCTGGCCAAGAAAATCGATAGCGCTGTGTTTCCGGGATTGCAGGGCGGACCGCTGATGCATGTTGTGGCGGCCAAGGCTGTCGCGCTGCGTGAAGCGTTGCAGCCGTCTTTCAAGGTCTATGCGCAGGCCGTGGCGGACAATGCGAACGTGCTTGCTGAAACTTTGCTGGATGGCGGGCTTGATATCGTTTCCGGCGGTACGGACACGCATCTGGTGCTTGTTGACCTGCGACCCATGGGCTTGACCGGTAATATCACCGAACAAAGCCTTGAGAGGGCGGGGCTGACCTGCAACAAGAACGGGGTACCGTTCGATCCGGAAAAGCCGGGCGTCACGTCCGGTGTCCGGTTGGGCAGCCCGGCTGCGACGTCGCGAGGCTTCGGTACCGATGAATTCCGCCGGGTGGGGGAGATGATCGTTGAAGTGCTGCGCGAGCTTGCTGCCAACAGGGACGATAATTCGACGGCGGAAGCCGGTATCCGAGCGCAGGTATCCGAAATGTGCCAGCGGTTTCCAATCTATTCGGATTTTCATTAGGCTAGTGACCGGGGAGGTCTGATCATGCGTTGTCCGTTTTGCGCCCACGGCGATACCCAAGTGAAGGATTCGCGCCCGACTGAGGACAATTCCGCGATTCGGCGGCGTCGTTATTGTCCCAATTGTGGCGCGCGTTTCACGACATTCGAGCGGGTTCAGCTTCGTGAGCTGACCGTGATGAAGAAGGGCGGGCAGCGTGAACCGTTCGACCGTGAAAAGCTGTTGCGGTCGATGCGTATTTCGCTCCGAAAGCGCCCGGTCGAGGAAGATCGCGTGGACAGGGTCGTCAACGGTATTGTGCGGCGACTGGAAAGTTCGGGAGAAGCGGAAATCAGCGCCGATCATGTCGGTGAACTGGTAATGGAGGCCTTGTTGACACTGGACAAGGTTGCCTATGTCCGGTTTGCCTCGGTTTACCGGAACTTCCGCGAAGCCAAGGATTTCGAAGATTTCATCACCGGCGAACTCGGTGTCGAAGAGGACTGAACCGTCCGACGAATACTTCATGCGCGTGGCTTTGTCGCTTGCGCGCCGCGGGTTGGGAAGTGTCTGGCCCAACCCTGCCGTCGGGTGCGTCATCGTTTCCAGGGGACGCATCGTGGGACGGGGCTGGACCCAGCCAGGCGGGCGTCCGCATGCGGAAACCGAGGCGCTGGCGCAGGCCGGTGACCAGGCGGCCGGTGGTTGCGCCTATGTCACGCTGGAGCCCTGCAATCATCACGGTCGAACGCCCCCTTGTAGTGAGGCCCTGCTGGGCGCGGGCATTGTCCGGGTCGTTACGGCGCTGGAGGACCCCGATCCGCGGGTTTCGGGAGGCGGGCATGAGCGCCTGCGGGAAGGTGGCATAACCGTCGTCAGCGACGTGCTGCGCCGGAAGGCCGAGGATGTGAATGCCGGTTTCCTGCGGCGCGTCCGGGATGGCCGGCCGTTGGTCACGCTGAAAGTGGCCAGTACGCTGGATGGCAAGATCGCGTCCGGTACGGGCGAGAGTAAATGGATAACAGGGCCGGAAGCGCGGGCGCGTGGGCATTTGCTTCGGGCGAACCATGACGCCATCATGATCGGAATTGGTACCGCGCTGGCGGATGATCCGGAACTGACCTGCCGCCTGGGCGGCCTGTCGGATCACTCCCCGATACGGATCGTTGTGGACAGCCATCTCAGGCTGGGGCTCGACTCGGCACTGGTCAGGACGGCAAATGCGACGCCAACCTGGGTGGTCACCTTGCCTGACGCTGGCAATGCAGATGCTTTCCGAGACAAGGGTGTCGAAGTGGTTACCATTGCACCGGATCACACCGGACGTCCGGACCCTGTTGGTATTGTCCGGGCTGTCGCAGCGAAAGGCATAACCCGATTGCTAGCCGAAGGGGGCGGCTCGCTGGCGGCGTCGCTGCTGGGCGCAGGCGTTATCGATCGTATCGCCTGGTTCCGGGCATCGGGGATCATGGGCGGCGATGGCCTTTCCGCAGTCGGTCCTTTCGGTGTGGTTGCGCCCGATGGCATGGCGCGCTTCAAAGCGGTTGAATGCGTCGCTGCCGGTGATGATGTTATGGAATTGTATGAGCGGCAGGACAGCCTCGATGACGGCTGATAAGGTGATGGTATGTTTACAGGATTGATTGCGGATATCGGCAAGGTACGGCAGGTCGAACGGACCGCGGACACGCGATTTGTTATTGAGACGAAATTCGATATGGCCGCGGTTGAAATGGGCGCATCGATTGCCTGTTGCGGGACCTGTCTGACGGTCGTCGACAAGGGGGAAGGCTGGTTTGCCGTCGATGTTTCGGCAGAGACGCTCGCCTGCACAACGCTTGGTACATGGGAAGCTGGAAGGGCGATCAATCTGGAGCCGTCGCTGCGATTGGGGGCCGAACTGGGGGGGCATCTGGTCCAGGGGCATATCGACGGGGTCGCCCGCGTGCTGGATCGCCGGACGGATGGCGACAGCCTGCGTTTTGAGTTTGCGGCACCGGAAGAACTGTCCCGTTTTATAGCCCGCAAGGGATCAGTTGCGCTCGACGGGGTATCCCTGACGGTGAACGACGTCGATGGAACGCGGTTCGGCGTGAATATTATTCCCCATACGGCGCAGCACACGACGTTTGGCCTGCTGCAGCAGGGCGATGAGGTGAATCTTGAGGTAGACCTCCTGGCCAGATATGTTGCGCGCCTTCATTCGGAATCGGCGGGGTCGTCATGAACCTTTTGAATGAAGGTTGGCAACAGTCAGGCAGGAAAAAACGTGGCGTTTACTGATTTCAAGCATTCCACCGAAGAATTGATCGAGGATGCCCGCAACGGCCGGATGTTTATCCTGGTCGATGATGAGGATCGTGAAAATGAGGGCGACCTCGTCATACCCGCGCAGATGGCGACACCGGATGTCATCAACTTCATGGCAAAGCATGGCCGTGGCCTGATCTGCCTGGCCATGACGCGCGAACGTATTGGCCAGCTTGGTCTGCCATTACTGCCGCAGCAGAATTCCAGCCGGTTGGAAACCGCCTTCACGGTATCGATCGAAGCACGCGAAGGGGTCACGACCGGTATCTCTGCGCCGGATCGCGCACGGACTATCGCCGTGGCGACGGACCCGACAAAGGGCGCGGCGGATATCGCGACCCCCGGGACATGTTTTCCCGTTGATGGCACGTGACGGCGGGGTTCTGGTCCGCATCGGCCATACGGAGGCGTCGGTTGATATCTCGCGGCTGGCGGGGTTGAGCCCGGCAGGCGTGATTTGCGAAATCATGAACGACGACGGCACCATGGCGCGGCGCGAGGATCTGGTGAAGTTCGCGCAATTCCATAACCTGAAAATCGGCACGATCGCTGATCTGATTGCCTATCGCCGCCGCAATGACCGCATTATCGAGCGTGTCGCAGAGACGACGTTGGAAAGCCGGCACGGCGGCGACTGGAAACTTTACGTCTATGCCAACAAGGTTGATTACGCGGAACACGTGGTTCTGGTCAAAGGTGACCTGTCCGGCGACGAACCGCCACTTGTCAGGATGCATGCCGTCAATCTGTTCCAGGACGCCCTTGGTGAACTGGCGAATGGAAAGACCGGGCCGCTTCACGGTGCGATGAAACTGATCGGGGAGGTCGGCCGTGGTGTGGTTGTTGTCCTGCGGGAATGGTACCCGACGATCATTTCCGACCGGGTTCATGCGACCAATGGCGAGGTGTCCAAGGCCGTCGTACAGGATCCGACAGAATTGCGTGATTATGGTATCGGTGCGCAGATCCTGCTCGACCTTGGCGTTCGCGACATGGTTCTATTGTCGAATTCGCCCAAGAAAATCGTCGGTATCGACGGTTATGAACTTAATGTTGTCGACCATCGCCCAATCCCGGTCGCACTTTCGGATGATCCATAATGGCTGACTCTTCTCCACATATCATGATCGTTGAGGCGCGCTTTTACAGCGAACTTGCCGACGAAATGGCTTCAGGCGCGATGGCTGCCCTGGATGCTGCGGGTGCAACGTATGAACGGTTTTCGGTTCCGGGCGCGTTTGAAATTCCTGCGGCAATCCGTTTTGCCATCGCGGCGAACGGCCCTGGCGAAGGGGGTCGCAAGTTCGACGGTTATGTCGCACTGGGCTGCGTCATTCGCGGTGAGACCACACATTACGACTATGTCTGCCAGGAAAGTGCGCGGGCATTGCAGGATCTGGCGAACAATCATCTGGCGCCAATCGGATACGGTATTCTGACCTGTGAAAATGGCGACCAGGCCTGGGAACGGGCGGGCCAGAATAAGGGAAACAAGGGGGCTGCCGCCGTTGAAGCCTGCCTGGCAATGGTCGCTTTGCGTCACCGTTTCAAATTGTCATGACAAAACGACCGACGGTTTCGAAGGGCAAGCGTCGCAGCGCGGCGCGGCTCGCGGCTGTGCAGGCGCTTTATCAGCTTGATATTGCCGGTGGCGTTGCGGAAGCGGTGGTTGGAGAATTCAACCGATACCGGTTTGGTGGCGAACTGGATGGTCAGCAGCTTGTCATGGCGGACCCGGCATTGTTTGGCGAACTGGTGCTTGGCGTCACGCAGGACCGCGAGGAAATTGACGCCCGGCTGCGCAGCGTACTGGAAGGGAAATGGGATTTCTCCAGTCTGGAATTGCTGATGCAGGAAATCCTGCGTGCGGCGGCATTCGAAATCCTGAAGCGCCCTGATATCGATCCACCGCTTTCCATCAGCGAATACGTCGATCTTACCAAGTCCTTCTTCGACAAGCGTGAGCCCGCACTGGTCAACGGTATCCTTGACCGTCTTGCCCGCGACGCTCGACCGGGTGATATGGGGGACCGGTCCAGTGGCCGAAGCACCGAAACGAAGTGAGTTCGAGCGAATTGCGCAATATTTCGCGCCACTGACACAAGATTTTCCCGGCGCTTTCGGGCTGACGGACGATGCTGCGGTAATCGCGCCGTCGTCGGGTAACGAACTGGTCGTTACCCACCGATACAATAATCGCCGGCGTACACTATATCGGCACCGAAGCACCGGGGCTGATCGCGGCGAAACTGCTGCGGGTCAACCTGTCCGATATCGCGGCCAAAGGTGCGACACCGCTGGCCTATACCCTGAATATCGCGCTTCCTGTCGATCTGGAAGATGACTGGCTGGCGAAATTTACCGAAGGGCTTGCGGCCGATCAGGCGGAATTTGGCATTGTTCTGATTGGCGGTGATTCCGTAGCGACACCGGGGCCGGTCACGTTGACGCTGACCGCTTTCGGCGAGGTCCCGGTCGGCAAGGCCCTGCTTCGGCGCAACGCGAAAGCGGGTGACAGCGTATTTGTCACGGGCCAGATCGGCGATGGCGCCCTGGGCCTGCGTGCCGCGCGGGGGCAGTTGCCGGGTATTTCAACTGCGGACAGTGCCTGGCTGGTGGATCGGTATCAACGACCGAGAGCCAGGGTTTCCGTCGGGCCGGGATTGCTGGGATACGCTCATGCATCAGCGGACGTGTCCGATGGCCTTGTTGCCGATCTTGGCCATATTACGGAGGCATCGGGCCTTTCAGCCCGTATACAGGTTGATTCAGTGCCGCTTTCTGACGCCGCGAAGCGGGTGTTGCAGGTCGACCCGTCACTGGTTCAGACGGTGCTGACCGGCGGCGATGATTATGAACTGGTTTTCGCCGCGCCGTCCTCGGTTCGGCAGCATCTGGATGCGCTTTCCCGAAGTACCGGGGTTGCGATTACTGAAATCGGCCGTGTCGACGACGGTAAGGGTGTTACGGTAATGGATCCGACTGGCAAACCGATGCTGCTGTCCCGGGGCGGATATGCACATGGGTAAGGTTCTGTAAACTTAACTGATTTTACCTTTGACGCCGCTCACTGGTACAAGGGACGTCGAATTTTCGGGGGCTGAGGCGATATGAAACTTATCATTATACTTATCGTTATCGTTGTTCTGGCGATCGGCGGTGGCGGTGTGTGGTTCTTCATGTTCCGGGATGTCGATGCGCCGGTAGAGGAAGTCGTCGAGATGCCGCCGGACCCGATATTTGTCGCGCTTGAGCCGCTCAGCATGCATGTCCTGCGGGGCGGGGGCGTACGCAAATACATTGTTTTGAACATGACGCTGGAGATGCGGGACGAAGAGGCGCGGGCATTGGCCGAAAACAAAATGCCCAAGCTGCGGGACGTATTCATTGGGTCCATGAACGAGTACTACTCGAATTTGCCCTCGCTTGAAGACAGTGTGAACGTGACGGCCGTAAAAAAACGGCTGATTGAAGCGAGTACCAAGGCGATCGGTGACGGGCGCGTGACCGGCGTGCTGATTCAGAGCGTATTCGAGCGCGATGGCGGCTAGGGCGTTAACACCGCCACCCAATTGAAAGAGTACAGATGTCTGAACAAACCGCCGGCGGCGGAAATTCGACCCGCCGGAACGTAATTCTGCTGGCTTTTTGTCAGGCCATCGCCATGAGCGGCTCCTCCCTGGTCGCGACCGTTGCTGCGCTTACGGGATACCTGCTGGCGGAAGACAAGAGCCTGGCGACTCTTCCCGTCGCCTGCCAGTTTCTGGCAACCATGCTTAGCACGATCCCGGCATCGTTGCTTATGCGCCGAATCGGTCGCCGCGCCGGATTCACGTTTGGACAGTTTATCGGGCTCACCGGCACCATTATTGCCGGGTTTGCGATTTATCATGAAAGTTTCGTGGTGTTTGTC
This sequence comes from uncultured Alphaproteobacteria bacterium, assembly GCA_943788635.1. Classification (GTDB taxonomy): domain Bacteria; phylum Pseudomonadota; class Alphaproteobacteria; order UBA8366; genus MarineAlpha4-Bin1. The sequence continues at coordinate 20,496 of CALSRA010000017.1, read as the reverse complement.
TGCGCATCCGCGCTTTTGGGCATACACAACGCCTTTTGGCAGTATTACCGCTTTGCAGCGGCGGATACGGCGACGCCTGCGTTTCGCAGCAAGGCAATTTCATATGTGCTCGCCGGCGGGGTGGTTTCAGCGATTGCCGGCCCTGAACTGGCAAAGCTCAGTATCGATCTGTTTGATCCTGTCCGGTATGCGGGGAACTATGCTGTCGTCGCCGTCCTGATCCTGTGTGCGATCCTGGTACTGCAATTTCTCGATATTCCCCAGCTCACGGCCGCCGAACGCAGTCAGAAAGGCCGTCCGCTGAAACAGATCGCGGCGCAGCCCGTATTCATTGTCGCCGTCATGTCGGCCATGTTCGGCTATGCGGTCATGGCGATGGCGATGACGGCAACGCCGCTGGCGATGTCGCATGGCGGGCTCAATTTTTCCGACACCGCATTCGTGATCGAATGGCACATCCTGGGGATGTTCGTGCCGAGCTTTTTTACCGGGCATCTGATTGCGCGATTCGGTGTGGTGAACATTATCACCGTGGGAATCGCGTTGATGTCGGCGGCGGTTATTGTCAGTACGACCGGTGGCGGGCTGCTGCAGTTCTGGGGCGGCCTCGTCCTGATAGGCCTGGGCTGGAATTGCATGTTTGTCGGTGGTTCGACCCTTCTGACCGAATGCTATGTGCCGTCGGAGCGGGCCAAGGTACAGGCATTAAACGACTTTCTGGTGTTCTCGGCCGTCGCGGGTGCCAGTTTCTCGTCGGGCGCGATCCAGTATAATTTTGGTTGGGCCTGGATAAACTTCGCCATGCTCGGCCCCATGGCGCTTGTGCTGTTGGCGACCCTCTGGTTGCGCGTGAAGCAACGGCGCGCGGAACCGTCTGTCTGATATCGCGGTTACAACATAAATCAGAAGATTTGATCCCGTTTCCCGCTATCCGGATCGCTGGTTGCCTTTCAAAGAGCCATCTGGCATGTTCCGCCCGATTTTATGGGCGGGGGTGATTCGGAACGGTTTTCTCAGGTCGTGCCCGTTCGGTCGTGAGTTTTCTTCAAACTAGAACAGGAATGAGACGATATGCTTTGGATCGTCATTGGCTGCGGCGTGTTTGCGCTGCTTTATGGTGCCTATGCAGGCAAATCGGTACTCGCAGAGAGTGCCGGAAACGAACGCATGCAGACTATTGCGGCGGCAATTCAGGAAGGCGCAGCCGCCTATCTGAATCGGCAATACACGACGATTGCCATCGTTGGCGTGGTCATTGCCGTGCTGGTCTGGTTCATGCTGGGCGCGTACGCGGCGATCGCATTCGTCATTGGATCGGTCCTCTCGGGAGCGGCTGGGTATATCGGCATGTACATTTCCGTACGCGCCAATGTGCGTACGGCTGAAGGTGCCCGACACAGTCTTGCGAAGGGCCTGGATATTGCGTTCAAGTCTGGCGCAATCACGGGGATGTTGGTCGCTGGCCTGGCGTTGCTCGCCATCGCCGTCTACTACAAGATCCTGCTGAGCCTCGGCGTAACGGGCCGTGACCTTGTCGGTCCGCTGGTTGCGCTAGGTTTTGGCGCTTCCCTGATTTCGATCTTCGCGCGTCTCGGCGGCGGTATCTTCACCAAGGGTGCGGATGTCGGTGCCGATCTCGTTGGTAAGGTCGAAGCTGGTATCCCCGAAGATGATCCACGCAATCCGGCGGTTATCGCCGATAACGTCGGCGACAATGTCGGCGATTGTGCCGGGATGGCGGCTGACCTTTTTGAGACCTATGTCGTTTCAATGGTCGCGACCATGGTTCTTGGCCTGCTGTTCTTTACGGGTGATCAGGCCGAAGCGTTCCTGATCTATCCGTTGATGATCGGTGGTGTTTGCGTCGTGACGTCCGTTATTTCGACGTTCTTCGTCAAACTGGGCGCTAGCCAGAGTATCATGGGCGCGCTCTACAAGGGTTTCATCGTCTGCGCTGTTCTTTCCGGAATTGCGCTGTACCCCGTTACCAGTTACGTGCTGGGAATGGACACGACGTTTGATGTCCTTGGCGCAACGTTCACCGGGATGAACCTTTTCTTCTGCGGGATTACCGGGCTTGTTGTAACGGGTCTGATCATCTGGATCACCGAATACTACACATCGACTGAATATCGGCCGGTACGTAGCATTGCCAAGGCCTCTGAAACGGGCCACGGCACGAACGTCATCCAGGGGTTGGCCATTTCGCTTGAAGCCACGGCGGTACCGGCACTGATCATCTGTGCTGCGATTATCGTGACCTACTCACAGGCGGGACTTGTCGGCATCGCTATTGCTGTTACGGCAATGCTGGCGCTGGCCGGCATGGTCGTTGCTCTCGACGCATATGGTCCGGTTACGGATAACGCGGGCGGTATTGCCGAAATGGCGGGAAATGCCCGAAGACGTCCGCAAGACGACGGATGCGCTTGATGCCGTCGGCAACACGACCAAGGCCGTCACCAAGGGCTATGCCATTGGCTCAGCCGGTCTGGGGGCACTGGTGCTGTTTGCTGCTTATACGCAGGATTTGCAGTACTTCATCGCTAACGCGGCGGAATTTCCGTACTTCGTCGGTGTCGTTCTCGACTTCTCGCTCTCCAATCCGTTTGTCGTCGTCGGTCTGTTTATCGGCGGTCTGCTGCCCTACCTCTTCGGGGCGATGGGCATGACGGCGGTCGGTCGCGCGGCCGGTTCGGTCGTGGTCGAAGTACGTCGCCAGTTCCGCGAAATTCCGGGAATCATGGAAGGCACCGGCAAGCCCGAATACGGCAAATGCGTCGATCTGCTGACCAAGGCGGCGATCAAGGAAATGATCATTCCGTCATTGCTTCCCGTGCTGGCACCGCTGGTCGTTTACGGGGTTATCCTGGTAATTGCAGACAAGTCCGCGGCGTTCTCCGCTCTGGGCGCGATGCTGCTGGGTGTTATCGTGACCGGCCTGTTCCTGGCGATTTCCATGACCGCTGGTGGCGGCGCTTGGGATAATGCCAAGAAGTACATCGAAGACGGCAATCACGGCGGCAAGGGTTCAGACGCCCACCACGCTGCTGTGACGGGTGATACGGTCGGCGATCCTTACAAGGATACAGCCGGACCGGCGGTCAACCCGATGATCAAGATCACCAATATCGTGGCACTGTTGCTGCTCGCGATGTTGGCACACTAGGCAATGCTTCAGCGGTGGCAGGTGTCATAACCTGCTGCCGCTGTTAGCGCTGTTTGCGATTACTCTGCGGAAGGTCTGCCGAAGCGGCCAAGATTTCCGAGCAGTTGTTCAATGACGGACAGTTCATTGCCGACGGTGGGCGTTTCCCGCTCAACCATCCCGATTTCTCTCAAATCATCCTTCGTGTACCGCTGGACGGCCTGAACGAGATTTTTGTCATCGAAGTAGATTGCAACAACTTGCTGATCGACGATTTTTTCGTCAAAGAAGGCGAATTTCTCGGTCTTTCGGCTAATATAGTACCAGATTTTCTCGTCAAAGACCCCCTGGGTCGATGGCGTTCCGAGAATTTCAGCGACTTCTTCCCGGCTCTGTTCGCCGATAACGATCTTTGACAGATGTTCCTCCCGGGGGAGATTTCCCCGGACAGCGACACGGGGTGCACAGGCGGACAAGACCGTGGCGGTGGCAAGAATTGCAACGAGAGTCGTGACTCGGCGTTTGCGAATGACCATATTTTACGGATCCGGATGTTTTCAGTGCAATCCAAGGCAAAATTGCACCAGCTTCGGATAGTGTCAACGGAATGCGTGGACAGAAAGAGTTAATTGCAGATGGCCTGGTCGATAGCCAACTTGTTCAAACCATCCGATCGTGATGTTGCCGCGCACCGGCTGTATCAGGAAACGGTCACTCAGGCCCGAAAACCACACTTTTATACCGCGTGGGGGGTGCCCGATACGCCACTTGGTCGGTTCGACGCCATTGCCCTGCATTGTTTCCTCGTGCTGAACCGGCTGCAGCAGGATGCGAACACGGAGTCGTTTTCCAAGCAGTATAGTGGCGCGATCTTCGACGATATGGACCGTAGTCTGAGGGAAATGGGAGTCGGCGATCTGAGTGTCGGCAAGAAGATCCGGAAAATTGCTGAGGGGTTTTATGGCCGTTCCGCTGCCTATGCCAGGGCTTTGGACGAAGGTGAGGCCGCCACTGTCGAGACGCTGAAACGGAATTTGTATGGTGAAGCCGATTGTCCGAACGACGATGCGCTGAATTCTGTGGCAGCATATGTTCTGGATTCGGTAGACGTTCTGCGAGGGCAGGAATTGAATGAACTGTTGAAAGGCAGCGTCCGATTCGCGCTTTTACCAGGAGAAGATGAATGACGGAGCCCGCTATGGATTCGCTGGAATACAGCCATCCTGTTCCGCTGGAAACGCTTGGCACGTCGCCAAAGCAGATTTCCCTTGCAGTTGGAGAGCATGAAAGGGCGGCGCTGGCGAAACGATTCGAATTGGTTTCCATTGAGTCGTTTACAGCCGATGTCACGGTCCGGCGTGTTCCGGGCTCGTTGCTTGTTGAGGTCAAGGGAACGTTTGCTGCGGATATCGTTCAGAGTTGTGTGATAACAGAAGCACCCGTGGCAGAGCAGGTCAGGGAAGCGTTTTCGGTACATTTTGGGCCAGAAACGTATAATGAAGCGGAAGTTGACTTCGAACTGGACGACGAAGATCCGCCGGAGCTGATTGAAAATGATGTGATTGAGCTGGGGGAGTGGATTGCGCAGTTGCTGGCCATTGAAATGAACCCGTATCCCAAGGCTCCGGGAGCTAAGCTGGAGGGCTTTGTCGACGAAGATGAGCCTGCAGAGGCACCAACGTATCGGCCATTTGAGTCTTTATTGGCCGGAAAGAAAGATCAGGTATAGCTCGGGCTTGCTGTACCCGGCGTTTCTGTTTATGTATCCGGGCAATTTTTCCCCTATAATCGAAAGATAGTTCCATGGCGGTTCCAAAGAGTAAAATTTCCAAGTCACGGCGAAATATGCGACGCTCCCATGATGCGTTGAAGACGACTATTGCGGTAGAATGTGGCAATTGCGGTGAATTGAAGCGGTCACATCACGTTTGTGCCGCATGCGGTTACTACGGTGAGAACGAGGTCGTCGAAGCCTCGACGTACTAGTAGTGGCCGGCCTGATTAAAGGGGGCTCCGGATTTTGACGTCGCAACTGGTTATCGCGCTCGACGCAATGGGGGGGGATCGTGCTCCTCAAATCGTTGTGCGCGGGGCCGAAATCGCAAGAGAACGTTACCCGGATGCTCGCTTCCTGATGTTTGGGGACGAGGCAAAGATTGCGCCATTGCTGGCGCGGTACCCCGAATTGCAATCGGTTTCGACAATGCGCCATACGGAAGGCGTTATCCGCAGCGAAGAAAAGCCGTCTGCCGCCTTGCGCGGAGGACGTGACTCCAGCATGCGGCTCGCCATTAATTCGGTGAGCGATGGCGAGGCGAATGCCGTTATTTCCGCGGGAAATACGGGCGCATTGATGGCGATCTCCAAGTTCGTGCTGAAAACGCTGCCCGGCATCGACCGGCCGGCAATTTGCGGGTTCTTCCCGACGGCACGCGGCGTGACTGTCATGCTCGACCTGGGCGCCAATGTTCGGTGCAATGCGAATAATCTGACCCAGTTTGCGGTCATGGGCGAAGTGTTCGCGCGCACGGTACTGGGGCTGGAGCGCCCGACCATCGGCCTCGTCAATGTGGGGGTCGAGGATATGAAGGGGGTGGAGGAAGTTCGCGAAGCCGCCGCGATCCTGCGCACCACCGACCTGCCGATTGAATTCAAGGGATTTATCGAGGGTACCGATATCGCGGCAGGAACCGTGGATGTCGTTGTAACCGACGGATTCACGGGGAATGTTGCTCTGAAGACCGCGGAAGGTATTGTCCGGCTCTACGCCGGTTTTCTTCGTGAGGCATTTCGGGCGAATTTCTTTTCGAAGCTGGGGTATTTCTTCGCCCGGCGGTCGCTCGAAAAGCTGCGGGAAAAGATCGATCCGCGGGAATATAATGGTGCGATGCTGCTGGGATTGAAAGGAATTGTGGTGAAGAGCCATGGTGGCACCGATGCTATCGGTTTTGCCAATGCCATCGGTGTCGGTATCGATATGGCCCAGCACGGGTTCATCGAAAAAATGACACATGATTTTGCGAGCCTCGGCGCCGTGGAGAATTCACGACCGCGGGAGGCGGCAAGCTCATAACCAGAATTGATTGCATTGTCTGCTCCGGCCCGGTGGACCGGTGCGGGGCTTCCTCGGTTGGTGCCTGCCCATGAACGCCGCGTCTCCACTCAAGCGTTCCGTGGTGCTTGGCTGCGGCGCCTATCTGCCTGCAAACATCGTGACCAACGATGCGCTTTCGAAGCGCATTGATACATCGGACGAATGGATTCGGAAACGGACAGGCATTCGCCAACGCCATATCGCGGCTGATGGTGAACTGACGTCGGATCTGGCGCTTGCGGCCTGCCGCGAGGCCTTGAAATTTGCCGGTGTTGCGGTTGAAGAGATCGACCTGATCGTTCTTGCGACGACGACCCCTGACAATACGTTCCCGGCGACGGCAACCAGAGTGCAGTCAGCGCTTGGTGTAAAGCGCGGTATGGCCTTTGACATACAGGCGGTATGCTCCGGCTTCATCTATGCCCTATCGGTTGCGGATAACATGCTCCGGCTGGGACAGGCCTCAACCGCGCTGGTAATCGGTGCCGAAGTGTTCAGCCGGATACTGGACTGGGAGGACCGTGGAACCTGCGTATTGTTCGGTGACGGCGCCGGCGCAATGGTGTTGCGTGCGATGCCGGTTTCGGAATCTGATGTTGCGGAGAGGGGAGTGATGTCAACGCATCTTTACTCTGACGGCTCCCACTATGATGCGCTGTATGTTGATGGCGGGCCTGGCAGCACAGGTACCGCCGGGCATGTCCGGATGGATGGCAAGGAAGTTTATCGTCACGCGGTGAACCTCATGGCTGACGCGGTTGAAGCTGCGGTCAGTGCGAATGGCATGACGCTGGACGATATCAACTGGCTGATCCCGCATCAGGCCAATATGCGCATTATAGACAGCATCAGCCGCCGGCTCGGGATCGGCGAAGACCGGGTTGTCATAACCGTTCAGGGACAGGCAAATACCTCGGCCGCGACGATTCCATTGGCGTTGGCGGCGGCACAGGATGACAACCGTCTGAAATCCGGTGATATTGTTGCGTTGACCGCTTTGGGTGGTGGATTTACCTGGGGAGCGGCAATGATTCGCTGGTGACAGCGAGAATGAGTCGGCCAAGACATCCTTTCGAATTGACGATGTCACCGATGAGCGGTACCGTTAAAAAAATAATGAGCAAGAACAGGGGGATAATATGTCAGGCAACACGGTTACGCGGGCGCAGTTGACTGAAGCTGTTTATCAGGAAGTCGGACTTTCCCGAAATGAATCAGCCGACTTGGTGGAATCGATCCTGGGGGAAGTTTCTAACGCGCTGTCCAGAGGCGAAATGGTCAAGATTTCCTCTTTCGGCAGTTTTGCTGTCCGTCAGAAGGGGCAGCGTATTGGTCGAAACCCGAAAACCGGCGAAGAAGTACCTATTCTGCCCCGGCGTGTGCTCGTGTTTCGTCCCAGCCATGTTCTGAAGAACCGCATTAATCTGAGCGCCAGAAAGCTGTCTGACGGTAGCTGAACATGGATTCCGGCGCGAATGAGCAGGACGTTAAACGACCAAGCGCCAAATCTGCGGCCGCATTTCGGACAATCAGTGAAGTCGGGCGCGAAATCGACGTTCCCCAACACGTTTTGCGGTTCTGGGAATCGAAATTCTCGCAAATCCGCCCCCTGAAACGTGGTGGTGGCCGTCGTTATTATCGGCCGGAAGACGTTGCGCTTCTGCGGCGCATTCGTGAACTTCTCTATACCGACGGCTATACGATCAAGGGTGTTCAGAAGCTCTTCAGGGAGTCGGGCCTTAAGGCTGTTCTGGACGGGCCTGAGCCAGCGGCACCGCATGCTGGCGCCAGTGATGTGACGCAGGCCGCTATGGCGTCTGCCGGGACGGACACGGCGGGGGCGACGACGGTACGCCGTAACGATCTTGAAGACCTCTTGGCTGACCTTGTTGACCTGCGTGGACGCCTCCAGGTTTCATAGCTTTTTTTACCGAATACGAGCGTTGCGTCGGATAGGGGCGAACTGTAAAGTGCGCCTCGGTTTAGCACTAAATTACGGAGCGTAGCGCAGCCTGGTAGCGCACTTCACTGGGGGTGAAGGGGTCGGAGGTTCGAATCCTCTCGCTCCGACCACATTTGCAAAAAACCGACGTTAAATGAAAAAGCCACCGTTAATCGGTGGCTTTTTTTTGTGCGGAGACTGCCAAAGGGAATTGACCTGATTTTGGACAATACCCTGTCAGTATTTTTGAAAAGCTGCGTCACTTTCTTTGTCGTCGAAAATGGGCACGGAATTCTATTTTTCCGCTCCTAAAAACGAGAACAAGCGTGAACTGAAACTACTTTTCGTTCTTCGTGACGATAAACCCGGAAGCACCCTTGCCGCGCGCGCGTCGAATTGTGTAGCCCTGATTACCCAGACGGAATAGGGGGTCTTTAACCAATCCGGAAAGGGCTTCAGCCAGTTTTTCTGCAACAGGATCTTTAATGTCTTCAGGCTTTGACGATTTCTGGCGTTTCAACCACTTGGCAAAGACATCGTCTGCGAGGTCTTCTCCTAGTGATTTGCGCAAGGCGTTCAATTTGACTCGCTGGCCCTTGCTAAGAACGTCTTCATCGATCGGCATGCGTTAGTGCTCCTTTTGTTATTGAAAATGATAAACACCTGCTGCATTTGGCAGCACGGTAATAACAGGTGTGATTCCTATTGTGTCTGGTAACTGTAAATCAAGTTGAACGGATATTCTTTTTATAAGAATGGTTATTCATAGGCTTTCATCAACAAAGTAAGGGAAAAGATCAAGATATTTTTTAAATTAGCATGAAGTTATTTTCCGGTACCAATACCCTGCACCCAGTTAATTATCTCATCGTCGCGAAACCGGACTGGTTTTGGAAATATATCGCATGAAATTCGTAACGATCAGTAAATAGGGAATTCACCAAACACAGGAATAGGGACGTCGACCAAACCAGTTTGATTTCAGGAGCCGGATGGCCAATCTGAGGATAGCTAGAGGGGCTGAGCATGTGGCCCGGAAGGCTTTACTTTACTGTGCCCGCGGGGGAGTGTTGGCCAATTGTTTGGACAGGAACAGAGCGCACGCCACATATCAGCGCGAGGGGGGAGAGCAATGAAACAGCGGCAATTAGGGGACCTGACGATCGCCAGGGTCCTGGAAATGAATTCTCCGGACTTTGAACCTTTTGGGTTTTTCCCCGAAACGACACCGCAGGATTGGGAACCTCATCTTGATTGGCTGAAGCCACGTGCCATGGATCCGGTTACCGGCAATTTGTACTTTCCAATGCAGAGCTATGTCATTCGCACTGGGCATCACAATATTCTTGTGGATGGTTGTGTTGGTAATGACAAGGACAGGCCGCATCGGCCGACATGGCATTTGAAGACGGACAGTAAGTATATGGATGCCCTTGCGGCGGCAGGCCTTGGTCCGGCGGATATTGATTTTGTCATGTGTACCCATTTGCATCCGGATCATGTCGGTTGGAATACCCGACTGCTGGACGGTCGATGGGTTCCGACTTTTCCCAATGCGAAGTACCTCTTTACCCGGAAAGAGTTCGACTACTGGAAAGACATGAACGAGAAAACGCCGCTTGGCCATATTGTGGACAGCGTTCTGCCGATTGAGGAAGCGGGCAGGGCAGTTCTGATACAGAATGATCACATGATCGACGATACTGTCTGGCTTGAATCAACACCGGGACATACGCCGGACCACTGCGCGCTTCATCTTTCATCGAAAGGTGCGGAAATGGTGATGAGTGGGGATTTGATGCACAGCCCGATCCAGTGCCATCACCCTGAATGGGCAGCGCGCCCTGATTTTGACGTTGAGATTGCCCGCAAGACGCGCCTTAGTTTCCTGGACCGTTATTGCGAGACGGATGTTACCGTTTGTACGGCGCATTTCCCGCTGCCATCGTCAGGGCATATCGTTCGTGCCGGTGAGGGGTTCAATTTTGAGTATGACGAAGTTGACTGGTAGCAGCGATTCAGAATTGGCGGAGACGGATCGCTACGAAGCGAGCCGCATTGCATTACGGCAAAAGTATCTCACAGTTGATGCGATGGAACCGGTCGCGACCGGGGGCGTCGACCATCTCGCGTTGATATGTTCTGATATTGAACAGACGGTCCGCTTTTATACCGAAGTTCTGTATATGCGGCTGGTCAAGGTGGTCACGAATCGTGATGACCCGACATCGACACATATTTTCCTGGATATGGGAGGTGGCAACCTGCTCGCCTTTTTTGATTTCCCGGAACATGGTCCAGCCCCTGCTGTCCGGGGCATCGGGGCGATGCATCATGTCGCGCTTAAAGTCGATTCGATACAGTACCGAAAAATTGTCAAAACGCTGAAGGAGCGTGGCCTCGATCATTCTGTTCATGGGACAGACGCGGCCGGATCTGCTTATTTCAGGGATCCCGACGGCATTCTTCTGGAAATCAAGACACTGTCCTGATTCCGGGCAGGACGCAGGCCCGCTGACGTGCTGTGCGGTGAACGGGTTTTGTGTCGTATTGTCGCAGACCGTGTCGATCGACAGTTATTCCGGATTTCCGGATCGCAACTCCAAACGAACCAGCGTATACGGTGCCTTCAGTCGCTCTTATATACTCCCATTCAGGAATTTTACGTTTCGAGTCAGCATCGACCGGTGCGAAAAACGATGGTTTGGGAGAGGGGGCGGTAGTGACCGTGCCGGTTGTCTTCTGATGCGGCGGTCCGTGGCTTTTTCAGATTAACGGCAGGGAATCCCTAAGGGGAACGCGGTCTGCCAATAAACGTCAATTGTTCTGATTGCTGTCATTAATATGTCAAATCAAGGCATTACAGTGCCTTCATGGAGTGTTGCAATCGGTGCTGCACTGGGTTTTTGAGGAAAACGTCGAAATAAGTTTTATGTGACCCAAATGGATGACGCGATTTGAAGAGGCTATCGCTAAATTGCCTGTATTGAGACGGCGGCACACAGGGTGCCAGGAAGTAAAGGGATACGATAATGGATTATCTGGTTGTTTTGGGTTTGGCTCCGGTTGTTCTTCTGACGGCCTGTTATTTCGGTCGGCGGATTGAGCAGACCATGGCCGAAGGTCAAGAAGCCGAATCCTGATAGGAATTTTTTTGTGGTGCCTTTTTTGGCACTACGTACACCAAGCCATTTTTAGTACGATCCGGGACCTCGCTTTTGCGGGGTTCTTTTTTTGTCGGCGACCTCCCGGGATTCCTGTATTTAGTGATTACGGGATGCCGCGCGCTATAATTGTATGGGGGAAGTCATGAAGATAGTGAAGCGCCTCTTTATCGGTATTATTGCCATTATTGGCATTCTCGGCGTGGTCTCTCTATTCCTGCCGGATCAGGTGCATATCGAGCGCCGAACGTCGATTGCGGCGGCGCCCGCGGCTGTATTCCTGCTTCTGAATGATTACCGGAATTCGAAAAAATGGTCGCCCTGGCTTGCACGCGACCCGCAAACCAAAGTTGAACATTCCGGTGCTGACAAAGGGGTTGGCGCCCGGATGGCATGGCATAGCGAGCATCCGGAAGTTGGCGTCGGATCGCAGGAAATTACCGTGAGCGAACAGGACCGGCTCATTCGGATGTCGCTGACTTTCGAAGGGCAAGGCAACGCAACGGCGTATTTTGAGCTGACACCGGAAGGTGACGGAACCAGTCTGGTCTGGGGCTTCGATAACGATCTCGGCTACAATCCGGTGATGCGCTATATGGGATTGATGTTCGATACTTGGCTTGGCCCCGATTTCGAAAAGGGACTGGCGAATATCAAGGGGCTCGTCGAATCAGGTTAACCTGGCACGGACTGCGCTCCAGAAGGCTTCCGTTGTGAAAAAGAAAAACGGCGGCCCAAGCGGACCGCCGTTCGTTCACAAAGCAGGATTACCGTTTTGGTTCGGCATAGAAGCCGACGGGAATCATCAGCTTGTTTTCCTGATTCACAAGCGCGCCCAATTCCGCACTCGCCACTGTATAGGCGACCCATTCCGGATCGGCCTGCATGGCGGCACGTTTTGTCGCGCGATCTGCTGCATCTTCATAGGCCCAGATATGGACATACTGGTTCACATTGCCAGTCTCCGTCGTCAAATAGGCGACAGGCTGGCCGAGGTGACGGCTCTGCGGCGTTTTCCCCAGTTTTTCGTATAGCTCCAGATGCTTTTTGATCGTGCCTGGCTTAAGCGTATAGGTGCGATGATCGAGCAACATGACTTATCCTCCCTAAGGTTTTGTTGTACTTGCATGGAACGTCGGAGGACCGTGGGAATGCACGGTTTCCTTGCCGTCATTCTCTCCGCGTGCATCCTCGCTGACAAGTAGGGAAGGGCCGCTGTGCGAATTAATTCAACCGGTTGATGCCGTCAAACGCCGCGGTCTTGTAGCATTCCGCCAGTGTGGGGTAATTGAAGACCGTGTCCACGAAGTAGTCGATTTTGCCGCCGAGCGACAGGACAGCCTGTCCGATATGGATCAGTTCGCAGGCCCCTTCGCCAAGGATGGCGACACCGAGCAGCTCTCGTGTTTCCAAATGGAAAATCAGTTTCAGCATACCGACGGAATCGCCGAGAATCTGCCCGCGGGAAATTTCCTTGTAGGAGGCCTTGCCGACTTCATAGGGAATGCCTGCTTCGGTGAGTTCCTCTTCACTTCTGCCGACGATCGAAATTTCCGGGATCGTGTAAATGCCATAGGGCAGGGTGTTTGGCGTGTTGTCTGCCGGAATATCGAAGGCATGACAGGATGCCAGCCGTCCCTGTTCCATGGAGGTTGAGGCGAGGCTGGGAAAACCGATGACATCACCAACCGCGTATATGTGGGGGATACTGGTCTGGAACTGTTCGTTGACGGTGATCAGTTCCCGGGCGCCGGTCTCGATACCAATGCCGTCAAGGTTCAGGGTTTTTGTCGCGCCGGTTCGGCCGATACTGTAAAGCGCGCATTCGGCCTGGATCTGCTTGCCGCTGTCCAGGTCGACGCGAACGCGTTCGCCGCGTTCGTCGGTAAACCGTTCTATCCCGCTAACTTCCTCTCCCAGGCGCAGCGTCATACGGTTCTGCCGCATCTGGTAGACGAGGGGTGTCGGTGATTTCGTGATCGACGAAAGGCAGAAGCCGCGGTCGTTTATCCACGATGGTGACCCGGACCCCCAGGGTCGCGAATATCGTCGCGTATTCCAGTCCGATCACGCCGGCGCCGATAACGACCAGCGATCGCGGCAGGCGCTTCAGGTGCAGGATATCGTCACTGGTAAAGATGCACTGGCCGTCGAATTCGACATGGCTGTCCCGCGTCGTCTGGGTGCCGACCGCAACGACGATGTTATCGGAGGTGACGTCCCAGTGACCATGTCCATCAAGACCGGACAGTCGGACCGTATGCGGATCCACGAAACTGCCCCCGGCCTGCAGGAGTTCAACTTCGTTTCGTTGCAGCTGGTGCTGTACGACATCCAGTTCCGTGGAGATGACGCTGTCCGTGCGCACGAACAGGTCCGAGATCGAAATGTCCTTCTTCACCCGGTAGGCGGCGCCATAAATGCTGCGCTCGCGATAACCGGAAAGGTGCAGAACGGCTTCGCGCAGCGTCTTGCTGGGAATCGTGCCGGTATTGATGCAGGCTCCGCCGACCACCGCCTTGTGTTCGACGACGGCAGTGCGCTTGCCCAGTTTCGCCGCTTGTATGGCCGCGCGATGGCCAGCCGGTCCGGAACCCAGGACGAGCATTTCATAGTCGCGAGTGGACATTCGGTAGTCTCCGCCTTCAATACCCTGCACTGCAGGAAGTTGTCTCCAACCAAACCCCGCCAGTGAATTAAATTATTCTTACAATATCTAGGCAATTAGTTAACAATTAACCCTAATATTGCGCTTCACCGAACGTGATCCATTTCGCCTGTTTACCATATTTTCAGGAAAAGTCGCCTTTTGCCGCCAGACCTAATTCCATTTTCCGGGATACCGATCTGGGCGATCGTTTGCGTGCTTGTGGCGCATTTTCTAGGTTTTTTCATCCGGGGGGCATTCGGCTTCGGCTCGAATATGCCGATTATCCTTCTGACGACCTGGCTGCTTGGTCCCCACCATGCGGTTGTTCTGGTCGTGGTTACCGCCAGCGCATCGCAGTTTCATTTGTTACCGCAGGGCCTGAAAACAGCGGACTGGCCGGTCACGCGGCCGCTTCTGGCCGGCATGGTCGTCGGTGTCAGTGTCGGAACATGGATCTTTACCAAGCTGGAAGCGGATTGGCTGACCCTTCTGATGGGGGGATTGATTACCGGGATTGTGGTCATGGACAGGTTTCGTGTTCTTGAGCACCTGACCCGCGTGATCGACCTTCGGGCGCGCGTTGTTTCCATGACCCTGGCGCTTATTTCAGGTCTTGTCGGCACGATCAGCGGCGGTGGCGGACTGTATTTCCTGATCGTATATCTGAAGCTTGCCTGTGAAACGGTTTCGGGTCTGCGTGGCACCAACCTGATTCTGTCCGGTCTGTTTATCCTGGTACGGCTGGTGTTGCTGATCTGGGCGGGCTTTGTCAGTTGGTCCGTCGCGATGGAGGCGGCTTTGTTAATGCCGGCTGTACTTCTGGGGACCTGGTTGGGGACCCGTTGCTTCCACGCCATCGACTCGAAACGATTTTTCAGTGCGCTGCAGTTTGTCCTGCTGGCGATGGCAATTGCGCTGGCCGTGAAGGGCGCGTTTAAACTGTTCTGAGGGAAGCGCTCAATTCGCGGTCGCCGGTGGTCGGGATTGTCGCTGGAAACGCCGCCATTTCGCGACATTCCGGTTATGCTCGCGCAGCGTTTTGGCAAACGCGTGGCCGCCAGTGCCATCGGCAACAAAATACAGATCGCGGGACTGAAGCGGGTTAAGGACGGCGGCGATTGCCGCTGCGCCCGGATTGGCGATGGGGCCCGGGGGCAGGCCGGACACTTTATAGGTATTGTAGGGATTGTCCGCGGCCAGATCCGCACGGCTCAGTAACCGGCCGAGCGGGCCTTTGCCCCCGGTAATGGCATAAATTACCGTTGGATCGGATTGCAGCCGCATGCCGCGCCGCAGTCGATTGATGAAGACGGCGGCGATATGCGGACGTTCACCGGAAACGCCTGTTTCCTTCTCCACGATCGACGCCAGAATGAGCGCCTCCTGCGGCGTGGCAAGGGGGAGGCCCTCTTGCCGCGTTTGCCAGAGTGCTGCCAGTTTCTCCTGATGGGCGGCCGTCATGCGGGCGACAACGGCGGAGCTGCGGTCTCCGAGGACGTAATCGAATGTTTCCGGCAGCAGGGACCCTTCTGGTGGCGCTGTGGTCAGGTCATGGTCCAGCCCCTCTGTTCCCGCCAGAATTTCGAGGATCTGCACGCTCGTCAGGCCTTCGGGAATGGTGACATGCCGGATAACGACTTTGCCGTCACGAATCTGCGTGAGCGCGTCCGAAGGCGCTATTCCGGGGGCGAAAGCATATTCACCGGCCTTCAGGTCCCGGTGCTGCTCCGTCAGCCGGGTTGCGACGACGAAGACCGTTTGATGACGAATGACCTGGGCTTTTTCGAGTAATGCCGCGATCGCGCGCAGGCCGGCACCGCGTGGAATGACCAGTGTGGCTTCGTTCGCCAGGGGGCCGGGCGCGTGAAAGTTCTTGTAGCCCCAAAAAACAACGCCGCCCACGACAAGCGCGGCGGCGATGGTGATCGAGACCAGGATACGGCCTGCGCGCCGCATCAATTGTCCGGCGAGCCTGCGAATATCAGGCTTGCATTTGTGCCGCCAAAGCCGAAGGAATTGGACATAACGACATTGATATTGCGTTCCTTGGCCGTCCCCGGGACGAGGTCGATGTCGCAACCTTCCGATGGGTTTTCAAGATTGATTGTCGGCGGCGCGATATTGTCCCGCATCGCCAGGATCGAGAAAATCGCCTCCACGCTGCCCGCAGCACCAAGAAGATGGCCAATAGCGGACTTTGTCGATGACATCGACAGCTTGTAGGCATGGTCGCCGAACAGACGTTTCACGGCGCCGAGTTCAATTTCATCGCCCAGCGGTGTCGATGTGCCATGCGCATTGATGTAGTCGATATTAGTGGCGTTCATCTTGGCGCTGCGCAGCGCCCCCTTCATGGCACGGAATGCGCCATTGCCGTCCGGCGCCGGTGCGGTCAGGTGATAGCCGTCGCCGGACATGCCGTAACCGATGACTTCCGCATAGATTTTTGCGCCGCGCTTGCGGGCGTGTTCCAGTTCCTCAAGAACGAGGATGCCAGCACCTTCTCCCATGACGAAACCGTCCCGGTCCCGATCCCAGGGACGCGAGGCTTCGGTTGGCCTGTCATTGAAACTGGTGGAGAGGGCTCGCGCGGAGGCGAAACCGGCAATCCCGAGGCGGCAAATGGCCGCTTCGGAGCCGCCGGCAACCATTACATCGGCGTCTTCCAGGGCAATCATGCGTGCGGCATCGCCAATCGCATGCGCCCCGCTGGCGCACGCCGTGACGACGGCATGATTTGGTCCACGGAAACCGTACTCGATCGAAACATGACCGGAGCACAGGTTTATCAGATTCGCCGGAATGAAGAAGGGGCTGATCCGGCGTGGACCACGTTGTTCCAGAATGACCGCTGCTTCGGCAATTCCGGGCAGCCCGCCCGTTCCGGATCCGATCAATACGCCTGTTCGTTCCTGGTCTTCTTCGCTTTCAGCCACCCAGCCAGAATCAACAACGGCTTGCTTGGCTGCGGCGATTGCACAGACAATGAACCGGTCCATCTTGCGCCGGTCTTTGCTTGAAACCCAGTCTTCTTCTTTGAAGTTGCCGTCCGCCGTCTCACCGTCCGGCAGGATGCCTGCGATTTTGCAAGGCAGGTCGGAAACGTCAAACGCCTTGATAGGCGATATGCCGGAATCACCAGCAAGAAGCCGTTTCCATATATGGTCCACACCAACGCCCAGGGGCGTGACGGCACCAAGACCTGTGACAACTATGCGTCTCATCCAGCGGGGTACTTTATATGTTAAACGTCAGACGAGTACCAATTCTCAGGAATCGGCATTCTCGGACAGGAATGTGATCGCATCCTGTACCGTCTGGATTTTTTCCGCAGCATCATCGGGGATTTCGCACCCGAATTCTTCTTCAAAAGCCATGACCAGTTCAACTGTATCCAGGCTATCCGCGCCCAGATCGTCGATGAAGCTGGCTTTGTCCGTTACCTTAACCTCGTCTACGCCAAGGTGCTCGATAACGATTTTCTTAACCCGGTCCGCAACGTCGCTCATCTGTCTCTACCCTTCAGCTTTGCTTGGCATTTTCCCTGATCTCCCAAGCCTGTCTGGCGGGAGGGGCGCCTAGTAACATAATTAATTCACAATGGCCAGCGCCCCGGAACGGGCACTGGAACATCCCTCATATCATCGCCATCCCGCCATTGATATGCAAAGTCTGGCCAGTGACATAGGCGGCTTCCTCGCTGGCCAGATATACCGCTCCCGCGGCGATATCTTCAACCGCGCCAAAACGCCCGGCAGGCACTGCTGCCGCAAGCGATTCGCGCTGCTGTTCGTTTAACGCGTCTGTCATCGCGGTTTCGATAAAACCGGGTGCGATGCAGTTTACGGTTATGCCACGGCTGGCCACTTCCTGGGCAAGTGATTTGGACATGCCGATCAATCCCGCCTTGGATGCGGCATAATTTGTCTGGCCCGCATTGCCGGTGACGCCGACGATGGAGGTAATCGCGACAATACGACCCCAGCGGCTTTTCATCATGCCCCGCAATACAGCACGGCTTAATCGGAAGGACGCGGTCAGGTTAACGTCCAGTACCGCCTGCCAGTCTTCATCCTTCATGCGCATGGCCAGCCCGTCGCGCGTCAGCCCGGCATTGTTGATCAGGATATCGATCTGTCCCAGCGCGGCGTCCGCATCCTTTACCAGTTGATTGGCACCTTCGGCACTGCCGAGGTCTGCCGGGGTGACATGGGCGCCTTCGCCCAACTCGCCGGCCAATGCTTCAAGCGCGTCGCGCCGCGTGCCAGATAACGCCACGGTGGCGCCAGCCGCGTGCAGGGCGCGGGCGATTGCGCCGCCGATACCGCCAGAGGCGCCGGTTACCAGCGCTTTCTTGCCGGTCAGATCAAACATGGTGTCTTCCTTCCTGTGCCGTCACGGATCATAAATCCTTGATCAGCGATTCGATATCGGCGGGGCCCTGAACGGAACGGCCGGTCATGTCACGGTCGATGCGCTTCGTCAGTCCGGTCAGGACTTTGCCGGCGCCAAGTTCCACCAGCGTGTCCACGCCCTGTTCCTTCATATACAGCACACTCTCGCGCCAGCGCACCATTTCGGTGACCTGCTCGACCAGCAGTTTGCGGATAATCGGAGGATCACTGACCGCGCTGGCTGTGACATTGGCGACAACCGGAACGACCGGTGTTTCAATAACCGTTTTTTCCAGCGCTTCCGCCATGGCCTCTGCCGCCGGGGCCATCATCGCGCAATGAAACGGCGCGCTGACGGGCAGGGGCATTGCGCGGCGGGCGCCTTTTTCCGGCGCGATCAGCATCGCCCGTTCGATTGCCGCTGTCGCACCACTGAGCACGACCTGTCCCGGTGCGTTGTCGTTTGCAGGGTCGCAAACATCGCCTTCCGCCGCTTCCGCCGCCACTGCGCGGGCAGCGTCGAGATCGAGACCAAGCAGCGCTGTCATTGCCCCTTCGCCAACAGGGACCGCTTGCTGCATTGCCTTGCCGCGTAATTTCAAAAGGCGCGCGGTATCGACCAGGCCAAAAGCGCGGGCCGCTGCCAGGGCTGTGTATTCGCCCAGCGAATGTCCCGCAACGAAGCTGG
Organism: uncultured Alphaproteobacteria bacterium; assembly: GCA_943788635.1. Classification (GTDB taxonomy): domain Bacteria; phylum Pseudomonadota; class Alphaproteobacteria; order UBA8366; genus MarineAlpha4-Bin1. The sequence continues at coordinate 1,416 of CALSRA010000017.1, read as the reverse complement.
CCTTGTCATCAATTTCAATGCCGCCTTCCTGCTCCAGAACCCGCAACACGGCCATGCTGACGGCCATAAGCGCCGGCTGGGCATTTTCGGTCAGACGAAGCTCGTCATCGGGGCCTTCGAACATCAGGTGCGACAGGTTCTGGCTCAGTGCCTCATCGACCTCTTCAAAGACAAGACGGGCGGCGACAAAGGCTTCGGCCAGATCACGTCCCATGCCGACGGTTTGAGATCCCTGTCCGGGAAAAACGAATGCAATGCTCATATTATATTGTTTTCTTAAACTTGTTTCAGAGGGTCAGGCCGCCGTCGACAATCATCGCGGTGCCGGTTGTATACCGGGATTCGTCGCCGGCAAGATAGACAGCCATCGCGGCAATTTCCTCGGCCGTTCCAAGCCGTCCCAATGGCTGGCGTCCGACGAAATCCTTTCGTGCGGTATCCGGGTCGTCAAACGCATTGATGCGTTCGTCCAGTGACGGTGTCTGGATGGTTCCCGGACAGATCGCATTGCATCGAATGCCGTTGCGAATGTAGTCAGCGGCAACGGATTTGGTCATTCCGATAACGGCTGCTTTGGTTGCGCCGTAGGCGAACCGGCTTGGCAGCCCTTTCAAGGACGAGCATACGGATGACATGTTGATGATCGAGCCGCCGCCGTTTTCCAGCATGGAGGGCAGGAAGGCACGTATCATCCGGTAGGCTGCTTTTACGTTAATCTCGAACGCGGCATCCCATTCCGGTTCGCCGCATTCCTGGATGGTTCCATGGGGCACGACACCCGCGACATTGAACAGGATGTCAGGCGCCCCGTACTCGGCCGCCACTGCGGCGATCGAATCCGGCGATGTCACATCCAGATGGCAGGTCGTTATGCCCGCAGTGCCATCCAGCAATGCAAGCGCATCCCGGTTGATATCCGTTGCCAGCACTTCGGCGCCTTCTGCGGCGTAGGCAAGAGCCGAGGCCCGACCGATGCCCTGTGCGGCTGCGGTCAAAAGGGCTCTCTTGCCGGCGAGTCTTCCTGCCATTATCCGCGCTCCCTAATGCGAGTGACGCGGGAGGTCGGCCCCAACGCCGTGATAGGCCGTGGCAAGCTCCAGGCAGGCGCCGGACGACATCTGTCCGACCATCGAACGGTAAATTTCCTGCCAGGGGGTCTGATTGTTCAGTTCCGGCAGGACAAGCGCTTCGCGCCGTTTCTGCAGTTCTTCATTCGGAAATCACGACATCGACCCGCCGGGTGTTGAGGTCGATACAGACCGTGTCGCCGGTTTCGAGAATTGCCAATCCGCCGCCGATAGCCGATTCCGGCGATGCGTTCAGGATAGACGGGCTTGCGGAGGTGCCGCTTTGTCGTCCGTCACCGATACAGGGCAGTTCCGGAACGCCCTCCTTCACCAGCGCATCGGGCGGCAG
>CALSRA010000016.1 GCA_943788635.1 uncultured Alphaproteobacteria bacterium | reverse complement strand
TTCACCCAGGACAGGGCCGAGGCGCATGACGCCTGGCGGGAAAAGCGGACGCCGGAGTTCAAGGGGGAGTAGTAGAATCGATTATTGGCGCCGGTTCACCTGGCGCAACTGTCAACGCCGGAGTAAAAATACACCATTGGCCGGAGTAAAAGTACACCACTTTGTATGATGTAATACTCGGTGTTGCGGGTTGTCCCGTTAGTCCATAGGAGGGACCCGTGCTGCTTTGCGTAGCGCTTTAGCGTTACGCGGAGCGAAGCAGCGCGGGAGGTGCCTGTGGGCCCACCGGGTCAACCATGTTCTCGTTGGTCAGGTTTTTTGGGGGGTCTGCCGTTTTTGGCTCTGGTTCAGGCGGTAACTGTCGCCGTTCATCTCGAGGATATGAACGTGGTGGGTTAGGCGGTCGAGCAAAGCCCCTGTCAGGCGTTCGGATCCGAACACCTCGGTCCATTCATCGAAGGGGAGATTGCTGGTCAGCAGGGTTGAGCCACGCTCGTAACGCTGAGAGAACACCTCGAATAAAAGCTCGGCCCCTGTTTTGCTGAGTGGCACGAAGCCCAGCTCATCGATAATCAGCAGCTTGTATTTTGCCAATTGTTTTTGGAACCGCAGCAGGCGTTTCTCATCCCTGGCCTCCATCAACTCGTGGACCAGGGCGGCCGCCGTGGTAAATCCAACACTGAGGCCTTTCTGGCAAGCCGCCAGGCCGAGACCGAGGGCGATATGGGTTTTACCGGTGCCTGAGTTACCGAGCGCGATAACGTTCTCACGTCGCTCGACATATTCACATCGGGCCAGTTCTAGAACCATCATCTTGTTCAGCGATGGGATGGCTTTGAAGTCGAAGCTGTCCAGACTTTTGACGGCGGGGAACTTGGCCAGTCTGATCCGCCGTTCGACCATGCGGCGTTCCCGGTCGATCAATTCCAGTTCGGTCAGGCGGACGAGATAGCGGACATGATCGACACCCTCGGCGGCGCATTGGCGGGCCAGCTTGTCGTATTCCCTGAGGAAGGTGGGGAGCCTGAGCGCTTTCAGGTGATGGGATAGCAAGAGCTGTGGCGTATCGGTCATAATGCACCGCCCATTACTTCCTTATCAGAGCTATCGGTTCTCTTCGCCCCGTGCAGTAAGTTCATGTAACTGGCCGCCGATGTCGTCGCCACCTGAGCCCGTGGCAGATAAGGATAGATGTCCAGATTGAGCTTTGGCGGACGCCGCTCTATGCGGCACAGCAGCAGATGTTTAACGGCGTCAAAGCTAATCGCGCTTAAGCGCAGGGCATCTCTGATCGCGCCATGTAGGTCATTGAGGTCGAATATCTCAAGCAGCCTTAGGACCTGTACGTACTCCCGCTTCCCCGGTTTGCCCATCCGGGCTTCAAGGAGGCGACGCAGAGTTACGAATACATCTGGCAGATCCCAACCCACCAACGGCGCCGCCTGGTCCAGGGCACCGACCTTCTTCTCCAGCAAAGGCAGATAGTGGATCGGGTTGAAGATCAGATCCTCCCGATCATAGGAACGGGGATGACGAGCGATCTCCTCACTGGCGCAGCCGATGATGACCTCATGGACATAGCTACGGACCCAGACGTCCTGATGGCCAAAGGCGACGGGCACCGAATAATCATTGTTTCGATACCGTACCAGGGATAGGGAACTGACCCGCGTGGCCTGTCTATCACAGGCATCGAACAGGACGGGAGGCAAGTCTGCCAGCACATCCTGATCACGAACAAGCCGCGCACCGATACTCTCGCGCTCGCCACGCAAAACATCACGTTGGCGCTTGCGGCATTGCTCTTCCAGGTGAGCATTGAAGGCATCCCAACTCTCGAACTGTGGAACCGGCACCATGAAGTTCCGGCGGGCAAAACCGACGATGCCTTCCACGTTACCCTTGTCGTTCCCTTTGGCTGGGCGGCCATAACGATCTTCAAAAAGATAATGAGACTGGAGGCCGCTGAATGCCCGTGTCCGTTGTCGTGTGCCATCTGGCAATATCCGCGCCACCAGAACCTTGTCGTTATCATACAGGATCGATTTAGGGATGCCGCCAAAGAAGCTGAAGGCCCTGTTGTGGCCATCTAGCCATGCTTCCGTGGTCGCTGCGGGATAAGCACAAACGAAACAGGCGTCGCTATGAGGAAGGCTCATGACAAAATAATGGGCCCGGCACTGGATGCCGCCGATGACTGCATCCGCTTCACCAAAATCTGCCTGGGCATGGCCCGGAGAATGGCTCAACGGCACGTACATCTCCCGCTGACGTTGCCGGGCGGCAAAAACATAATCCTTCACGATGGTGATGCCACCGGCAAAGCCATATTCATCACGAAGCCGCTCAAAGATCCGCTTCGACGTATGACGCTGCTTCTTCAGACGTTTGGTATCGTCCTCAGAGTCTGACTCGAAATGATATCCATGTTTTCATGCTCTTGCCAATCGTCGGGCGAGCAGTTGAATGCTGGCGATCAGGAGCCATGCCTCCGCGCTTTCGATGGTTTCCTCGAAATCTTTGGCGAGACGGCGGTTACGACCGAGCCAAGCGAAGGTGCGCTCAACCACCCAGCGGCGGGGCAACAATACGAACCCCTTGGCGGCGTCGGAGCGCTTGACGATCTGCACGGTCCACTTCCCAAGTTTGGCCAGCGCGTCGCGCAACTTCGGTCCCGCGTAACCACCATCGGCGAAAACATGGCGCAACCGGGGAAAGGCGTGGCGTATCGACGCCAACAGCGCGGGCGCGCCGTCGCGATCCTGGATATCGGCGGCGTGAACCATGACGGCGACCAGAAAGCCGCCTGTGTCGGTCACGATATGACGCTTGCGCCCTTTGACCTTCTTTCCCGCGTCATAGCCCCGAACACCGCCGCTTTCCGTGGTTTTCACCGTCTGGCTGTCGATCACCCCGGCGGTCGGGCTGGTCGTGCGCCCAGAGGTTTCCCGCATCGACATCACCAGTTGGCGATTGATGACGTGCAAGGTTCCATCCGAGCGCCAAGCGTAAAAATATCGCTGGATCGTACTGCGTGGCGGAAATTCCCGGGGCACCATGCGCCATTGGCAACCGGTGCGCGCCACATAAAAAATCCCATTCACCACTTCTCGAAAATCCGTGGTTCGCGGGCGGCCTAATCGACGCGGCGGGGACAATAATGGCGAAATCAAACGCCACTCCTTATCCGTCAAGTCGCTTGCGTAACGAAGGCTCGAACGATCAAACTGCGGGCGGGTGATCTCAGTCCACATGTTGTGTCTCCTCATTTGCTTCAACACAAACGAGAGAATCACAACTTACTGAAATCACTCAACTCATTTCGGGCCGGACACTCAAGGATCTGGTCGATAATACCGACAAACGGATCAAGCTTGGGCCGGTTCGGCGCCTTCTTGCGGCGATAGCCAGGTGGGGTCGAGAACGCCAACATCTTATCAACCGTGCGACGGTCAATGCCGAACAACCTTGCCGCTTCGCGGCGGCTCATACCTTGAATTTTTACCGCATAACGCACGCGACCATACAATTCCACTTGCTTCATCCCCGCCCTCTGCAAAATGCAGAAAGCTTACCACTGGCGGATTTTTACTCCGGCCAACAACCAGACAATCTGGCCGCTTCAGTGGTGGATTATTGCTCCGGCGTTCTCACGCAACGCACTTTTGTCCCAACAAGGCAGTTTAAATCTCACAATAGCAGAGGCTGCTCCGCCGCCCCTCACCCGCCCCCATCCGAGCGCAGGAACAGGTCGCGCATTCGGAAGACGTGATCCTTGCCGCACAGGGTGCATTTTTCCAGCGTCATTTCCGCCGTATCCAGTTCATGGGATTCCAGTTCGTTGAATTCCATGTTCAGACCGACATAAACGGGGTTGCCGGTGTTCGGGCAGTTCATGAATACCTGCGACATCCTCACCTCCGTACTATATTTTCGTGTATTATATGTCTATAATACATCGAATCCGTGTCAGTTACAGCACGCAGGAAGGGAGGCTTCCGATGCAGGATGGCGACAAGCACATGACGGTCCCGTGCCCGGCATGCGGCGCGAACGAGCGCAAGGATATCGACTGGCTGGCGAATAACGACGTTCTGGTCTGTTCCGGCTGCGGCAACGGTATTAATCTGCTGCAGGAACCGGTGCGCGGTGAAATCCACCGGGTGTGGAACGCATCGCACAATCTGGGTCCGCCGCGCCGTCACCTGCCCTGACGGCTGACATCGCGCCAAGGCGGCCACCTTCTTTATCCTGTCTCAAGGAACGAATGACCATGCGCCCTATCCAACGACTATTCATCATCGCCTTTTTCGCAGCCACAGTGTTCGGCCTGCCGGCAAACGAGGTTACGGCGCAGCAGGCCGCACACCCCGCGCCGCCTGTGGCCCTGGACGGGTATAGCTACAAATACAGCCCCAGAGGGCAGATTCATTTGTTTCTCTGCAAGGCACCGAAATGTGGGCCGGGGTCCAAGGTGAGCTACTCCCTCTCCGGCCCGGAAAAGAACCCGGATTTCGAGGCATTCAAATCCCGGGCGAAGACTGTCGTGTCCCTCCTTCAGCCGCGTCTTCCACAAGGCACCACACTGAAAATCGGGACGCAGGAAAAGCTGGAGGAACCCGCGTTTACGACCTTTACCAGCTATCGGGAAATGCAGCTGGCCAATGGCATCGAACAGGTTACCAAGTCAGCAATGGTTTATGCCGAGAATCTCACCATCTCGATTATCAGTTCGGCGGAAAATCGGGAAACAACCGATGGCAATCAGGCGGCTTTTCTGCTCGGCCTGCTCACCTGGTCCGAAATCGAGAAGCACAAAGACTCGCGGTGAAGAACGTTTCACCAAGGCGTCCGCGTACCGAGCACGGCGGTTTATGCCCTTTACCGGCTTTCCCGATCTGCACCTGACCGAACGTTGAACGGAACCTGAAAAAGCCTCGCGCTGTCCCTGTTGCGCGAGGCTTAATCTGCGGTCACTTGCGTTGCCAGTCCTTCGCCTGCTTCCGGGCGATAGCGATTTCCACCGGGGTCATTTTCATGGCAACGACCTCCCGCTTCTCCGACGCCAGGGTGTTTCCCTTTGATGCAACGATTTCCAGCCACTTATAGGCGGCAATATAGTCTTCCGTGACGCCCTGCCCCTGAAACAGCAGGATCGCCAGTTCGTATTGCGCTTTGAGGTATCCCTGCTCCGCAGCCTTGCCGAAATAGGCCGTGGCCCGGGCAAGGTCCTGCGAAACACCCGCGCCCTCCAGATACATGTGACCGAGACTGTATTGCGCCGGGGCATATCCCTGTTCGGCCGACTTGCGGAACCATTTCAGCGCCTCCGCATCGTCCTGCCACACACCATCGCCACCGGCATAAACAACGCCCAGATTATGCTGCGCGCTGGGATCATCGCGATCCGCCGACGGGCGCCATAGTTCGGTGTTCGACGGGTATTCCCGATGATCGATCGCGGCCGCGTCCCCTGCGAGGGTGCCCGCAGCCACGGGTGCCGCCCACGGCAACATGATGGCAACAATGCCAAGTTTTATCAGATCTCGCATTTTAACCTCCTGTGTCTTTTGAACTTGTACGTCAGGAGGCGCTTGTCGGATCACCGGATTGGCGCCGGAACGGAAAGTGTTTCGGACGATTTTTACAGCGCCCCCAAAGCCATCCAAACCGGTGTGGAGTGCCTATATTACGGGGACACAATATGTAATTTATCCCACACATCCGTAGCATTGTTTCAATTCGCTGACTGCAACAGCGCGCACGATCCGTTATCATGCGCCCGCATTCCCAGTTGACGCATTCTTCCAATCGTTGCGGAGCACCCCATGACCGGACCGGCCACACTCAAATCCGCCCTGTTCTTCGATTACCCCGCCTCCAACGGCGAGGTTTTCACCGCCGAAGCGCGCGACCGGATCGCGGCACTGACCGACCTGTATCCGGATGTCATCAGTGCCGGCAATTTTGACGATCACGCCGCGGACCTTGCCGAGGTCGAGGTTATCTTCGCGAGCTGGGGGCTGATCCCGTTCAAGGCGGAGCATTTCGCCGCCATGCCGAAGCTGAAGGCGGTGTTCTACGCGGCGGGGAATGTGAAAGCCTTCGCCCAGCCATTGATCGATCACGACGTCATCCTGGTCAGCGCCTGGGAGGCCAATGCGATCCCGGTCGCTGAAATGTGCCTGTCACAAATCCTGCTGTCGCTGCGCGGCTATTTCCGCGCCGTCCGGCAGTATCAGGATTCCCACAACAACACCTCCGCCAAGGCCTTCACGCATCCCGGCGTCAACGGCGCGACCATCGGCCTGCTGGGGGTCGGCAAGATCGGCACGCGGCTGCGTGAGCTGCTGCGATCCTATCCGCTGAAGGTCATTGCCTATGACCCCTTCCTGACGGCGGAACGGGCAGCAGAACTTGACATCGAATCCGCATCGATGGAAGCCGTTTTCGAGCGCGCCGATATCGTTTCCAACCACATCCCCGATATCCCGGACACGCGCGGCGTCCTCACGAAGGACCATTTCAGCGCGATGCGCAGCGGCGCCACCTTCATCAATACCGGGCGCGGCGCGCAGGTCGTCGAAGAGGACCTGATCCGCGTGATGCGGGACCGGGCGGACCTGACCGCGCTGCTCGACGTGACCATGCCGGAACCGCCGGTGGATGGCTCGCCGCTCTGGGACCTGCCGAACGTAATCGTCAGCCCGCATATCGGCGGCACCGTCGGCGACGAATGCCCGCGCCTTTCAGCACTGGTCATCAAAGAATTCGAACGCTGGCAAAAGGGCGAACCGCTGACGCAGCAGGTGACGGCGGAAGTGTTTGCGACGATGGGGTAGAGGGCCGTCGCCGTTAGAATCCGGCGAGAAAGTCCCCCAGCGCGCGGTTGACCGCTTCCGGCTGGTCGACATTGCAGCCGTGATGGGCATCGGCAATGACAACCTGGCGGGACCCGGCAATCTTCTTTTCCATATAGGACGCCGCCCCGAGGAAGTGCTTGTCGTCGCTGCCGACAAGGATGAGGGTCGGCACCGTGATATCGGCCATATGTTCCATCACCCGGGAATCCGTATGGGTCAGGATGCCGCGCGCAGCATTGGCCAGCGCCTTCACCGAGATATGCGTGCACAGTTGCGCCTCGGCACCGCCGCGCAGCGCGGGCAGCCCCTCCGCTTCCAGCGCATCCGCCTTTTCGCACGCTATGACGTTCCATTTCTCCCGCGCCTCGGCATTGCGGAAGCCGGGCCCGCTGCCCTGCAGGATCAGGGCGATGACCCGCTCGGGATAAAAGCTGTGAAAGCGCAGCGACATGAACCCGCCCAGCGAGTGCCCGGCCAGGATAACGCGCTCAAGACACAGGTGGTCCAGCAGTGCCGTCATATCAGCGATGACATGCTCGGTGCTGAACGCGCCCATGTCGTCCGGCACCTCGCTGCGCCCATGCCCGCGCACATCCCAGCGGATCATGCGGAACCTGTCGCCAAAGGCATCGACCTGCCCCTGCCACATCGCCGAACCTGCGCCATAGCCATGCGTCCACAGGATGGCGGTGCGGCCGTCCTCCGCGATGCCGTTATCCTCGTAGAATATCTTCGCGCCTTCCCGTTCGAGATACGGCATGTGTCAGTTTCCTCTTGGTAATATTTGGTAACTCGCGTTGCCAGTCACCAGAAATTTGGCATTCGGATAAGCCTAACAGAGATCTTAGCTATTTGAAGGCTGACATTGCGACAATTGCTCCCCAGCAAAATAACCCAATGCTTGTAAGAACAAGGGCAACAGCGATCCTAAGGGGGCATGGATGCCTTGACGTAAGAGCGTCGACGTATTCACGAAATAATCGCAATTGCATAATGTAAGTAAGAACAACCGCTACAGCGGTGCAAACTATTCCGGCCACAAATTTTTCTATCGACCAGGCTAACTCTCCAGCCAAGTTTTTATCTGTCTGAACGATATTCCCAACGAATGTTAGTATTGCGATAGCAGCGCCTCCATTAAGCAGAAACCCTGTTTTCAGTCCAAGAACCCCAATTTCGCCAAGGCGCTTGTATGTTTCAATTTTCAATTCGTCATTGATTTCCATTTTCGCGTCTCTAGAAAAAATGGTTGCCCAAAATTTGGTTCTTCAATGCACCTATTGCGCTCCGCTTCGAAACGTTTGCGTACACTAAATTGTCGCGTCTTCCCCCACCCGCACCAACCGCTTCCCGAGATTCCCACCCGTCATCATGTCGATGAACGCTTCGGACGTCTTCTCGATCCCGTCCCAGATATCCTCAAAATAGACAACGTCGCCATTCTTCAGCCATTGGGCCATGCGCGGGACGAAGGCGTCGTACTGATCCATGTGATCGTAGACGGAGAAGCGGGTCTTTACCGCGCCGGCCAGTGTGATTTTTTCCAGGTTGCGGGGTTCGCCCCATTCAGCGGTCTGGCTGTCATAGCCGCTGATCTGGCCGCAGACGGCGATACGGGCGCGCGGGTTGATGCGGTCGATGACCGCTTCCAGCGTTTCGCCGCCGACATTGTCGAAATAGATGTCGATGCCGTTCGGACAGTGTTCGTCCAGCGCTCCGGCGATTGACGGAGCGGTCTTGTAGTTGAACGCCGCGTCGAAGCCGAGCGTATCGGTGATATGGGCGATCTTGGCGGCGCTGCCCGCGCTGCCGATCACCCGGCAACCCTGCAGCTTCGCGATCTGCCCCGCTACCTGCCCGACCGCGCCCGATGCAGCCGAAACAAAGCAGGTCTCGCCCGGCGCGGGTTTACCGATATCCATGATGCCGACATGTGCGGTTAGCCCCGGCATGCCAAGCACGGTGATCGCGTGCGAGATCGGCCCGAGCGACGGGTCGATAATGCGCAGCCTCTGCCCGCCCGGCACCAGCGAATACAGCTCCCATCCCATGAACCCCCAGACGTAATCGCCGGTGTTGAAATCCGGATTGTTCGAAGTCACAACCTGCGCCACCACCCGCGCCGGGATGACCGCACCCAGCGTAAAGGCCTTGTTCGAATCCGCCTTGAACCGGCCGCGCATATAAGGGTCGCAGGACAGGTAGATATTGCGTACCAGCACATCGCCGGGCCCTGCTTCCGGCATCGGCAGATCACGGCAATCGAAAACATCCGGGGTTACCGCACCATCCGGCCGCTTCGCAAAAATGACACCCCTGTTCTGCATGGCTGGTCCTTTCCCGGTCCTGTAGACGCCGTCGCGATTATGCTTAGCATACCTAGCAGACTGCAAACGCAGAGGGACAGGCCATGACACGCTTCGCCATCGGACAACCGGTATCGCGCACCGAAGACCCCCGGCTGCTGCGCGGCGGCGGGCGGTACATGGACGATGTCACCCTGCCCCGGCAAAGCCATGCGGTGTTCCTGCGCTCGCCCCACGCCCAAGCGCGTATCCTGTCGATTGATTGCGATGAAGCGCGCGCCATGCCCGGCGTGCTGCTGGTGCTGACCGGGGCCGATTACGAAGCCGACGGACTGGGCGGTATCACCTGTGCGGTGCCGAACCTGACCCGGCGTGACGGCTCGCCGATGTATCGCCCGCCGCATCCCGGCATGTGGGCCGACCGGGTGCGGATCGTCGGCGACCCGGTGGCGATCATCGTGGCGGAAACCCTGGATCAGGCGCGCGACGCGGCGGAGATGATCGCGGTCGATTACACGCCCCTGCCCGTGATCGCCGATACCGCCACCGCCGCCAATGACGAATCCGGCACGCTGTGGGAAGACTGCCCGGAAAACGAGGCCTTCCTGTTTCAGGCCGGTGACGCAGCCGCGACCGAGGCCGGCTTCGCCAAAGCCGATCATGTCGTCAAACAGCGGATCGTCATCAACCGCGTCGCCACGGTGTCGATGGAACCGCGCGGCTGCAACGCCAGCTACGACCCGATGGCCGACAGCTACACGGTCTATGCCGGGGTGCAGCGGCCCCACGGATTGCGCAAGGATCTGGCGGAGAACTTTTTCCATCAACCGGAGCACAAGTTCCGCGTCCATTCCAACGATGTCGGCGGCAGCTTCGGCATGAAGGGCGGCACCTATGTCGAATACCCGCTGGCGCTGTGGGCATCGACCAAGATCGGGCGGCCGGTCAAATGGGCGTCCGACCGCTCGGAATCCTTCGCCAGCGACGAACACGCCCGCGACAATATTACCGAGGCCGAACTGGCGTTGAGCAAGGACGGCGATTTCCTGGCGCTGCGGGTAAAGACGACCGTCAATATCGGCGCCTATCTCGCCACGATGGGGCCGCAACCCGCCATCGGTAATATCGGCACACTGGCCGGGGTCTATACGACGCCGGCGATCCATGTCGCGGTGACCGGCGCGTTCTCCAACACCAACCCGACCAGCCCCTATCGCGGCGCGGGACGGCCGGAAGCGGCCTATGTGATCGAGCGGCTGATCGATACGGCGGCGCGGGAAATGAACATCGACCGGGTGGCATTGCGCCGCCGCAACATGATCCCCGCCGATGCCTTTCCCTATCAGACCGGGCTGACCTTCAAATACGACAGCGGCGATTTCGAAACCATCATGGACAAGGCGCTGACCATGGCCGATTACGCCGGGTTCGAGGCGCGGCGGGCGGAAGCCGCCGCACGCGGCAAACGACGCGGCATCGGGTTTTCCTGCACCATCGAACAGGCCGGTGGCCGCAGCATGCAGGAGGTCGCCGAACTGCGCTTCGAGGCGTCGGGCACCGCGACCCTGTATATCGGGACGGTCAACCACGGCCAGGGGCATGACACGATCTACAAGCAGATCCTGAGCGAACATCTGGGCATGGAAATGGAGGACATCCGCGTCGTCGAGGGCGATACCGACCGGGTGACCTTCGGCATCGGCACCTTCGGGTCGCGCTCCACCTCGATGGGCGGTTCGGCCATCGTGCTGGCGGCGGATAAAATCGCTGCCAAGGGCAAGCGGATCGCGGCGCATATGCTGGAAACATCGGAAGCCGATATCGGTTTCGCGGAAGGCAGGTTCACGGTTGCGGGCACGGACCGCTCGGTCACCCTGCGCGAGGTGGCAAGGGCCGCGTTCATGATGACCGCCCTGCCAGCGGATATCGAACCCGGATTCAGCGAAACCGGCACCTTCGTGCCCGAGGTATCGAACTTCCCCAACGGCACCCATGTCTGCGAGGTCGAGGTCGACCCGGAAACCGGCGCGGTGTCGATGCAGCGCTATGCCGTGGTCGACGATGTCGGCACGGTAATCAACCCACTGTTGCTCAAGGGGCAGATCTATGGCGGCATCGCCCAGGGCGTCGGCCAGATCCTGAAGGAAGACATCGCCTATGACCCGGACAGCGGGCAGTTGCTGACCGGTTCCTTCATGGACTACGCCATGCCCCGCGCCGATGATTTTTGCGACATCGCCATAGAAAGCCACCCGGTCCCGACCCCGACTAACCCGCTGGGCGCCAAGGGCGCGGGCGAAGCGGGCACGGTCGGCGCGATGCCCGCCACCATGAATGCCATTATTGATGCCCTCGCACCGCTGGGCGTCACCCATATCGACCTGCCGGCCACGCCGGAACGCATCTGGCGGGCCATTCAAGAGGCACAACAATGAAAATTCACGACGTCCGTACCCATCCCTCTGCCGCCCCCTTCCCGCGAGAGGAAGAACTCGCCTGGAAGCTGGCGATGGTGGCCGCCGATCCCGTCCCGCTCGACGCCGACGTCGCGGAAATGATCGGTAACCGGATTGTGGACAATGCATCCGTGGCCATGGCTGCCATCAACCGCGCGCCGGTCGTCGCCGCGCGGGCGCAGGCGCTGGCCCATCCCCGCGACGGTGGTGCAACGCTGTTCGGATTGCCCGCCGATATCCGAGTCGATGCGGAATGGGCCGCCTGGGCGAACGGCACGGCGGTGCGCGAACTGGACTTCCACGACACGTTCCTGATGGCGGATTACGCCCATCCCGGCGACAGCATTCCGCCGATGATTGCTGTCGCCCAGCAGATGGGATGTGACGGTGCGGCGCTGCTGCGCGGCATTGCGGCGGCCTATGAAATCCATATCGCACTGGTTAAAAGCATCTCACTGCATGCCCACAAGATCGATCACATCGCGCATACCGGCGTTGCGGCCGCTGGCGGGCTGGGCGCGATGCTGGGGCTGCCCGTCGACACCATCTATCAGGCGATCAACCAGACCCTGCATGTCTGTTGCACCACACGGCAGTCCCGCAAGGGAAGGATTTCATCCTGGAAGGCGGCCGCGCCGGGGCATTCGACCAAGCTGGCCATCGAAGCCGTGGACCGCGCCATGCGCGGCCAGACCAGCCCGGCACCAATCTATGAAGGCGAAGACGGTGTCATCGCCTGGTTGCTGGACGGTCCGGAAGCCGTCTACCACGTCGCCTTGCCGGAAGCGGGCGAAGCGAAACGCGCCATTCTGGAAAGCTACACCAAGGCGCATTCCGCCGAATACCAGGCCCAGGCGATGATCGACCTTGCCTTCCGCATGCGCGGACGTATCCCGGATACGGGCAAGATCGCCGAAATACGCATCCTCACCAGCGAGCATACCCACAAGGTCATCGGTTCCGGCGCCAATGACCCGCAGAAATACGACCCCGATGCCAGCCGCGAAACGCTGGATCATTCCCTGCCCTACATCTTCGCCGTCGCGCTGGAAGACGGGCGCTGGCATCACGAGGATTCCTACGATTCCGAGCGCGCCCACCGGCCGGAAACCGTATCGCTCTGGCAAAAGGTCCAGACCGAAGGCGATGCGGAATGGGAACGCCGCTATCATTCAACCGATCTGTCGGACAAGGCATTCGGCGGCAAGGTCACCATCGTGCTGGATGACGGCACGCAGGTCACCGATGAGATCGCGATGGCCGATGCCCACCCGCAGGGGGCCAGCCCGTTTGCGCGCGCTAATTACATCGCCAAATTCGACACACTGGCGGCGCATGCGGTCAGCGAAACGGAGCGGACACGCTTTACCGAGCTTGCAACGAATGTCGGCACCGGGGACGCCGCTTCCCTGACCCGGCTGCTACCGGTCGCCGATACCGGCTCATTGCAGAACGCCGCCCGGAATACGGACGGCATTTTCTGACCGGTTTTCATGCTGACGGGATCGCGCTAAGCTTGCGGCACGCGGTCGCCACGCAACCCGGCCCGCTGCTTTCGGGAGGAGAAACATCATGAACGTGCTCGCCAAGAAACCTGCCCCCCAGATCGAGAAGGTCAAGGACCATGTCGGCGCCATCATCACCGGGGTGGACCTGACCAAGCCGATGGACGCGGAAACGTTCAAGACCGTCTATGACGCGCTGCTGGAAAACGTCGCCATCGTGATCCGCGGCAACGTCCTCACGCCCGCGCAGTATCAGGCTGCGGCGGAGCAGTTCGGCGAGCTGATGGAAGACCAGAACCGGATGTATCTGGTCGATGGGCATCCGCTGATCAGCGTGCTGTCGAACCGGCACAAGGCGAGTGACGGCAAACCGGCGAAGATCGCCAATAATGCGACCTGGCATACCGACCATACCAACCAGGAATGCCCCCCGAAATTCACCATGCTGTACGCGGTCGAGCTGCCGGATACCGGCGGCGGCACGGCGGTCTGCAACATGCGCGACGCCTATGAAGCCCTGCCGGAAGATATCCGCGAAAAGATCGTCGACATGAAGACGGAAAACACGCTGATCAGCAGCGCCCGGATGGCCAGCGCCAACCCGGATATCGTCAAGGTGCAGAAAGCCTCGACCAAGCCGCCCACAGTGCAGCCGCTGGTGCGCACCCACCCGGAAACCGGTACCAAATCAATCTGGTTCCACAAATCCAAGACCGAGCGGGTCATCGGCATGGAGCCGCAGGAAACGCAGGACTTCCTGGAAGACCTGCTGGAAAAATCCATCAAGCCCGAATTCCACTTCGTACATGAATGGCAGGTCGGCGACATGCTGATCATCGACAACCGGTCCACCATGCACAAAGCGGGCTTCGACTTTGACAAAAGCCAGCACCGCCACCTGCATCGCATCCTCGTACGGGGCGACCGGCCGTCCTGAAAGGCCCCGGAAATGCCATAGTTCCGGCACGATTGCGGCGTTGAATGATTCGGCTCTACAAGGGGAATCACAATGTACCGAACCTTTAAAAACGGCCTTTGCACGCTTGGAATCGGAAGCCTTCTTCTGGCAACGACGGCCCTCGATGTAACCGCGGCAGATCCCGAGATACTGCAATACCAAGGCTATAACCCGGAAACCATTGCCGCCATCTATCAGGGCAATTGGGCCGTCGGCGAATCCGAACTGAGCGGCGAATTATACCTGCCCGATGGCGATGGTCCCTTCCCCGTCGTCGTGTTCCAGCATGGCAGCGGGCACAAGGATAATCTGGAAAGCTGGTATCGTGTCGTGATTCCATCACTGCATAAGGCCGGTATCGGCGGTTTCGTCGCCAACAGCTATGACGGTCGCGGCCTGCGCAGCACCGTTCGCGACCAGCGCCGGCTGTCAAAATCGGCACGGATCGTCGATGCGCTGATGGCGTTGAAGTCCCTGTCCGCCCATCCAAAAGTGGATGCCGCCCGGATCGGCGTTACCGGTTATTCCTTCGGCGGCATTGTCGCGCTGGAAACGGCGGACCGCCGCACGGTGGAAAGCGTGCTGGGCAAAGAACTACGGTTTGCCGCGCATCTGCCGGTCTATCCAAGCTGTACCGCGCACCGGGAAAAAATCGACATGACCGGCGCACCGATGCTGATCCTGGCTGGCGCGGATGATGATTACACACCGGCCCGGTTCTGCGAATCCTATGTGCCGAAACTGGTCCAGGCCGGATTCCCGGTTTCCATCAAGGTATATCCGGACGCGGGGCATTCCTTCGTCCATGTCATCGACCGCTACCTGTCCAAGGCGGCGACATTCAACCGCTGTGGTCCAGCCACGCTAACCAGTGACGGCTATCACGTGCTGGACGACATATCGGACCGGGGCGGAAGCTGGGCGGATTTTGTCGGCGCCGCTTTCCGTAAATGCGGCGAACTGGGCGCACATCTGTATGGAACCCGGAAATCGCGTATGTCGGCCCGCGACGATACGGTCGCGTTTTTCGCCCGAAACCTAAGCCGATAGGCGTGCTGACGGTGGGGCTGTTTGACCAGATGCTCTTTGGGTTATACTGCGGTCATGGCTGAAGAATATTACATATATGAACTGGTTGCGGCAGTGGCTCTGACCTTGCTGTTCGTCGCCGTGGCGCTTCGATTCACGCTTGGGCGGAAACGCTTCCGGCGGCAGCAGGACAAGCTTGGCATTGCCTTCGATCGTGCCCGAATCGTCGGCCGGACCGGCAGCGGGTTGCAGGGCACGCCCTACAGCATCTACGGCGAATCATCCTGGTCGGATTATTCCGACAAGAGCCGGTAGAAAAACCGCGATCAAACCGGAAGTCCTGTGCGTGCAACACTGATGAGTCAGTGATACTTGGTCATGCACGCAGCAGGATGACAGTGAATTCGACAGGCGCGAGCACCACCCAAAGCGCTCGCACGCGTGCTCACTGAAACGACAGTCCGTTTACCCGGCATTTCATCATCCGGGTTCAGTTGTTTTCCAGAAGCCAGGCCGCCTCTGTTGCGGCACATACTCCTTTCAGCCCACCATCGACATTTACATTATCAATTAGAGAGACATCGTAATGGTGCCCATAATATTTTCTCACTTCATCGCCGGGGATTGAGAAAGGAGGCCCTGCCAACAAGCTCTGATTATATTCAAAGCAAATCAAAAGCTGCGGTGCGGCATTTGTTATTTCGACGATATGGCTTGTATATGACTCGCGCATTTCAATCGGTAATGCGACGAGAGCCGCCCGGTCATAGACCGCATCGACATGCCCTAGAATGCCGCTGGACACATCAAAGATATCACCAACAAAAATGTCGATATTACTGCTGCTATAATGCTTTAGCTGCCTGGTTCCGGTGATTTCTGGAACGATATCTAGGTCGACAAACAGTTGTCGGACCGCCTTTTCACTTAATTCAGCCCCAGCGACACAATAGCCGTTGGAAAGGAACCAATCGATATCGGTCGTCTTGCCACATAATGGCACAAACACACGGTCTTTCTTATCTAGAGCAAGCGTACTGAAGTTTTTCGAAAGCAGGGAATTGGGCCTGCCTTCGTGAAACCCGAGGTTATCGCTTTGCCATTTTTCATGCCAGAATTCCCGCTGCATTGTCGCTCCTTTGAACATTGTAATGCCGTTTGATTTGGCGCAGGGTACAAATTCAAGTGGACTTTAGGTCAAGAGGAAAATGACACAGACAGGAACGATGGATATCGGCGAAGTTGCCAGGCAATCCGGGCTGGCAGCCTCTGCATTACGGTATTACGAAGAAAAGGGTCTCATTCAATCGACAGGCCGAAACGGCTTGCGAAGGCATTTTGATTCCAATGTTCTGGAAAGACTCGCTCTCATTACATTGGGGCGCCGCGCCGGATTCTCGCTCGACGAAATCGCCGCCATGTTTACCGCCGATGGTCGCCCGCAAATCGACAGGGATCAGCTTCTCGCCAAAGCCGAGGAACTGGATAGAAACATCAAACAGATGGTCGCCATGCGAGATGGCCTTATCCATGCCGCTGATTGCCCGGCGCCGAGCCATTTGGAATGCCCAACGTTCCAACGCCTGCTCCGCGTATCTGGCAAGGGCAGATCCAAACGGCGTAACACGCTTTCGCATTAATTCAGAAGATCAATGACACACAGAAAACTGGGTGCCTGCCCCGAACCTGACTGTTCAACGACGCTCAGGGCGCCGTGAAACGACCGAAATCCTCGAACAATTTCATGTTCTTTTCGACGTTATAGGGCGCCTCAAGAAGCGTTTCAGCGTCCCATTCGCTGCGCGCAATCGAGAAAAAATCGCCGCCATAGACATGGATCGCGCCAGTCAGCCGGGGCAGCGGGTTGGTTACCGAATGGATGATATCCTTGCCGAGTGGCGACACATCCTTCACCGACAGCGCCTTCGCACCGGCGGCTTCCAGCTTGCCACCGTCTTCATTCGGAAGGCGCCGCCAGAAGACATTGTCCTCGCGCCCGGTATACATGCCGATCACCGCCCACATTTCATGGTTATGCGGCATGATCGTCATATAGGGCGCCCAGACGACATTGATGATCGTCAGTTCGGGCGAATTGTAGATTTTCTGGATCTCACTTTTTGTCGGCTCGCCCAACCCCTTTAGCACCGCGGCGGGGTCAGACATCGCGCGTTCCACCACCTCGCGGGTCGCCTTGTGGCTGTCATCGGCGGCGACCGCCGCCTTGCAGTCGTCGATAAACCGATCGATTTCAAACATTCCCCTGCCACTCCCTGTCGATTGTCACGCGTCGCTCGTTCACATTCCGATTATAGTATATGTACGGATTAATGTTTGCACCGTCCTCCGTCACACGCAGCGTGCTGCTGACCGGCATCGCCATGCTGGCCTTCGCTGCCAATTCGGTGCTGTGCCGCCTCGCCCTCGGGCCGGAACTTATTGATGCGGCAGGATTTACCGTGGTCCAGGCGGTTTCCGGTGCGCTGACGCTGGGCCTGTTCGTGCTGCTCCGGCCCGGTCGACGCGCCAGCGCCAAAGCCGACTGGTGCAGCGCCGCGATGCTGTTCACCTATATGATCTGTTTTTCCTTCGCCTATCTGTCGCTCAGCACCGGCACGGGCGCGCTGGTCCTTTTCGGCGCCGTCCAGCTGACAATGTTCGGTGTGGCACTGCGCGGTGGCGAACGGTTCCCGGTCCTGTCCTGGGCCGGGCTTCTGCTCGCCATTGGCGGGCTGGTCTATCTTGTATCCCCGGGCGTGACCGCCCCCGACCCCATAGGCGCCATGCTGATGGCCGCCGCCGGAATTGCATGGGGATTCTACTCGCTACTTGGACGGAACGTGGCGGATCCGCTGGCCGCCACGGCGAAAAATTTCATCTTCGCCGTTCCCCCCATGCTGCTTGTCAGCCTGTTCTTTCTGGACGACCTGAACCTTTCCCCCCAGGGCATTGCGCTGGCCATCGCCTCCGGTGCCGTTGCTTCGGGCTGCGGCTATGTCATCTGGTATGCAGCACTTCCCGGTCTGACAGCGATCCGCGCGGCGACGGTCCAGCTCTCGGTGCCGGTCATCGCGGCGGCTTTCGGCGTTGTTCTGCTGTCAGAGGATATCACCCTGCGCCTGGTGCTCGCTTCGCTGGCCACACTGGGCGGGGTCGTCATCGTCCTGATGCAACGCGCCGCGAAAACGGAAGTGTCCGGGCGCAGCTAAACCCGCGCAGGGCAGTGTCGAAACGCGAAACCGCGCGATTCGTATCATCCGCCCCCTTTGGCGCCATAGGCCATTTGAAGAAAGACACGCAGAGCGTTTGCACGAACACGCCCGGGGGCGGTCACTGTGTAAACCCCGCCCCGGCGCAACGACCAATCAGGGAGCAAACGCACCAGGCTGCCGTTTTCAAGGTCCGGTTCCGCAAGGAAATTGGGCAGAATCGTAAAGGCGGCGCTATGCGTTATTGCCGTCCGGATCGCGAAGGTAACATTCATCGTCGTCCCGGTTTTGAGGGCAATGGTCCGTGTTTCCGCACCGCGCGTGAAATCCCAGTTCTTGAGGCCCGCAAAGGCACTGTTGGCAATGAAAGGCACGTCGCGCAGGTCTTCGGGTTTTCGGACCGGGAACCGCTGCAATGTGGCCGGGGTGGCGACCGCAATTTCCTCGAAGTCTCGCAGCTTGCGGGCAAGATTACCCGAATCCTGCAGCCAACCGACACGAAACGCGAGATCGAACCGTGACTCGATCAGGTCCAACAGCTCGTCCGCGAGAACGAGATCGACCTCCACAGCGGGATAGGTCTCGCAGAAGCGCGCCACGAGGGGCGCAACCTGAATCAGGCCGTAATCGACCGGGGCCGTGATCCGCAATCGCCCCCGCGGCGTGTCGTCCCGCTCCATGACACTTTCCAAGGCATCATTGGCCTGCTGCACCGCTGCTTTGCCCTTCGCATAGAGCGCTCGGCCGGCCTCCGTCGCCTGGAGATTTCGGGTATTCCGAAGAACCAGGCCAACACCAGTCTCTTCTTCAAGAAGCTGCAACTGCTTGCTGACCACGGCCTTGCTGACCCCGAGGCGAGCGGCGGCGGCAGTGATTGTGCCCTCGTCAATGGTGGCGACGAAATAGGCAAGTCGGTTGAGATTGTATCGGGTAGCCATACATAATAGTAAGCTAAAAACTTACATAGAATCCATATTTATTCTGTTTAATTGACATTTGATTGACCCCATTTTCTTCGATGAGCAAGCGGCAAAACGCCTCGCTTGAGCAAAACGAGAAAAGGAACGCCCCCATGACCACCCTGACACGCCGCCAGGCCCTCGCTGGCATTCTCATAGTTCCGTTTGCGTCGGCGCTTCCGAAGATCGTCAGCGCCGCCACTCCCGTTAACTGGGCCGGCTGGCGCGGCGACGGGAACAACTTCTTTCGCGCGCCAGTGCTGTTGACCGGCGCGGAAGACGCGATCCTGATCGACGGCAGTTTTAACTATCCGGCGGGTCGTGCCCTGGTCGCCGAAATCAAGGCGACGGGCAAACGCCTCACCACCATCTATGTAAGCTGCAACGACCCCGATTATTACTTCAATCTGAAGCCGGTGGTCGAAGCGTTCCCGGACGCCCGCGTGATTGCTGCAAGCGAGACTGTCGCGCTGATAAAGAGGAAGGCCGATGGCAAGCTCGCGGTCTGGGGACCGAAACTGGGCGAAAACGGACCGCAGACACGGGACGATCTCGTATTTCCGGCACCCTATGACAAACCGACACTGAATCTGGAAGGCACAGAAATCGACATCGTTACCTCGAAAACGATGCGTGACCGCCGCTATCTTTGGGTACCTTCACTCGAAGCCGTGTTCGGCGGGGTGTATGTCTTCGAGGGACTGCATCTCTGGATGGCGGATACCCCGAGTCCGGAAGAACGCGCGCAATGGATCACGGAACTCGATGAGTTGATCGCCCGCAAACCGAAGATCGTCGTTGCAGGCCATGCCGCGAATGTCACGGATACCGGGCCGGACAGCCTGACATTCACGCGCGATTATCTGCTCGCCTATGAAGCAGAAGTCGCGAATGCCAACGACAGCGGGGCGCTGATCGCTGCAATGAAGCGCCGTTATCCCGGCCTTGGACTCGGCGTCGCGCTGGAAATCGGCGCCAAAGTAGCCAAGGGCGAAATGACGTGGGGGTAAGGCGCCCCCGCCCCGCTCTCATCGCGCCGCGAAAACGGATCGGTCCTGACGACCGTTCCGTCAGTTGCCGGTGACGGCGTCCAGCAGCGGCGCGACGGATTCAAGACTGTCCAGCCGGTCGCAAAGCGCAACGACCTGAACCACGGTATCCGCATCAAGGTGCCGGGAAGCGAGGATGCGGAATTTTTCCTTCACATCCGCTTCCGATACCGGGTTCTGCGGGCTGCCGCGGCGGTCACGTTCCTCGTGTTCGAAGCGGCGTCCATCCACCGTTTCCAGTATCATCCGCGCCATATGGCGGCATTCCCGGCCCATCCCGTCAATTTCCGGATCTGCTTCTGCCTCAATCCGCGCGATGAAATCGAATACCGCCGGGTCGGCGATACGGTCCTCGTCGAATTCCGCGACGAACGCCGCCCCGTGCAACGCGATCACCGCCAACCCGTAATACAGGTTCATCTGTGCGGCGGTAACGCTCTGCGCTTCATAGGGCCAGGCACAATGAACATGGGTCGCCGTACTGGTACCCACCCGGATCTTCGCGATGTCATCCGCATTCAGCCCGTTGTCCCGCATGATCATGGCCAGCGAATCCAGCGCCGCATGGATGCTGGTCACCGTGGCATAAGGCTTGAAGCCTGTTTCGTCGGCTTCCCAGCGGCTGCCGAGCCCTTCGGTAATGCCGCCCGTATCCACCTTGCCGGCAAAGGCCGACAGGAAACCGCCATATTCCGCCTCGACGACGTTCGATATTCCAGTAAAACCCTTCGCGGCGAGCAAGGCCGCGCGCACCCCGGCCTCCGCCGCATTGCCGGAATGCAGCCGCTTGACCATTGCCCCTTCCTGCGCCGCCATCAGCCCGGCGCCCAGCGAGGTCGCGATGCCGATAGCGTTGCGCATGCCGGCCGCGTCCAGCCCGCGCATATGCCCGGCGGTAACCGCGGCGGCAATGGCCCCGCCGGTACCCTGCGGATGGAAACCGCGCAGCAGCAGGTCCGTCCCCGCCGCCATGCCGACCCTTGTCGCGACCTCGTATCCGGCGACGATCGCCGTCACCACGTCACGGCCTGACAGGCGGCCCCAGGCTTCCGCGGCGTTCAGCGCGATGGGCACGCAGATCGAATTCGGATGGATAATCGAATCACGGTGGATATCATCCAGCTCAAAGGCATGGCCCGCCGTCGCGTTGACCAGTGCCGCCGCCGCCAGTGGCACCGGATCACCCGTGCCGATCAGCCGGGCTTCGGGCTTGCCGCCATCTTCCAGCACCATCTCCGCCACCATGCGGGTCCAGGGCAGCGCCGCGCCGACAAGGCAGCAGCCCAGCGCGTCCAGCGTCGACAACCGCATATGCGCGATCAGCTTTTCCGGCAAATCCTCGAATCGGAGCCCCGCAGCGAATTCGGCGAGCGTCTCGGATACGCCCGGTAACGATGTTTCCGTGCCCTGCATCGATACCTTATTCCTTTACGACCCGAAGAACCGCCTTCAACTCCTTGGCAACATTGTTGTATTGCCGCAATGCCAGAATCATGTCGGTTCGCGAAACCGTGCCCGCGTCGAACTTGCTGCGCCACGGTTCCTCTAGCGTCACTTCGGTTTCGACCATGTCGAAATCTACCCCGGCAATCATGGCAAGCGGAGTGTTGGCATTGCCGGCGGCGATCCATTCCTCGCAGTTCTTGCGCGAAAACATCGACAGGCCTTCCAGGGTCACCGCGCGAACATGGGTGGCGTCGTGCAGGAAATCGTCATGGCGCGGATGTGGCACCACGACCGTGATTCGGGCGTCATGGCGGCAAACACGGTACATTTCCTGTAATACGGCGAAATAGACATCGGTCGTCGCCCCCAGATGCTCCAGAACGTGCCGCATGAGGATTTCGTCGACGGAAGAATCCGCCCAGGGCCAGGGAAATGTCTCAAGATCGTGAATCATGTCCGGCGCGCAATGCGCACTGTTATCGACATTCACAAAGCCGTCGCGCTTGCTGAATCCACAACCCAGGTTCAGTTTCATGTGTCCAATTCCGTATCTCTTTGCGCTGCCGAATGGCACCGAAATACGAACATTGCAGCTTAGTGCATTGGCGGCAAACCGAAATTCATTTCGGGGCTGGCGGCGTCTGCATTTGGTCATTGACCCGCCTGCCCAATTGATTACATTTTGATGACAGTTCCTATTTTGTTCCTGTTGACTTGAGGCGCATTTAGTTAGCAAATTCATGGCAGATACTAAATATAGTGGGTCATCCACAAACAATCCTATACACAGGTGTGGACAGGAGGGGTACTTGGAAGAAGTAACTGACGGGCTTGTGCGGGATTCAGCCTATGTGGATAACTTCACGGAAGCAGATGATTATTTTTCCTCGGAAGCTGGCGGCAACGAAGAGTCGCAGGCCACCGGTATGGGCGCAGACGATGCCTCCGCCGAATTGCTGGGCGATATCGCCCAGAATGAGCGCGGTATCGCGATCACGCTGGACCGATCACGCGATGCGTATCTGACCCAGTTCGGCAAGGAAACGCTGAGCGACCGCTATCTGATGCCCGGTGAAAGCTATCAGGACCTTTTTGCCAGGGTCGCGATGCATTTCGCCGATGACAGCGCCCATGCGCAGCGGCTTTACGACTATATTTCCAAGCTGTGGTTCATGCCCTCCACCCCCGTGCTGTCGAATGGCGGCACCAAGCGCGGATTGCCGATTTCCTGCTTCCTGAACGAGGCCAATGACAGCCTCGGCGGTATTCTGGGACTGTGGAACGAAAACGTCTGGCTGGCCGCCCGTGGCGGCGGCATTGGCAGTTATTGGGGTAACCTGCGTTCGATCGGCGAAAAGGTCGGTATGAACGGCAAGACCTCGGGCGTCGTTCCGTTCATCCGGGTAATGGATTCACTGACGCTTGCAATCAGCCAGGGCTCCCTGCGCCGGGGCAGTGCGGCGGTCTATCTGCCGATCAGCCATCCGGAAATTGAGGAATTCATCGAACTGCGCCGACCGACCGGCGGCGACCCGAATCGCAAGACCCCGAACCTGCATCACGGTGTCCTGATTCCCGACGCCTTCATGCGTGCCGTCGAAGCGGACGAGGAATGGGCGCTGACCAGCCCGAAAGACGAATCGGTGCTGCGCCGGGTAAAGGCGCGTGACCTGTGGATTCGTCTGCTGACCGCGCGAATCGAAACAGGCGAACCGTATCTGGTTTATATCGACCACGTGAATCGCGCGATTCCCGAACATCACAAGCTGGCCGGTCTGAACGTGAAGACCTCCAATCTGTGTTCCGAAATCACCCTGCCGACCGGTACGGACCGTTTCGGCAAGGAACGCACCGCGGTCTGCTGCCTGTCTTCGCTCAATCTCGAAAAATACAACGAGTGGGAAGGCGACGAGCAGTTCATCGAGGACGTGATGCGATTCCTCGACAATGCATTGCAGGATTTCATCGACCAGGCACCGCCCGAATTCAAGAACGCGACCTATGCCGCCATGCGCGAACGCTCGGTCGGGCTCGGTGTGATGGGTTTCCATTCGTTCCTGCAGGCCAATAAAATCCCGCTTGAAGGCGTCATGACCAATGTCTGGAACCGGCGCATGTTCAAGCATATCCGCAAAGGCGCGGATGCCGCATCGAAGAAACTGGCGGCGGAACGTGGCGCCTGCCCGGACGCAGCGGATTACGGTATCGACGAGCGGTTCTCGAACAAGATGTCGCTCGCGCCCACGGCCTCGATCTCGATCATCTGCGGCGGCACCTCGCCGGGAATCGAACCCATTGCCGCCAACAGCTTTACCCATAAAACGCTGTCTGGATCGTTCACAGTCCGCAACAGGCATCTGGTGGAACTGCTTGAGGAAAAGGGCAAAAACGACGATGAGACTTGGTCGTCCATTGTCGCCAATGAAGGGTCGGTGCAGCATCTCGAATTCCTGACCGATCTGGAAAAGGACGTGTTCAAAACCGCCTTCGAACTCGATCAGCGCTGGTTGATCGAATTGGCTGCGGATCGCACACCGCATGTCTGCCAGGCGCAATCGCTCAACATTTTCCTGTCGGCGGATATCCACAAGCGTGACCTGCACCAGATCCATTACATGGCCTGGAAGAAAGGCGTGAAGAGCCTTTATTACTGCCGATCCAAATCGCTGCAGCGGTCCGAATCCGTCGCCAGCCCCGGCGCTGTTGCGTCGCTGCCGATGCTCGGCAAGGTCAATGCCGGCGATATGCCTTCCGCCAGCAATGATTACGAGGAATGCCTGTCCTGCCAATAGGCAGCGGCACGGACAAGATTACGGGATTTCAGCCATGTCGCTTCTCGATGCACGCGCCGTTTACAAGCCGTTCCAGTATCCCTGGGCCTATGACGCCTGGCTGATCCAGCAGCGCAGTCACTGGCTGCCAGAGGAAGTACCGCTGGCGGATGACGTCAAGGACTGGCGGCGGAATCTGAATGATGCGGAACGCAATCTGCTGACGCAGATTTTCCGTTTTTTCACCCAGGCGGATGTCGAGGTGAACAACTGCTACATGAAGCATTACTCACAGGTCTTCAAACCGACCGAAGTGCAGATGATGCTGTCCGCGTTTTCCAACATCGAGACCATCCATATCTCTGCCTACAGTCATCTGCTGGATACGCTCGGCATTCCCGAAGCCGAATACCAGGCCTTCCTCAAATACAAGGAGATGAAGGATAAATACGACTATATGCAGCAATGGGGCGTGGATACGCCGGAAGATGTCGCCAAGACGCTGGCGGTATTCGGCGCCTTCACCGAGGGGCTGCAGCTCTTCGCGTCCTTCGCGATCCTGCTGAACTTCCCGCGCTTCAACAAGATGAAGGGCATGGGCCAGATCGTCACCTGGTCGGCGCGCGATGAATCGCTGCACACCAATTCAATCATCAAGCTGTTCCACACCTTCATCGAAGAAAACCCGCATGTCTGGACCGACGAGATGCGCCGCGAACTCTACCGCGCCTGCGACACCATCGTCGGGCATGAGGACGCCTTCATCGACCTCGCCTTCGAACTGGGCGCGGTTGAAGGGCTTTCCGGCGATGAGGTCAAACAGTATATCCGCTTTATTGCCGACCGGCGGCTGAACCAGTTGGGACTGCAGCCGATGTATAACGTCGACCGTAACCCCCTGCCCTGGCTTGAGGAAATGCTGAACGGGGTCGAGCACACCAATTTCTTCGAAAACCGCTCTACGGAATATTCCCGCGCCGCGACGCAAGGGTCTTGGGAAGAGGCTTTCGACTAAAGAAACCCCCGGGCACAGTGCATTAATCTGCGACCACGGTTTGCAGAAAACACAAAAGTCCGGCCAATCCGCCTAACGCGGATTCCTCAAATACGCCTCGTTCACACAGTTTCGCAGTGGCTCGCCGGTCAGGTAATTGATGATCGTGCGCGCCGCCTTCTCGCGGCAATCGCGGGCGCCATCCGGGCTGTACCATGCCGCATGCGGTGTCACGATGATCCGGCCGGTGGTCCAGTCCTCGCGATCCTTCAGTGCCCGGAACAACGGGTGATGCGGATCCGGCGGTTCCTGCGGCAGCACGTCCAGCCCCGCCGCCGCAATCCGACCCGACCGCACCGCTTCGGTGACCGCGTCCAGTTCCACAACCTCACCGCGCGAGGTGTTGATCAGGATCGCATCCTGCTTCATGCAGGACAGGGTCTGGCCGTTGATCATGCCGCGCGTGCGTTCGGTCAGCGGCGTATGCAGGGTCACCACATCGGCTTCACGCAACAGGTCTTCCAGGCTTTCGCAGCGCTCGAACCCAACCGCCTGATCGGCACCATCCGGCAGGTTCGGGTCATAAAAGACAACCCGCATGCCCAGCGCCTTGGCCCGCAGGCCCGACGCCGTGCCGATACGGCCGCAGCCGACCACGCCATAGGTCAGCCCCCGTGCCCGCCGCACGACCGGCGTGTCGATGGCCTTCCATTGCGCAACCGGTTCATCGACCAGCGCGGTGTGGTGGCGCACGATCCCCCGGGTCAGGCCGAGCATCAGCCCGATGGCATGATCGGCCACATCAGTGGTGCCATAATCCGGAACATTACAGGCGGCAATACCGCGCGCGCCCGCTTCCACGATATCGATCGCATCGAAACCGACACCCATGCGCACGACGACCCGGCAGTTCGGTACCCGGTCCATCATCGCGCGGTCGCAGCGGATCCTGCCCCAGATCATCAGCGCGTCCGTCGCCGCCCAGACCTCAGGCGCGATATCGTCCAGCGTATCAGCCTTGTAGACCTTTAGCGCCGCCCGGTCGCCGATGACCGCCTGTTCAAATTCCGCGTCCCCGTCGAACCGTGCGTCCGGCATTACGATCTGCATGTAAGGATATCCTCTGGTCTGTGAAGTCAGCAAAGCATCCGGCGAAGCGCCTTACCCGTCAAGCGCCGGTCACTGGTCCCGGAACAGGAAGATCGTAAAGTCATGCGGCAGGTAGTCGTGCCGCATCAGAAGCTGCGGGGTCAGCGTCCGGCAGAATTCAAGAGTCTTCAGCGGGTCAGCACAGAAGAACCCGGCCTGTGAATTGAAGTCATCCCAGGAGGACAGGCTGTTGATCGCCACCCCCTTGCGGCAGGACTTGAACATTGCCGTGATCATGCGCTGCATGAACTCCTGGTCGCCGAGATGGAATATGCCGCTCGACATCACGTAGTCGGCGACATAACTGGTCTTCGGGTCCAGCAGGTCCGCGCGTTCGAAACGGAAACCCGGATGGGCATTGGCGCGCCCGGTCGACCATTTCCGGCAGCAGGTCGACGCCCAGATACTCCCCTTCATATCCGCGCTCCTGCAGCCAGCCGGCGAAATGACCGACACTGCAACCGACATCGAGAATCGATTTGTCGGAAATATCATCAATCCCCGCGAGGATGCCGAATCGAGCCTGATGGGTTTCCGGCATGCTGGAAGTCCACGACCATGTTGGTATCGCCATATCGCGACAGCAGCGGCAGGTAATGCGCGCGTACCGCGCCCTTCATGAACCTTGGGATCAAGGGGTGAATCATCGCTCATCAGTGCACCACCCTGGCCGAATCGCCACCAAGCCGGATGGGCCTGGCGCTTGCGCCCCCAGTTGCCGGGTTTCCTCCTCAAACACGCCCGCGCAATGCGTCCCGCAACGCGCACAGTGTCCGGCCTGGGTCAGCCGCCAGTCCGATAGCGCGTGCCAGTCGCGGCCGATCAGGCGCAGCCCGCAGCTTTGGCAATAGGTGCTGCCGGTTTCCTTGTGCGAGATATTGCCGGTATAGACATGGTGAATGCCGTTCTTG
Organism: uncultured Alphaproteobacteria bacterium; assembly: GCA_943788635.1. Lineage (GTDB taxonomy): Bacteria > Pseudomonadota > Alphaproteobacteria > UBA8366 > MarineAlpha4-Bin1. Next base: position 5,033 of record CALSRA010000016.1, on the reverse strand, counting down.
CGCGCGATGCGCCAGGCGCGGATCACCGTTTCGGGCGGTGTCGCCGGCTTGTCCAGCATCCGGTAATCCGGATGGAAGGCAGTGAAATGCAGCGGCACATCCGGGCCAAGATTTTCAAAAAACCCATTGTGTCAGCGCTTCGATTTCGGCTTCGGAATCGTTTTCGCCGGGGATCAGCAAGGTCGTGATTTCCAGCCAGACATCGGTTTCCTGCGCAATATATTTCAACGTTTCCACAACCGCCCCCAGCGTCGCTGTGCAAAGCTTTCGGTAGAAGCCTTCCGTGAAAGCCTTCAGATCGATATTCGCCGCGTCCATCGCCCCGTAGAACTCGGCCCGTGCCGCTTCCTTAACATATCCCGCCGATACCGCGACACTGCGGATATTCCGATCCCTGCACGCGGCGGCGACATCAATGGCGTATTCGTGGAAGATGACCGGATCGTTATAGGTATAGGCGACCGACCGGCAACCATGGCGCTGCGCCGCCACCCGCAATCAGTTCGGGCGGGCGCCTGATCCATCAGCCGGTCCATTTCCCGCGATTTCGAAATATCCCAGTGCTGGCAGAACTTGCAGGTCAGGTTGCACCCCGCCGTCCCCGAAGGACAGCACCGGCGTGCCCGGCAGGAAATGGTTCAGCGGCTTTTTCTCGATGCGGGTCGATGCAGAACCCGCTGGAGCGGCCGTATGTGGTCAGGACAATGGCGTCATCGTGCCGTGCCCCGCACAAAACACAACCCGCGTTGCCCTTCATGCAACCGGCATTCCCGCGGGGCAGATGTCGCATTGAACCCGCCCGTCCGACTGCATCTGCCAGTGGCGACCGGGTGTGCCTTCGATAATATCCTGATCACATGCGTTCATGGCTTCAACTTACGATTTTACACGCCATATATTGTATATTGAACAGACCAATTCAATTGATGATGCCGCTACACGCACGGGCTGAAACAAAACAGGCAGGCCTTGATATGGGAAAGACACGCGCCGCTGCCGTCGCCGGCATGTTTCTATCCGCAGAACCGCCATGAACTGTCCTCGACGGTTCAGAAGTATCTCGCCGGGATCGTTGCGACGTCCCCCGCGCCCAAGGCGATCAGTGCACACGGCATGCCGGCTATATCTATTCCGGGTGCGACCGCGGGACAGGTCTATGCGACGCTGATGCCTGCTGCCGGGACGATCACCCGGGTGGTGCTGCTGGGCCCGGCGCACCGCGTCGGGTTCGCGGGCGTTGCCGCACCGGTGAGTGAGCGTTTCGCAACGCCGATTGGCCCGGTCCCGGTTGACCGTGCGGCAATCGAGGGCGATCAGCGACCTGCCGCAACTTGTCCTGCGCGACGATGTCCATCTTGAGGAACATTCACTCGAAGTGCAGCTGCCCTTCCTGCAGGGAAACCCTAGGCGATTTCAAGCTGGTCCCGCTGGTTGTCGGCCAGTGCGAAGGCGACAAGGTCGCGGAAATCCTCGACCGGTTATGGGGCGGCGGCCGGAAACGCTGATTGTCATCAGCTCCGACCTCAGCCATTTCGAGGATTATGCGACCGCTCAGCGGATTGACACCGCCACGGCGGAATCCATTGAAAGCCTGCGCCCCGAAGATATCGCCCCGATGCAGGCCTGCGGCCGGGCCCCCGATCGCCGGCATGCTCGTTAACGGCGAAATCCCGGAACATGTCGGTAACCCGGGTCGGGTTGTGTAATTCGGGAGATACGGCCGGCAGCCGCGACCGCGCGTGGTCGGCTATGGCACCTGGCGCTTCGACAATGCCGCCGAAACCGATGACCGCACGCTGCTGGACCAGCACCGCAGCGAGTTGCACCGGGTCGCCCGGTGCCGCGATCCGGCATGGCCTCGCCAAAGGAAAAGCCCCGGCCGTCGATGTCGACAGTTTCGCACCGGCGCTGCAGGCAAACGCGCGACCTTCGTGACATTGAAGAAGGATGGGCGACTGCGCGGCTGTATCGGCATGATCGAAGCGCAACGCCCCCTGGTGGCGGATGTCGTCGAAAAACGCCTGGGCCGCCGCCTTCTGCGACCATCGCTTCCCCCCCTTGCAGGAAGAAGAAGCCACCGGCCTGACCCTGTCGATATCATTGCTCGGCATCCCCAGGCCATGTCGTTCAGCAGCGAGCCCGATTTCATGGCGCAACTTCGCCCCGGAACAGACGGATTGATCATCCGCGACGGGAACAAGCGCGCCGTCTTCCTGCCGCAGGTCTGGGAGGAACTGCCGGACCCGGCCGAATTCATGTCGCATCTCAAACACAAAGCGGGGATGACGCGGAACCATTGGTCGGATAGTTTCGCAGCGTGGCGATTTACCACGACAGCCTGCAACCCATGACTGATGGAACGGTATGACCGATTACAGCTCCCTTCTCCCCGCCATCGTTGCCATTTCACATGATGCCGGCAAGGCGATCATGGAGGTCTATGCGACAGACTTCACGGCCGATTTCAAGGAAGACGATTCACCCGTTACCGCCGCTGATATCAAGGCAGAGGCAATCATTACGCCGGCACTGAAGGCGCTGGCGCCGGACATTCCCATTGTTGCCGAGGAAGCCGCCTCGCAGGGCAATATACCGGAAGTTGGCGACGGACCGTTCTGGCTGGTCGACCCGCTCGACGGCACCAAGGAATTCCTGAACCGCAATGGCGAGTTCACCGTCAATATCGCGCTGGTCGTCGACCGCACCCCCGGTGATGGGGGTGATCTATGCACCAGTGCTGGGCACGACCTATACCGGCGTGGTCGGTCAGGGCGCAACCCTTGCCGAGGATGGGAAAGCGACTTCCGCCATTTCCGTTCGCGACGTCCCGGAAGAGGGCGTGACCGTCCTGGCCAGTCGCCGTCATGGCGACAAGGAGACACTGGAAGCCTTCCTGAAGGGCCGCCCCCTCGCCGGGGTCAAGAACGCCGGCAGCTCCCTGAAATTCTGCCTGCTCGCCGCCGGCGAAGCGGATGTCTACCCGCGGTTCGGCAATACGATGGAATGGGACACGGCCGCAGGACACGCGATCCTGCTTGCTGCCGGTGGCCGGGTGACGACGGAAGACGGCGAACCACTGCGCTATGCCAAGTCACCGCTGCTGAATCCGTATTTCATCGCCTGGGGCAAACTGACCTAGTGACCGGGATCGGACATATTCCGGTAATACGGTTTGCTGGCGCACTGTTTGCCATCCTGCTGTTTGCCGGACCCGCCTTCGCGCAGGAAACCTTCGAATGGTCCGAACTGACCATTGAAACGGCGGATGGCGCACAGACATTCCGCGTGGAAATGGCGGATACGCCCGGCCGGCAAGCCCAGGGCCTGATGTTCCGCCGCCAGATGGATGCCGATGCCGGCATGCTGTTTCCGTATAAACGGCCGCAACGGGTTTCATTCTGGATGAAGAACACCTTCATTCCGCTCGACATGTTCTTCATCAAGGCTGATGGAACAATCGAAAGCATTCGCGAACGCACCGTTCCACACTCGCTGGAACCTGTCCGGTCACGCGGCAGGGTCATGGCCGTGCTGGAACTGAACAGCGGTTCCGCCAGCCGGCTGCGCATCAAAGCCGGTGATCGGGTCCGGCATCAGATTTTCAAGGAATGACAGTTGGGCCTGCTCAGGCGGGCCCTTGGAAACAGCCGTATGTCAGACGCCTGTTTTCGGCAGTGAAGCCAGGCTTTCCCAGCCATCACCAGCGGCAACCATGCAGGTCTGACCGTTTGGCGTGGTCACAATAATTGTAAACGTCGATCCGGGGCCCGAGGTCAGGACTTCGACCAGCCCACCGTTCTTTGATACGCCCATGGCGACGGGGGCTTCGGAATATTGCTTGGACAGGAACGACAACACCGTTTCGCGGCTTTCACAGCTGGATTTAACGGTTTCTTCCGCCGTCCCAGCAGGGGCAGCCAATGCGATGAGGGCCAAGGTGAATACTGCAGCGCTACGCTTAAGCATTTGGCAATAATTCCATCGAATCGTAAGACAATTGAACAACTATGACGTAATGAATCATAGAAGTTAACGATTAACAAGGAATATTACGTAATTCTTAACAATACGTTAATAGCGAGTCTTACATTCGCCTGAAATGTTGTTTCCGTAAGCCAAAAAAGTCGTTTTCCGCCAAGGTGAATCAATGTCCTAACGGTCGTACCAGGGCCAGACCATCGCCTATAGGCAGAAGACTTGAATCGACACGTTCATCATCCCTGATCATTTCATTTAGATCGCGGATCGCATTTGCCGCTAGATCGTCTAGGGATTGATCCACAAGACGGCCACTCCACAACATGTTGTCTATCGCGATCACGCCACCCGGCCGGACGAGTTTCAGGCAAAGCTCGTAATAATTGATGTAATTCTTCTTGTCGCCGTCGATGAAGGCAAAATCATACTGTCCCGCCTCGCCCGCATCGACCATCGCCGTCAATGTTTCCACCGCCTTGCCGATCCGCAGGTCGATAATGTCGCCGACCCCGGCTTCCTCCCAGTAGGGCTGACCGATTCGCGGCCATTGCGGCCGCCGCTCGCAGGCAACGAGACGCGATCCGGCCGGCATGGCCAGCGCCACCGAAAGCGTACTGTAACCGGTATAGGTACCGATTTCGATCGCCTGCCGCGCGCCGATAAGGCGAACGAGGAACCGCATGAACTGTCCCTGCTCGGGCGAAATCCGCATATTGCCTTCTGGATGTTCCGAGGTTTTCGCACGCAACCGCGCCAGGACGTCGTCTTCCCGTAGCGATGCACCAAGGTAATAGTCATAAATCGCATCGGTCATCGGGATGGTGCGGCTGGACATCGAAAATTACTCCGAAACTGAAACTATGTTGTGGCGGGGCCTGTTCGCGTCAGAAAAGACCGGAACGGTGCTACCCCGCTGAAAAACCGAAGAAACGCGATATCACGTCGAGCGTCAATCACGTCTTGCGCAGAATCGAAATTCTCCTGGATTCGAAAGTCGCCGCTTGTGGATTACCGCAAGTTACTGCAATTTTTCTCGCAATCGGGTCAGGCTGCCC
>CALSRA010000015.1 GCA_943788635.1 uncultured Alphaproteobacteria bacterium | reverse complement strand
CGATAGCACCGCCATCGCCCTGGACGTCGTTCCCGATCACGGCGCGCAATGCATCGACATGAGCATTGACGACTTCCATGGCGGGTTCGCTATAATCGTCGATTTCTTCGATGAAATTGCACAGCGACGAACCGACGACCGTGACAAGGTCGTACCCGAAGGTCGCTCCCATTCCCCTGATATCGTGCGATTGCTGGAAAATCTGATCGAAAAGCTCAGCCCGGTTGTCCTTTTCGGCCTTGGCGGCCTGGACGGTCTTGACCAGTCCTTCGATCTGCGCCTGTGCCCGACCGATATATTCGGCGCCATGTTCAACGATAATCTTTTCGGCGCGCTGCAGCATTTCGCTGCTTATCGGTCCGCTGCCGCTGACTTTCTGGCGAATGGTATTGGGAACTTCGACGATTTCAGCTTTGCCGGGGGGACGCTGTTCCCCTTCGGTTGCCCTGTCTTCAGTCATGTGTTGCACTCCAGAGACCACTCCACAAATTTTTAGCGCCGAATAATTTTTCGGAGCAAGTGTTTACAAGAATTTGTTCGGATTTTTGCTTGCTGTCAAATGTCATGGTCATCGCCATCATCACCGCCGCGGCGTTCCATGCCCATGAAGTCCTTGATCGTCCGCCGCCTGTCCGGGCCGAAATATACCGATGTCCTTAAAAAGGGACGGGGGCTTTCAACGATTGTCACAATGCGGCTGTAGAGGCCCTGGGCTGTGACTGGTTTGGCCAAAAATTCCGTAACGCCGACATCGCGTGCTTCCATGACTCGGGCGCGGGACGTGTAACTGGTCAGCATGACGATGGGGACAAATGGATTGGGGCTGTCAGCTGCGGACCGAACCATTCGGGTAAAGTCGATACCGTCCAATGGTTCCATCTGCCAGTCGGTCACCACGATATCGGCCGCGAAATGGCGGAGTTCGGCATAAGCCTGGCTGCCATCGGAGGCGGTTTGAATGTTGGTGATTCCGAATGCGACAAGAATGTCGCGAATCAACGCCCGCATCGAGGAATCATCCTCGACAAGCAGTAAATTCAGCAATTTGAAATCGTATGCCATTACGCAACTGGTCCTGGCATTTTACCCCGCATCATGCTTTTTCCGTTACTTCCTGCACGTGTGACTGCGTACCGGTTTTATGCTGTTACGTTACCGCGAATGATCATTCCAGCATGATCCACACAGGGTTGGATAATACCCTTGCTTGTCCAACGCAATCTTTTCGCGCAAACGTCGCCGGGGGCCATTATGCACGTCTTTCATGCCGTCACGCCGCAATGTCGCCATATTGACGGGATAAAACTTCTCTCTGCCTAGAACCCAAGAGTACATAAAGCTACAATATCTGGTATAAAGTGCGTTAGTAAATGCATTCCCTAGCAATATTGAAAAACGAGAGCTGAAGAGTCGAGATGGCAGGTCACTCCAAATTCAAGAACATTATGTATCGGAAAGGCGCGCAGGATAAGCGGCGCGCCAGCCAGTTTTCAAAATTTGGCCGCGAAATAACGGTAGCGGCAAAAGCGGGCGGTCCGGACCCGGACATGAACCCCCGTCTGCGAACAGCCATTCTGGCCGCGCGTGGCGGCAATATGCCCAAGGACAATATCGACCGGGCAATCAAGAAAGGCGCCGGCGGTGGCGAAGGCGATGACTACGCCGAGGTTCGCTATGAAGGCTATGGCCCCGGCGGTGTCGCTATCATTGTGGAAACGCTGACCGACAACCGCAACCGGACCGCATCTGAAGTTCGTGCCGCATTCAACAAGCATGGCGGCAATATGGGCGAAACGGGTTCTGTCAGTTTCATGTTCGATTTTCTGGGCGAAATACGTTTTGCCGCCGAAGTCGATGGTGTCGTGCTGGCGCCGGATGCGGTCTTCGAAGCCGCGCTGGAAGCTGGGGCGCAGGATGTTGTCTCCAGCGATGACGGGCACGAAGTCTTCTGTGACCCTGGCGACCTGCACGCGGTCAGCGCCCAGCTGGTGGAATCGCTGGCGGCGCCGGAATCGGTCAAGCTAGTCTGGAAACCCGCAGAATAATATTGCCGTTGACGAGGACGCGGCGGGAACGCTGCTCCGTTTGCTGGATGCGCTGGACGAAAGCGATGACGTGCAGACCATCTCGGCCAATTTTGAAATTGCCGATGATATTCTAGAGCGGTTGACCGCATGAACGGACGGCGTGTGCGATGCGGTTGATTGGTCTGGATCCGGGCCTTCGCAACACGGGATGGGGGATTATCGATTTTTCAGGAAATCGCCTGGTCCATGTTGCCCGATGGGACGGTGAGCCCCGACCCAAAGCAGGACCTGGCCTACCGTTTGCGCGATCTACATGACGGTTTGGCCCAGGTGCTCGCTGATTATGATCCCGATGAAGCCGCGGTTGAGGAAACCTTCGTGAACAAGAATGCGAGTTCGACCCTGAAACTGGGCGAGGCGCGTGGTGTCGTGGTTCTGGCCCCGGCGCTTGCCGGTTTGCGGGTCGCGGAGTATTCCGCCAATCGGGTCAAGAAGTCGGTTGTCGGTGCGGGACACGCGACCAAGGAACAGGTGCAGATGATGGTCGGTCGGCTGCTTCCCGGTTGCAAGTTTGCCAGCGCGGACTCAGCGGATGCGCTGGCCGTCGCAATCTGCCACGCCCATTTTTCGGAAACCGAGCGGCGCTGGGTTGGACCGGTGGTGGCGGGATGATTTCGCGTCTTTCCGGCATACTGGCGGAAGCCAGTGAGGATCAGGCAGTCATCGATGTCGGCGGCGTCGGCTATCTGGTGTTCTGTTCATCCCGGACCCTGGGGGCGGTTGCCTGCGACGGGGGAAGGGGTTCGGCTGGAAATTGACACGCATGTGCGCGAGGATCACATCCACCTGTATGGATTTATCGACGGGGCGGAGCGTGCCTGGTTTCGCCTGTTGACGACGGTGCAGGGGGTTGGGGCCCGGGTTGCCCTGGCGATCCTGTCCGCCCTGACAGCGGATGAACTCGTTCAGGCGATCGCCGCGCAGGACAAGGCGGCGGTCTCGCGGGCGAATGGCGTTGGCGCCAAGCTGGCGGGGCGTATCGTTTCGGAATTACGGGACAAGGTCGGCGGCATGGCGCTCGGTTCCGTTGCCGCCGCTGCGGATCCTGGAAGAATTACGCCCAGTGTGGAGGAAGCTGTCTCTGCGCTTGTCAATCTCGGCTATTCGCGCAGCGATGCGTTCGGTGCGGTTGCGCGAGCGGTTCAGAAACTGGGCGAGAACGCGGCGCTGGATGACTTGATCCGTGTTGGTTTGCGGGAAATGTCGTCATGAGCGACGCCACGCAAGACCGCGTTATTGCCCCGGATTTTGCCGGGACGGACGTTGCCGAGAAGGCATTGCGTCCGCAGACTTTGAGTGACTTTGTTGGGCAGCAGGCCGTGCGTGAGAACCTGTCGGTCTTCATTGCTGCCGCACGCAGCCGCGACGAAGCGCTTGACCATACAATCTTTTTTGGGCCGCCCGGGCTGGGGAAAACGACCCTTGCACAGATCGTTGCCCGTGAATTGGGCGTAAGTTTCCGGGCGACGTCGGGGCCAGTGTTGGCGAAGGCGGGGGACCTGGCGGCATTGTTGACCAACCTGCAGCCGCGCGACGTACTGTTTATCGATGAAATCCACCGGATGCATCCGGCCGTAGAGGAAATTCTCTACCCGGCAATGGAAGATTTCCAGTTGGACCTGATCATCGGGGAGGGGCCGGCTGCCCGCTCGATCCGCATTGATTTGCCGCCGTTCACCCTGGTAGGGGCGACCACCCGGACGGGGCTGATTACGACACCGCTGCGCGAACGCTTTGGCATTCCCCTGCGCATGAATTTCTATACTGACGATGAACTGCAATCGATCATCGAGCGCGCGGCAAGATTACTGGACATGGTGCTTGAGCCCGCCGGCGCGGCGGAAATCGCGCGTCGCAGTCGGGGAACGCCGCGCGTTGCGGGCCGGCTGCTGCGGCGGGTTCGGGATTTTGCCTCGGTTGCAGGGCATGCTGTCGTTGATGCGCAGATCGCGGATGGCGCGCTCGCCCGGCTCGATGTTGATCGATCCGGGCTGGACGCGATGGATCGCCGGTTTCTGCATTGCATGGCGGACAGTTTTGGCGGCGGTCCCGTCGGCGCAGATACGCTGGCCGTAGCGCTTGCCGAACAGCGTGACGCGGTTGAGGAAGTGATCGAACCGTATCTGATCCAGCAGGGGCTGATACAGCGGACATCGCGCGGGCGGATGCTCACCAGCAAGGGCTGGGCCTATCTGGGCCTGGATGTGCCGGCCACTGTGGCGAGCCAGCCGGACCTGTTGGAGAGCGATGACGAGGCTGGTGATGTCTGAAAACATGCCCGCCCACAGCATCGATGTTCGTGTTTATTACGAGGACACCGATTCAGAAGGCATCGTTTACTACGCCAATTATCTGAAGTTCGCGGAGCGCGGCCGGACAGAGATGCTGCGCGCGGCCGGTATTGATCACCCGACCCTTTGGGATACGCATGGCGTCGGCTTTGCCGTACGCCGGGTCACGGCGGATTACATCAGGCCGGCAAAGCTGGATGACGCACTGTCGGTGCGGACCAGCATGACGGGCATTCGCGGCGCATCGCTGACGGCCGAGCAGGTTGTGCGGCGCGGTGAAGAAGACCTGGTTCGTCTGTCGGTACAGCTTGCCTGTATCCGCCGCGACGGCCGGCCCGCGCGAATGCCGCCGCCGCTGCGCGCTGCCCTTAACGCCTTTCAGAACGACGCATAACAGGAAAACTGGAAATATGGATCAATCGGTTATTCAGGCTGCCGAACTCGCGGGATCTGTCGACGCGGCTAATTTTTCCGTCTGGGGCCTGTTCATACAGGCTACCTGGATCGTCAAGCTCGTGATGATCGTTCTGCTTCTGGCGTCCGTCTGGAGCTGGGCCATTATCTTTGAAAAAGTATGGCGGTTACGGAACCTGGAACGTTCAGCAACGAGCTTCGAGGATGAGTTCTGGTCCGGTGGGTCGCTGGATGCGTTATACGAGAAGATCGGCGACCGGCCCGACAATCCGATGACGGCTATTTTTACGGCGGCAATGCGCGAGTGGCGACGGTCGTCCTCTCGCGGGTTACAGCGCAGTGAAATGTCCCATGCCAGCCTGCAACAGCGCGTAGAGCGGGTTATGCAGGTTACGCTCGGGCGCGAAATGGATCGTCTGGAACGCTATATGACGTTTCTGGCGTCTGTTGGATCGACAGCACCATTTGTCGGCTTGTTCGGCACGGTCTACGGAATCATGAACAGTTTCCAGTCTATCGCGCTGACCAAGCAGACGAGTCTCGCGGTCGTGGCGCCGGGGATCGCCGAGGCGCTGTTTGCGACGGCCCTGGGACTGGTTGCCGCGATTCCCGCCGTTATCGCCTACAACAAGATTTCAACGGATCTCGGGCGCTATGCCGGTCGGTTGGAAGCCTTTGCGACCGAGTTTACCGCGATCCTTTCCCGTCAACTTGAGGAGGCGGAGTGAGCCATGGCGGCGAATATGCCCGGCTCCGGCTGGAACCGCGGGTCCCGCAAATTCCGATATACCCGTATGTCGGAAATCAATGTGACGCCATTCGTCGACGTCATGCTGGTGCTACTGATCGTATTCATGGTTACGGCGCCCTTGCTGACGGTTGGCGTTCCCGTGGATCTGCCCAAAACCAAAGCCAGCACGATAACCGATACGGACGAGCCGCTGGTCGTTTCGATCGATGCCGCCGGCGATATCTACCTGCAGGAAAGCCTGGTTCCGTTGGAGAATCTGGTCGCGCGCCTGAAGGCGATTACCGGCGAGAACGAGGAAATACGGATATTCGTCCGCGGCGACGCATCGATCCGCTATGGCCAGATCATGGAAGTGATGGGCGAAGTCAGTTCCGCCGGATTCCGCAAGGTTTCATTGTTGTCAAAACGCCCCGATTCCGCAGCCCGGAGGAAATGACCGTCTGCGATGCGTACTGCAACAATCATATCGGTCCTGCTGCATGTGGGCATGTTCTTGTTCGCATGGTTCGGGATTCCGACTGCGCCGTCCGAGATCGTTCCGATGCAGGTGATCGAGGTCGCTTTCGAAAGCGAGGTCGCGACGCTGGAACCTGTGCCGGAAAAGGAACCGGAACCGGCGCCGAAACCAGCGCCCGTGAAACCGCCACCGCCACCGCCGCCGCCGCCACCGGAAGCCGTCGTCGAGCGGGCCCCCGAACCCGAGCCTGTTCCGGAAGTGAAACCAGAACCGGAACCCGAACCTGTTCCCGAACCGGCGCCCCCGGCTGTGGAAAAAAAGGTGCCGGCGCCCAAACCCGAGCCCACCCAAAACGGTCGCGACGCCGCGCCCGAAAACCAAGCCAACCCCGCCACCTGTCGCCAAAAAAGCCAGAGCCGCCCAAGCCGGAAGAGAAACCGAAACCAAAGAACGATTTTGCTTCCGTTCTGAAAACGGTGAGCAAGCTGGAAAAAACGGCGCCAAAACCGGAAACCAGGCCGGCAAAGACACTGCAGCAACAGGTCGGCCGAGGCCTTGAAGCGCAGCGGTTCGCGCAAATCCGAATCGCGTATAGATTCGGCGCTTTCGGCCAGCGACCTGGATGCCGTTCGGCAACAGATCGAGGCGTGCTGGAATTTGCCGGCGGGGGCGCGCGACGCCCAGAACATGACTGTGGAAATCCGGACCCTGATGAACCCGGACGGCAGGGTACGTTCGGCATCGATTGTCGACACCCGCGCGGGCAAACCGGCGACCGTTTCTATCGCACGATGGCGGAAAGCGCGTTGCGCGCCGTGCTGAATCCGCGCTGTCAGCCGCTGCGACTGCCGGCTGATAAATATGATGAGTGGCGCGTTATGGTCCTTAACTTTGATCCCCGAGGGATGTTCTGATGAACCGTAGTTTCGCAACCTGTTTCGTTCTGATGGCAACGATGATGCTCGTTCTTGCAGGCGTTGGGAAAGTCGCTTTGGCGGAAGTGCGCCGTGGATATTCGGCGCGGTTACGTCGAACCCCTGCCTGTTGCCGTGACGGAGTTTAGCGGCATTACGTCCGCCGAGGCGGATATGGGCCGCAATATGTCCAAGGTCATATCCGGAGACCTTGAACGCTCGGGTCTGTTTCGAACCGCTTGATCCCAGGGCATTCATTCAGCAGGCGGGCTCGTTGCAGGTCCGGCCCCGATTCTCCGACTGGCGTGTCGATCAACGCCCAGGCACTTGTGCAGGGAAATGTGAAGGTGCAGCCGGATGGCCGCTTGCGGGTCGAATTCCGGCTTTGGGACGTCTTTGCGGAAGCGCAGATGACCGGGTTGGCCTACTTCACCGAACCGCAGAACTGGCGCCGGGTCGCACATATTATTTCAGACGCGATCTACAAGCGTATCACCGGCGAAGAAGGGTATTTCGATACGCGCGTGGTTTTTGTGGCGGAAAGCGGCCCGAAGTCCCGCCGGATAAAGCGGCTGGCGATTATGGATCAGGATGGCGCGAATTTTCGCTTCCTGACCGATGGATCCGCGCTGGTACTGACGCCGCGGTTTTCGCCGACAACTCAGGAAATCACCTATCTGTCGTATTTCAACGATTCGCCGCGGGTCTACCTGTTCGATATCGAAACCGGTCGCCAGGAAGTCCTCGGCAATTTCGATGGAATGACATTCGCGCCCCGGTTTACGTCCGATGGCCGCTCGGTACTGATGTCTTTTGCCAAGGACGGTAATTCGGAAGTTTACCGGATGGATCTGCAGACACGTAATGTGACGCGTCTTACCCGGCATCCGGCAATTGATACATCGCCAAGCGCGTCGCCGGACGGCAAGTTCATCGCCTTCAACTCGGACCGTGGGGGGGCTCCGCAGTTGTATGTCATGGATCAGGACGGCGCCAATGTCCGCCGCATCAGTTTTGCCCGGGGCCGTTATTCCACCCCGGTCTGGTCACCGCGCGGAGACCTGATTGCCTTTACCAAGCAAATGGGCGGCAAGTTTCACATAGGTGTGATGAGGCCTGATGGCAGTGGCGAACGTTTATTGACCGAGAGTTTCCTGGATGAGTCGCCGACCTGGGCGCCAAACGGTCGTGTTTTGATGTTCTTCAGGGAAACTCCCAGCGATACCAAAGGCCTGGGAGGCACAGTGAAGCTCTATTCGATCGATTTGACAGGGTTTAACTTGCGAGAGGTTGTTACAGCCGGAGATGCGTCCGATCCGGCCTGGTCGCCGTTAAATCCGTAAAAATCACCGTATCTGATGTAAAATTCATATAAATTCAGCGCAGATACGGTAAGATAGATTAAGCCGACATTCCCCAAGTAGAATGCCCTTTCTTGCATGTTGTCGATGTTTTGTGCCCCGAGCAAGCCGCCTGTACGACTTTCGCTGTTGTTTGGGCACCTGACCCAGGAACTGAGCGCGATTTCTGGTCTCGACAGCTTGGTTAACCCGGATTTTGTTGTGATCAACACCCCTTTGGACGGACCAATCGCGCCGCTTTTCCTCCGATTTTGTTGCTGAGGTCATCATCCTGGAACCGGTGGTGAGCGAAGGCGATGTATGGCTGCAAGGATGCGAGTGAACAGGTCACAGCTGACCGCGACTTCGGCCAGTTGGAACGTGATGGCCCGAGCATGACGCACCACCCTCGCTCCAGTTTTGATCAGCCTTGTTTGGAGGCTGGTCAGAGACCAATCAGCCACCTCTTCGGGTAGTTCGGTCCCTTGCAGTAAAACGCCGAGATTGTAGGCCAGTGCATGAAGTTGCAGGCGGATCTCGTTCTGCGCCATCCCCTTGCAAGATAACCGTGTCCAGTTGATCGCTTGCTTGCCTTCTTTGATATGCTGCTCTGCCGTTCCGCGTTGGTTGTAGAACCGGATGATCCAGTCTGGTTCCATTGGCAGATTGGTGACAACGAAGCCGACGCGAGGGAACAACTCGCTGGGATGCCATTCCACCTTGGCGATGACACGACGGGGTTTGTCCCAAGATGCCGCCTGATACTCGAAGTCGCCGTAGATGCGCTTCACGCCTTTTGGCGGACGACCCACAGGGCGCTTGAGCAGATGCGCAATCTTGCCCTGAAGAACGCGATTGGCCCGAAGGCGGATGGCGTAAAAATAGCTTTCCGCTTCCAGAGTTTTGTATAACTCCGGGATGGCGAACGCAGCATCCCCCCGGAAGAACCGCATCAGGTGACGATCCGCATATCGCGCGATGACGGGCTTCAGAACCGCTTCCCAGCCGTCGGCACTGTGGACGTTGCCGGGGCGCAGGGCGCAACGTTCGAGGTGCCCGAACTGGTTGAAGACGAACAGCGGGTGATAGCACATGCAGCCGAAATGCCCGTTCCAAGCCGTTCCTTCCTGTGCGCCGTGGGTGGGACTGACGGAACTGTCCATGTCCAGTGTGATCCACTTGGGTGGGTTGCGGTCATGAACCCGGTCGATCCAGTGTCCTGATAAATCCGCCAGCACAGTGCGATTGTCGGTTGCCGCCAACACCTCGGTCTCGAACCGGCCCATCTGGCTCGCGGACGCGGCCTTGGCATCAACGGCACGCCCTCCAACGACCTGCCGCATCACCGGATCAAGCGATAAACGGTCTGCGTCATTCACATCATCATATCCGGCCAGCCGCCCAAAGACCGACTGGCGCAACAAGCCAACCAGTGAGTGTAGGCGATTGTGGCCAGTTCGCGTGTCTCTCAGAAATCCGCCCGCAATGTCGTGCAGGCCAAGCACTTCATCCAATTCCCGGAACAACAGTAATCCACCGTCCGAACTGATCTTCGAACCATGAAATTCCAACCGGACCCGTCGGTCAAAACTAAGCCGCGCACCATCCGTTTCGCTTGCACCCTTTGGGTGATCCATGATCCGCCGCCTTAAGCCCACTTAACATGCTGCAATATAACACATTAATTGTCGTCAGAGGAGTGACTTCTCCCTTTTACTTGGGAAATGCGGGTTAAGTTGAAAGGTTGTAATTCAGTATTCGTCATGCTTAAACTGAATTGAGCTTAATGAAGCCTTAATATCAGTTTGACAGAACCATAAGTCTGAAACGGCAAAATTTCGTCCAAGGGGTAAGTAAATGCGCACTAAATTGTTGAGTGTATTCGCAATCGCGTTACTGGCAGCGGCCTGTTCAACGGATGGTGAAGATACCGGCTCTGCTACAGGGCAGGGTAATTCGACGCAGGCATCGTCGTCAGGGTCCGGCTCTGGCGGAACGTCATCCGCTGCGGTCACGCCCAGCGCGCCGCAAGGGCTTGCACCCGACTCGCAGGAATACCTCGTCGTTAACGTTGGCGACCGCGTATTTTTCGATTTTGACAAATCGTCGATCACCGCCGATTCCGCCGAGACGCTGAAGCGTCAGGCTGCGTGGATGGCGTCGAACCCGAATGTTACCGTCGTTGTCGAAGGACATTGTGACGAACGCGGTACGCGGGAATATAACCTTGCGCTCGGTGAGCGTCGGGCCAACGCGATGCGCGAACACCTGATCAGCCTGGGGGTTTCTTCGGCACGAATTGAAACCATCAGCTATGGCAAGGAACGCCCGGCAGTTTCCGGTTCAAATGATGCGGCCTGGTCGCAGAACCGCCGTGGCGTCATGGTCCGGAAGGGCGCGAGCAGCTAATACTGGAACCAACGGCAATCGCCCTGCTAAGGCTTCTCGGGGCGATTGCAATTTGAATAGCTGCCATAATTTTGTCGTATTGGCGCATTATTAAGAGAGCGCCATGACTGACCATTCTGATAACAATACCGGAACCGCAGGCCTTACAGGGCTTGCGGTTCTTTCGTCCGCAATCCGGAAAATTTTCGGAATTGTGCTGGTTTCCGTGATTTGCAGCATCGCGATGCCGGTCGGTGTTTCGGCCCAGGAAAGCGTTTCCGACCAGCTGAAACGATTACGCCGCGACCTGGAAGATATTCAGGCCTATGTGTACCGATCGACAAACGTGCCTACCGGGACGGGCGCCACGAGCACGGGGCCCCGGGATTCCGATGCGATGGCGCTGTTGCAGCGCCAGATGCTTGAACTGGAAGGGCAGGTTCGTGACCTGACCGGGCAGATCGAGAGGGTTCGTCACGATATCCGGGTGACCTCGGACCGCCTCGACAAGTTGGTCGGGGATGTTGATCTCCGGCTTCAGGCGCTCGAGCAAGGTGGCAGGGCGCCCGTTTTACAATCATCGGATTCGTCAACAACATCACAACCTCTTCCGGTCCAGCAACCGTCTGTTCAGACACGACAGGATGGTGAAACGACTATAATTTCCTCGCGGGTTGTTGCCGGAAACCAACTGCCGGCAGGTTCGAAACTGCTCGGAACCGTCAATCCTAATCAGGTACAGGACGTCCGTGCCGGACAGGTGCCGTCGACCACGGCGCCCGTTTCGCCGACCCGGGATACCAGACTGCCGCCGGCGCCGGTTGCTGCGCCAGGCCCTGGCGGCGTTGTCACCGGAGCCGCACAGGTCGGTGCATTGCCACAAAGCGGGTTCCCGGAAGGTTCCGTACAGGAACAATACAATTACGCTTTTAAATTTCTGCAGCAGCGAGATTATCCTGCGGCAGAAGGGGCGTTGCGCGAATTCGTTGACCGGAATCCATCCGATCCTCTCGCGGGGAATGCGATGTACTGGATGGGTGAAACCTTTTATGTCCGGAAGGATTTCCCGGAAGCCGCGCGCGTTTTTCTGGATGCGTATCAGCGTTTTCCGAAAGGTAACAAGGCGGCAGACAATCTGTTCAAGCTGGCGCGGTCGCTGTCTGAAATTGGCGAGAACGCGTCTGCCTGCACGACCTATGGCGAATTGTTGAAGTCCTTTCCCAAAGCCAATGACCGGATATTATCCAGCGTACGTGGCGATATGGCGCGCCTGAACTGCCCCTGAGGCATCGTGCCCACAAGAACCGCCCCGATCTGGACGCCCTATGAATAAGACCGCCACCACGGCCGTCGGCCGGAAGGAATTTTCTGATCTGATGGCGTCGCTGGGCTTTTTTGAAACCAGCCCCGCGATTGCTTTGGCCTGTTCCGGAGGGCCTGACAGCATGGCCCTGGCGGCGTTGTTGCGGGACTGGGTTGGCGACCGCAATGGGACCCTGACGGCGCTTGTGGTCGATCACGGTATCCGGTCCGAATCTGCGCAGGAGGCAAAGACTGTCGCGGCCTGGCTTGCGGAACGTAATATTTCCAGCAAGGTTCTTCGCGCCTCGGCCATTTCAGCAAGTAGTGACTTGCAGGCGATGGCCCGTGCGGCGCGCTATGCCCTGATGTCGGCATGGTGCGAAAAGAATGCCTGTTTGCATCTCGCTGTTGCCCATCATCTGGATGATCAGGCGGAAACGCTGCTGTTGCGTCTTGGTCGCGGCAGCGGTGTCGATGGGTTGTCAGCGATGGCGCCAGTACAGGAATCCCGTTTGTTACGGACGATTCGTCCTTTGCTGGACATTCCGCGAGCCCGCTTGCGCGCGACGCTGAAGCAGCATGAATTTCCACATGTTACGGACCCTTCAAATGACAACAGCGTCTTTGCCCGGGTAAGGATGCGTGGACTTGCACCGGTACTGGCGGCGGAGGGTATGACGCCATGGCGGCTTGCCGCCACGGCGTCGCATCTGGCGCGGGCGCGGGAGGCGCTTGAAGTCGAAACCGCGCAGCTTCTTGCCGATTGTTTTGTGTTGCACGCCGAAGGATACGGCATTCTAAAGACGGGTAAATTTCTGGCGGCGCCGCGTGAACTGGGGCTGAGGAGCCTGTCAAATATACTGGTTTGTGTCGGTGGAAACGAATATCCGCCTCGTTTCGAGCGCCTGTCCCGCTTGTATGACGGGTTGGACAGTATCGCAAAGGGCCGTGGCCGAACCCTGGCCGGTTGCCGAATCCTGGGACGGCGTCAGGGCATTCTGGTATGCCGCGAACCGGGAACCATCGCCGAGACCGTTCCCGCCCGCGGCATGGTCTATTGGGATAATCGTTTCCGTATGACGTTTGCCGCCCGCGCGAAGGGAACCGTACGGCGCTTGGGGAGCGATGGATGGGCAGAAGTGGTGGCATTGGCGCCAGAGTTCAGGAATACCAAAATTCCGGCCGCAGTCCGGCCGTCCTTGCCCGGAATCTGGTGCGACGGACAACTTGCAACGGTGCCGCATTTGGGGTTTATGAGGGAATTGCCGGGCGGCGAAACGCTCATGCCGCGCAAAACAGGATTTACGCCATTTAAGTCTCTGGTTTCGCCACGCTTTACATTGCATTAGGGCAAGTACACACTATCTAAACACTATTATCTAAGGCTCGTACTGAGGGCCCTGCATCGACGGCTTGTTTGGGCAGGGCTTTGTTATCCGTTTTATCGTTTTGGGAAGGCAGCGGCGTGAACCTGTTCGGAAAGAATCTCGCTCTCTGGATCATCATTATTATTCTGATGATTGGTCTGTTCAATCTGTTCCAGGGCTCGACGCAACGCAGCGCCCAGACCTCGATCCCCTATTCGCAATTCCTGGCGGAAGTGGAAAACGGCTCGGTCGCCGACGTCACGATCCAGGGTAACAATATTTCTGGGCAGTATCGGAATGGCGCGGGTTCATTTACGACCTACGCACCGAATGATCCCAAGCTGGTGGAAACACTATCCGGTACCGGGGTTAAAATAACCGCTGCGCCAAGTGACGATAATGTACCGTCCCTGTTCAGTATTCTGGTGTCGTGGTTCCCGATGCTTCTGCTGATCGGTGTCTGGGTGTTCTTTATGCGCCAGATGCAAGGCGGCGGCGGCAAAGCGATGGGTTTCGGTAAGTCCAAGGCGCGCCTGCTGACCGAAAAGTCCGGCCGGGTCACGTTTGAAGACGTCGCCGGCATCGACGAGGCCAAGCAGGAACTCGAAGAAGTTGTCGAGTTCCTCAAGGACCCGCAGAAATTCCAGCGGCTTGGTGGCAAGATTCCCAAGGGTGTGCTGCTTGTCGGTCCTCCGGGAACGGGTAAGACTCTGTTGGCGCGTGCGATTGCAGGCGAAGCCAATGTGCCGTTCTTCACGATTTCCGGTTCTGATTTCGTCGAAATGTTTGTCGGCGTTGGCGCCAGCCGTGTGCGTGACATGTTCGAGCAGGGCAAAAAGAACGCGCCCTGCATCATATTCATCGACGAAATTGACGCGGTTGGGCGGCATCGTGGTGCCGGTCTTGGCGGTGGCAATGACGAACGCGAACAGACACTGAATCAACTGCTGGTCGAAATGGACGGGTTTGAGGCGAATGAGGGGGTCATCCTGATCGCCGCGACGAACCGTCCGGATGTTCTTGACCCGGCATTGCTGCGTCCCGGCCGCTTCGACCGCCAGGTCGTTGTACCGAACCCCGATATTCTTGGTCGCGAAAAGATTCTCAAGGTGCATATGCGCAAGGTACCGCTGGCACCGGACGTCAATGCCAAGGTTATCGCGCGTGGGACACCTGGTTTCTCCGGCGCCGATCTTGCCAATCTGGTGAACGAGGCCGCCCTGCTGGCAGCCCGTAAGAACCGGCGTGTCGTCGCGATGCAGGAACTGGAAGAGGCGAAAGACAAGGTCATGATGGGCGCGGAACGCCGCTCTATGGTCATGACCGAGGACGAAAAGAAAATGACCGCCTATCACGAAGGCGGGCATGCCCTTGTCATGATGCACGCCAAGGGACACGAACCTCTGCACAAGGTGACCATTATTCCGCGTGGGCGGGCACTGGGGCTGACGATGTGGCTCCCGGAACGGGATAAATACTCGCAGTCGGAAATTGAATTACATGCGCGTATTGCCAGTGCCTTCGGCGGTCGTGTGGCGGAAGAGATGATCTTCGGTAAGGAGAACGTCACCACAGGCGCGTCACAGGATATTCAGCAGGCAACGGCTCTGGCACGCGCCATGATCACTGAATTCGGTTTCAGTGATGTCTTGGGGCCACTGCGCTACTCGGATAACGAGGAAGAGGTCTTCCTTGGACATTCGGTCACGCAGCGCAAGAATGTTTCCGAAGCGACGCAGCAGATCATCGATGAAGAAACCCGTCGGTTGGTCCAGAAGGGTGAAAAGGCGGCACGCGACATCCTCACCGAGCACCTTGAGGCTTTACATGTTATTGCCAATGGCTTGCTGGAATACGAAACCCTGTCCCGTGAAGAAATCGATATATTGCTGGATGGCGGTACGATTTCTCGAAACGATGACGAAGACTCGACGCCGCAGAGTGGTGCGCGGGCATCGGTCCCGTCCAGCGGTTCCATGGGGGGAAGTGTCGGCGGTGGCATCGACCCGGAACCGCAGCCTGGCAGCTAGTCGCCCTGCCGATTTTGCAGCCTGCGTTAACATTGCATTCCTGTATGATGATGCGGCTCATTGAAGCGGCGCTATTAACAGAAATGGATTGAGGGACGGGATGGCCCGAAAATTTTTCGGAACGGATGGTATTCGGGGGCGCGCAAATGCCGAACCGATTACTCCATCGACAGTATTGAATCTTGCCATGGCTGCCGGCCAGCATTTCCGGCGTGGCAATCACCGGCACCTTGTCGTCATCGGCAAGGATACCCGGTTGTCCGGCTACATGCTGGAACCGGCATTGACGGCCGGTTTTATCTCCATGGGTATGGATGTCGACCTCGTCGGCCCGATGCCAACGCCCGCCGTGGCAATGCTGACCCGTTCACTGCGCGCTGATCTGGGAGTCGTGATTTCAGCATCTCACAATCCCTATCAGGACAACGGGATCAAGCTGTTCGGGCCGGATGGTTACAAGCTGTCCGACGACGATGAAGCTGAAATCGAATCTCTCATGGACGGCAATGAACACCCGCCCGAACTGGCTGGTGCGGAAGAGCTGGGGCGTGCCAAACGGCTGGATGATGCGCCGGGTCGGTATATCGAATTCATCAAGCAGACGTTCCCGCGGGGGCTGCGTCTGGATGGGCTGAAGATCGTCGTCGATTGCGCCCATGGTGCGGCTTACCGGGTTGCCCCGGCCGTATTCTATGAACTGGGGGCGCAGGTCATTCCAATTGGTGTTCAGCCGAACGGCACCAATATCAACATGAAATGCGGTGCGACGGATACGGAATGGATGCGTGAACAGGTCGTACTGAACGGAGCGCATGTCGGCATCGCACTGGATGGTGACGCGGACCGGATGATCCTTGCGGATGAGACGGGCGCGATTATGGATGGCGACCAGATCATGGGGTTGATCGGAACGTCGATGCAGCGGGCAGGGCGGTTGCGGGGCGGTGGCGTCGTTGCAACCGTGATGTCGAATCTCGGGCTGGAGCGCTACCTGGGTGGCCTCGACCTCAAACTGGCACGAACCGCGGTCGGTGACCGTTACGTCGTCGAACGCATGCGGGCCGATGGCTATAATGTTGGCGGCGAACAATCGGGACATATCATTCTAAGCGACTACGGTACGACCGGTGATGGTCTGGTTGCCGCGTTGCAGGTTCTCGCTGTTGTCGTGACGGAAGGACGCAAGGTCAGCGACGTCTGCAATCTGTTCGACCCGGTTCCACAATTATTACGCAATGTTCGTTTCAATGGCGGCGCACCGCTGGAAAGCGCCCGCGTCATCGAAGCCATTGAGGCTGGTGAGCAGGCGCTGGGCGAGGGCGGACGCCTCGTGATCCGGAAATCGGGCACAGAGCCGGTCATCCGCGTGATGGCGGAAGGGGATGACGATGCGCTGGTCACGCGGGTTGTCGGTGATATCGCCGGGGTGATTGAAGAAGCGGGGCGGACATGAGCCTCAAAGGACGCGTATTGATCGTCGCCGGGTCCGATTCCGGTGGTGGGGCCGGTATTCAGGCCGATATCAAGGCTGTTACCGCGCTGCGTGGATTTGCGATGACCGCGATCACCGCACTGACCGCGCAGAATACGCAGGGTGTTTTCGGTGTCGTGGGGATAGAACCGGCCTTTATCGCGCAGCAGATTTCCGTCGTGCTGGACGACCTTGGGGCTGACGCCGTCAAGACAGGTATGCTGCACAATGCGGATGTGATCGAAGCGGTATGTGCCGTGCTGGAAGCACGTGCGCCGGGTTTACCGACGGTTGTTGACCCGGTGATGTTTGCCAAAGGTGGGCACGCACTTCTTGAACCGGAAGCGATGTCGGCGCTGCGGGAACGCCTGTTGCCGCTCGCCACCGTGGTAACGCCAAATATCCCCGAAGCGGAATCACTGACGGGTATGACGATAAAGGATGTCGATGACATGGCCAGCGCCGCGGAGGCGCTCGGCAAGATGGGCGCAGCGGCGGTGCTGCTGAAAGGCGGACATCTGACCGGTGAGATCCTGAGCGATATCCTGTATGACGGCAACGGCATCCATCGTTGGGACGATACCCGAATCGATACACCGCATACGCACGGGACCGGCTGCACGCTGGCGTCGTCTGTTGCAACCGGACTGGCGCAGGGGATGCCGATGCGCGACGCGGTGGAACGCGCCCGGGCCTATGTGCGCACCGCGATCCTGCAGGCGCCGGGATACGGCAAGGGGCATGGGCCGCTCGACCACGGCCATACCGTGGCAACCTTTCCCTGACGCCCCTGATCAGACCTGCATGTTCGAAGGCGCGGTCGGGTTCCCCAGAGCGGCTGCAATGCGATCCAGGCCGGTTTCCATATCCTCGATCCGGTGCGGCATCCCCAGGCACACCCGCACCGCATGCGGTGCATTTGCACGTCCAATAGCAAAGGTTTCGGCGGCCGCGATGGCGACGCCCTGATCCCGCATCGTCGCGACGAAATCCGCGGCACGCCAGGGTTCGGGCAACTCCAGCCATAGGTGAAGACTGCCGGACGGTGCCAGGTAGTCGGCCCCGGCTAGAATCCGGCCCGCGCGAATACGTCGTTCCGCCGCGGCTGTCTTGTGGCTCTCCAGGATACGGTCCGCCGTACCGTCTGATATCCAGCGCGTGGAAATCTCGGCCATCAGCGGCGGTGCCATCCAGCAACTCGCCCGAACGGCCGCAGCGATGTTTTCCACCTTGCTGGGAGGCGCTACGACAAAGCCTGTGCGCAGACCGGGGGCGACCGTCTTGGACAGACTCGTCAGGTAGTATCCCTGTTCTCCGGCCAGTGCCGCCAGGGGCGTCAGCGGCGGACCTTTATAGAAGGGGCCGTATATATCATCCTCGATAATGGCGACACCATAGCGGATAGCGATTGCGGCAATGGCGTGGCGTCGTTCTTCCGGCAAGGTCGATGTCGTGGGGTTGTGCAGTGTCGGCATGCAGTAAAGCGCGCGGATATTGCCGGCTTGCGCCGCTTGCTCGAACGCATCCGGGATAAGTCCGTCTTCGTCCATGGTGAGCCCTTCCGCCCGCAATCCCAATTGTGTAATTGCCGGTTTGATGCCCTGGTAGGAGAGCGCTTCGCTGAGGATCCTGTCACCGGGGCGGGTGAGGGATGCGAGGACCGTCAGGATTGCGTGCTGCGCGCCTGCGGTAAGGACAATATGAGACGGGTCTACTTTCCAGCCCTGGCGTCCGATCCAGGCCGCTCCCGCGGTCCGGTGAGATTCCAGCCCGGCTTCCGGCTGGTAGTCGAGAAACGCGCCGCTGCTATCATCGCGCGCCATCTCCGCCAGCGTCAAAGCCAGGGCCTGACGCTCGGCACCTGGACTGGGGAAGTTATGGCTCAGATTGATTATGCCGGATGCCGGTTGCAGCGCACGGGGCAGGTCTTCTGCCTTCGAGCGACCGCGAACGTAACTACCGCGCCCGATTTCGCCATTAATCAGCCCACGGCGGGATATCTCGGCATAGGCGCGACTGACGGTCCCGACCGTGACACCAAGTTTCCATGCGAGATCCCGATGCGTCGGCAGGCGTGTGCCCGCCGACAATGTGCCATCGGCAATCTGTTCCGTCAGGGCATCCGCGATCGCGCGATATTTCGGGCCACGCCGCACTGTCAGATCAATTTCTGAAATTGTCATGGGTACAATATAGCCTTTGACTCTTTTTCAGGTTCAATTTACGCATATTTCAACACAATTTTCTAATTTTGTATATAGAAAGGGGAATTGAATGCATACAATGTCAAGAGCCCCTGAAACCGGTGGTGATACTGCCGCAATCAGGCACCCAAGGCGTAACGGCATCCTGTCGAGCCTTGAAAACATGATTGGCCTGGTCTTTTTATGGCGCGCTCGTTATTGGCAGCGCCGAAGCTTGTCCAAGCTTGATGATCGCTTGTTAAAGGATGTCGGTCTGACCCGGAAAGATGCCGCGCAGGAGACAGCGAAACCATTCTGGCGGGCGTAATTTGTAACTTGTACGGTTGGATGGGGCGTTCCGGCGACGGAGCACAGGCAGACAGGGGGAAATCATGCAGGCGACTTTGGGCAACCTCGAGGACGCAGCGGCACAAGTTTACAAGGTGATGGCACCGACAATGCAGCATTGCTGGCCGCTGCTATCGGAACGGTGCGGCTGCGAGGTCTGGGTCAAGCATGAGAACCATACGCCGATTGGTGCCTTCAAGGTACGCGGCGGCATCGTGTACATGAACGGTCATGCGAATGGGCCGGATGCTGCGGGGGTTATCTCCGCAACCCGTGGC
This sequence comes from uncultured Alphaproteobacteria bacterium, assembly GCA_943788635.1. Taxonomy (GTDB): domain Bacteria; phylum Pseudomonadota; class Alphaproteobacteria; order UBA8366; genus MarineAlpha4-Bin1. The sequence goes on along the minus strand of CALSRA010000015.1, from coordinate 5,512 downwards.
AATCATGGCCAGTCTATCGGCATGGCCGCGCGCGCTACCGGTGTCGCGGCAACGATTGTCGTACCGGAAGGCAATAGCACGGAAAAGAATGCGGCCATGAAGGCATTGGGGGTCGAACTCATCATCCATGGGTCGGATTTTGACGCGGCACGCGACCACGCAATGGCCCTTGGGGCGGAGAGGGGGCTTACCCCAATTCCGGCGTTTCACCCGCTGCTGGTGCGCGGGGTAGCGACATATTCACTGGAATTTCTGCGCGCGGTTGAGGGTCTCGATACAGTCTATGTCCCAATCGGGCAGGGATCAGGTATTTGCGGCATGATTGCCGCGCGCGACGCGTTGGGCCTGTCCGTCAACATCGTCGGCGTCGTTTCCGAGCGCGCGGCCGCCTATGCCCTGTCATTTGAAGCGGGCCGGTCGATTTCAACGAATAGCGCCGATACGTTTGCCGACGGGGTTGCCTGCCGAACGCCGGATGCCGACGCGCTGGATATCATCTGCAAGGGGGCAGAACGGATCGTTACCGTGAGTGAAGAAGAAATCCGCGATGCGATGCGGGCATACTATACGGATACGCATAACCTTGCCGAAGGGGCCGGCGCGGTGCCGTTGGCGGCTTTGATGCAGGAAAGGTCAGCGATGGCCGGAAAACGCGTCGGTCTGGTATTGTCCGGCGGCAATATCGACATGCCGGTGTACCGGGACATCCTTTCGGGCGTCTGACATGTCGGCCGTACAATATGTGATTGCCCGAACACCTGATGACATCGATGCGGTGCGCGGCTTGTTCATGGAATACGGCGCGTCGCTGGACTTTGATCTGTGTTTCCAGGGCTTTGATGAGGAATTGGCGACCTTGCCGGGAAAGTATGCGGCGCCGTCGGGATGCCTGTATCTGATGCGATGTCAGAACGGCGATGCCGTTGGCTGTGTCGGAGTCCGACCGCTGGCGGAGGCAGGTTGCGCTGAAATGAAACGGCTCTATGTGCGCGATAACTGGCGAGGTGACGGGCTCGGCCGGGAACTGGCGCATCGGGCCATTTCCTTCGCCAGGGAGGCTGGGTATTCGACATTGCGGCTGGATACACTGCCCGATCAGATGGTGCGGGCGGATGCGATGTATCGGCGATTGGGGTTTGTTCCAACTGAGGCCTATTATGATAACCCGGTGGCGGGTGCGACCTATTACGGACTGTCCCTGACCCGCGGAACCGGAGCGCAAGAAGCGGGTGGTTTGCGGGAATAGCGCGGGATAGTTTCCGGTTCATGAATTACCCCTTAAAGGAGGGATTGCCATGCCGGATACCGATACGCTCCAACACACTCAGGACTACGAACGGATTGCCGCGGCATTGGCGTATGTCGATGAAAATTTTCAGGACCAGCCCTCGCTGGCCGAGATCGCGGCTCAGGCCGAACTGAGTGAATTTCATTTTCAGCGTCTGTTTACCCGCTGGGTGGGGATCAGTCCCAAGAAATTTCTGCAGCAATTGACGCTGGAACGCGCGAAACAGAGCCTGGAGGCATCGGCGAGTGTGCTCGATGCCGCCTATGATGCGGGGCTGTCCGGTCCGGGCAGGCTGCATGACCTTTTCGTCACCTGCGATGCGGTGACGCCGGGCGAATACAAGGCGCGCGGTGCCGGTATGACCATCCGCTACGGGTTTCATCCGACCCTGTTTGGTGAATGTCTGCTGCTGATGACGGATCGCGGCATATGCGGACTGGCATTCATCGATCCGCAACGGGAAACCCGTGCCGAGGCGTTGGCGTATCTGGCGCGGGGCTGGTCCAACGCGACGTTGCTGGAGGATGCGGCGGCCACCCGGCCTTATATCGACCGCATGTTCGGTGCTGCTGATCGTGTACCGGATGCTGGCGGGGAGCCCTTGCGCGTGTTGCTGCGCGGGACGGAATTTCAGGTGAAGGTCTGGCGGGCGTTGCTGACGATTCCACCGGGGCATCTGACGACCTATGAAGATATCGGCCACCGGATCGGATATACGTCTAACGCGTCGCGTGCGATCGGCCGCGCCAATGGCAGCAACCTGATTTCCTGGCTGGTGCCCTGTCATCGGGTCATTCGCAAAACAGGGGCAATTGGTGGTTACCGATGGGGAAGGGAGCGCAAACTTGCCATGATTGGTTGGGAGGCGGCCCAACAGGCTGAACAAAGCGCGGTATAAGGCCCCGGTTCACACTTAATCTTGTATGAATGGCGCTGTTTCTGGCTGTGAGCATACCGGATATTGTGTAGGGTGGCCGGTATGTCTGACATGATGAACATAACGCTTGCCGTACCGATGCCGGACCTGGCGCCCGGAGCATCGCCGCTGGTGCCACAGGATGCGTCTGCCGCGATTATTACGGTCGACGGCAAATACCTGATGCAGCACCGGGACAACAAACCATGGATATTCTGTCCGGATCACTGGGGCTTGTTCGGCGGCGCATTCGAGGCTGATGAAGATGCCGGTGAGGCGCTGCGGCGTGAACTGCACGAGGAGCTCGGACTGACGATCACGCTGGATCGTGTGACGGCATTCTGCACACACGATATTTCATTGGGTGAATACCAAAACAAGAAACGCGTCTTCTTCGAGATGTCGCTTCAGCCCGATGACATGCCGGCGCTGACGCTCGGTGAAGGTCAGGCAATGGGACTGCTGACGCCGGAAGATATCTTTCATCCCGAACGCAAGGTCTGTCCATACGATGCGTTTGCGCTATGGATGCATATTCAACACCGTCGGGACGACGTTGTCGCTGTCTGAGGGCGGCCTTTAGGCTGAGGCTTGAGGCTTATGCAAGGGGACCCTCAGGTTTCCTGAATCATAGATACAATAGTCGCATAATGTATATTATGGAAAATATTGATGAAGGGATCGGCGCAACATCCGCTTTCGTGCCTTTTAGTCTACTAGACTTCAAGTCGCCGACATCCCGTGCGGAATCATTTAGTTTCCAGTCGATACTTGAGGAAACGGGCTCCTTCATGATCAATCTCATCGACAAATTTTGCGCCGATCCTGCCAAACGCGCCCAGGTTCTTGCGCGACGGTGGACGGAGAAATGTCACGAACGGAATGCGTTCATCAGCCATGGCGAACTCAATTGCCATCCGTGAAATGCGCGGCCCAAGCCCAGACATGTCCGGCTTTAGCACTAACCCAAAATCCCATTCATCGCCTTCTCTTTGAAAGCCACCCCATCCGACATATTCGCCGTTACTCAATATGGCCCAGTGTCCAAGGCCATCACGCCGCCAACGCTCTTCTTTAGCCTCGACGAATTTTTCGACAGCGGCCCGATGCCATTCGAATGTCAGAAGTGGCATGTGTTCGGCCACCCGGGGATCGGACATATGCGCGATGATCTCATCCGGTGCAATCTCAGGCAATCGGACGAAGCTGATCCCCCTTTTTAGCGTCGGTTCCATATCGTCGTTCATTTTTGACGTCCGTTGCCGCTTATCGATCCGGTGGTGTCCAGTCGCTTTCTTCCTCGGTCCTGCGCTTTGCAAGGCGCAGCGCAAGGCCCACGGACACGCCGACACCGATAGCGACCGTCAGGTCGACCAACACGGTCAGCCCGAGTGTCAGAACCAGCAACATTCTGTCGCTTCGCGGCGTACGCGCATATTCGCGCCACTTGTGCGGCTCGGTCATATTCCATGCGGTTATCATGAGCAGCGCCGCAAGCGCCGGCATCGCGAGATATCCGGCAAGTGGCGCCGCCAGGAGCATCACCAGCAGGATGACAGCCGCATGCACTATACCCGCAACCGGGGTCTTGCCCCCTGCCTTGATATTCGTTGCCGTTCTCGCAATCGCGCCCGTGGCCGGCAAACCTGCGAATAATGCGGATGCGATATTGGCGACACCCTGCGCTGTCAGCTCGGCATTTGGTCTGTGCTGTCCGGTTATCATCTTGTCCGCAACCATGGCCGATAGCAGCGATTCAACACCGGCAAGGAAGGCAATGACAATTGCCGACGGGAAAAGCTCGATGATACGGGCAAATGACAGGTCAGGCATTTGCGGCCAGGATAAGTGATGCGGGAGCGCACCAAAGCGGGAATCGAGCGTGTCGACCGGTAAGGACATGAGGACAACGAGCGCCGATCCGGCGCCTATCGCCACGATAAGCCCAGGAAAACGCGGTGCTATTCGGCGCAGGAAGATGATCAGGAAGAGTGTTGCCAGTGCGATGCCGAGTGCGGGAAAACTGACCGTATCGCGCACTTCCCATAGTGCTGGAATTTTCTCCGTGAAGTCCGCTGGAACCTTGTCAACAGCAAGCCCGAGGAAGTCCTTCAACTGACTTGTTGCGATGATGATGCCTATGCCAATCGTAAAGCCATTCACCACGGCGCCGGGGACATGGGAAATCAGGTTTCCAGCCCTGAAATAGCCTGCTATCAGCAGGATGAAGCCCGCCATGAATGTCGCCAGAACAAGGCCGTCATAGCCATGATCGGCAATCACGCCGAACACGACCACAATAAACGCCCCTGTCGGGCCCCCGATCTGCACGCGGCTTCCCCCAAACAGGGAAATCAGGAAACCGGCAACAATGGCCGTCACAAGGCCTTTGGCGGGGTCCGCGCCCGAGGCAATCGCGATTGCGAGACTGAGCGGCAGCGCCACCATCGCAACGGTCGCGCCGGCGACCAGGTCGGCGCCAAAGAGCCGCCAGGTATAGGTTTGCATTGTCGTGAAAAGCTTCGGTGTGCGCATGGCGGAGGAGTTCCCTGGACCGGTTTGGCGGACCGGCGTCACTTTTCATGGGGCGTCGGCGCGATACCGACCGCGGTGGATGTCAGCGTACCTTCAATTGGGTTAAACGCCGCATAAGCGCCTTCTGCAGGAAAGGTAAAAGTGCGATCATTCTGAACGCCACGGTCGTGCCCAGCCTGATTATCCCGTTGTTTGATGTGACCAGTTTCCGCAGCAACTCGGATTGTCGGATAATCGACACCGCGAGCGCGTGACGCTGTGCTGTGTATTGATCTGTTGTGCCGTTGACGATTGCGGCGACAGCAGCGACCGCGTCGTCAATCCCAAGATTCATGCCGCGACCGCCAACGGGCGAATGGCAATGGGCGGCGTCCCCGGCCAGTAAAACCCGACCCTGCCTGTACGTGTCCGCCTGCCGGATGGAGATCGCGAAGGTTCCGGTTCGATGGACTCGTTGAATTGTGAGCGGCTCAGGCAACGCCGCCAATGCGTCGGACGTTGATGAGACGATACGAACGCGCTGGTTTTCTATGGGCAGAACCATGACAAGTACGTTGCCCGGACCCTGGCAATACGCCGTGACATTCTCGGCATCGAATGGGCCTGAAATCTCAACATCGGCTATCGACCATTCCTCTGGCAGCTCAAGCCCCGGAAAACCTATTCCGAGCCTTTCCCGCACGGTTGAGTGCGCGCCGTCTGCCGCGATTACCCAGTCATATGTTGCTGTTGCGCCGTCCGAAAATGTCACTGTCGCCGTATCAACGCCGGAG
>CALSRA010000014.1 GCA_943788635.1 uncultured Alphaproteobacteria bacterium | reverse complement strand
AACATGATCTTGCGTTATCAATACTGGAGCGTCAACCCTGGGACCTATCGTATTTGGATGGCAGATGCGGCACGAATACCTTGATAGATTCAGTCGGCAGGAACCTATCAAGGCAACATTAAACCATGAACCCTCTTAAGTTGTTATGATCAGCCTGCGCCGGCTGCGAAAATTTACCGCGCCGTCCAGCCGCCATCGACCATCATCGATGCACCGCGCACCGCCGCCCCCGCGTCGCTGCACAGATAACCAAGCGCACCGGCAACTTCCTCGGCCGTGATGTAGCGCTTCAACGGTTGATGATACGGCATCTTGCTTTCAATGAAGGCATCCAGCGCTTCGTCTTTGGACACGCCCTGCCGCTGCGCAAAGGCATCAATTCGATGTTCGCTCAAATTTGTACGCACCGCCCCCGGACAAAATGGCGTTGCAGGTAACGCCGGTTTCCGCCGTCTCGATCGCCACGACTTTCGTCAGGCCCAGAATGGCATGTTTGCTGGCGGTATAGGCGCACAGCTCCGGGGTTCCGACATGCCCGTTGACCGATGCGGTATTGACGATCCGGCCCCAATTTCGTTCCCGCATCTGCGGCAGCGCGGTGCGGATCGCCAGGAATGCCGCGGTAACATTGACCGCCAGCATCTGGTTCCAGGTGTCGATGGGGAATTCCTCCACCCGCTGTCGATGCTGCATACCGGCATTGTTGACCAGGATATCAACCGTGCCGAGCCTGTCGCTGGCATCGCCGATCATGGCAACCACCTGATCCTGATCGCGCAGGTCGGCACCATTGTAAAACACCGGTACACTGAATTCGGATTCCAGGTCCGCGCGGGTCTTTTCAATTTGCGACGGCCTCGCCCAGCCCGTTCAACATGACGGCGCAACCTTCCTTCGCCAGCACCTTCGCATAGGCAAGCCCGATACCGCCGATTGACCCGGTGATGACCGCACCTTTTCCCGCAAGACTTCCCGCCATGACGATTACTCCCCCCGTTTTCGATGCACCAAAGGCGATAACTGTCACATCGCCACCGGAGCGGCGCAAGGCCCGCCCCGGCGGCATGCGGCGGCGTGCCTAAAGCCGAAGCGTAAGTTGCGGTAGCCCGTTGGAGGTTTTCTCCGTGGTCACGCCCTTGGCGTCGATGACACACCCGCACCCGCTGCCGCAGGTTGGAGAAACTCGAAAAGGTCACCACGTCGACCGGGTCATCGAACCGGATCGACACGCGATAGCGGCCCGCTGTCACCGTATGCTCCACCCCCGTCACCATCCCGTCGAACGACTGGCCGAGATAATGCCCCGCAACCCGGTCGCCCGGCGCCACGGGACTTCGGGCCGGCTGATTGCCGGCACGAGCATGAAGGGGTGTTCCAGTCGCGATAACCATACTGATGCGCCAGCAGTTCCAGCGAACTGGCTGTGCCCCCCCACTGTGCACGCCGTCGTTCATCAGGTCGGCGCGCAAGCCGCTTCGCCTGTGTTTCAGAAAATTGATCGACGGGATCAGAGTTGGTTCATTCATCTTGTTACCTCATACAGTGTCTGCATGCGGCGTATGAATGGTGCTCGCGTTGCCATCAGCCCGCATATCACTGAATGTGGCGGATGAATTCGACTGAAAGGCTTCACCGTGGCAGGGCCAGCGAGCGGCAGGGGGCCTCTTCCCTTCCCGCCTTTTATGCGGGGCATCGAAACCTGTCAACACCGTCATGTCCTTTGCTCGAAACAGCCTGTTGTCGTGGCGGAAGGATTGCGCCCCCCCGCGCCATTCCGTAAACTCAGGCGGCAGTCGCATCATTTCGGGGAAATCACATAATGGAACAATATCCAGCGGTCGCCTTCATGGTCCGGCACGGTAACATCCTGGCGGTGCTGGCCGGGCTCGCCCCCGTTATCCTGGTTGCAACAGGCGTTGCGCTGGGCGGCTGGCACTGGGGCTGGGGCATCGCGGGGATGACCGCCGGCATAGGGGTCGGTTTTGGCGTGCGGGTCTTCGCTGAACTTGTCAGGATCATCGTCGATATGTTGCTGCCGCAATAAAGGATACGGGGAGAACGTTTATATGTCGGACCAGGTCATCATCATCGGCGGCGGGTTGGCAGGGCTGAGCGCTGCAAACCGCGCTCTCGGTCTTGGGTTGAAGGTCACGGTGCTGGAGCAGGGCAGCGACGCTGACTACTTCTGCAATTCGCGCATTGCCGGCGGCATCGTCCATGTCGCCTTCCGCGACGTGACTAAGGATGTGGAAGACATCCGCGGCACGGTATCCGGACAGACAGGCGAAAACGACGCCACCGCACATGCCGGGTTGCTGGCGGAAGAAGGCGCGCGCGCCCTCGCCTGGATCCGCGAGGAAGGCGCGAAGTTCATCAAGGGCGGACAGTTCGAATTCATGCGTTGGATTATGGCGCCGCCACGCCGCCGCACCGCCGGGCTGGACTGGAAAGGCCGCGGCCCGGACGTAACCCTGCGACGGCTGACTGCCAATTTGGAAGAACGCGGCGGCACCCTTCGGCGCGGCGTCCGGGGCAAGGAACTCATCATCGAGGACGGCAAGGTCACGGGTGTTATCACCGACGCCGGCGAACGGATCGCAGCGCACGCCGTGGTAATCGCCGATGGCGGGTTTCAGGCCAACCCAGACCTGGTGCGCAAATACATTTCCCCGCTGCCGGAAAAGCTGATCCAGCGTGGCGCCGGCACGGGCTTTGGCGCAGGCATGCTGATGGCCGAAGCCGCCGGTGCGGCGCTGGTCGGCATGGACCGGTTCTACGGCCACCTTCTGGGACAGCAGGCGTTCGAGAACGACCAGCTCTGGCCCTATCCGATCATCGACCCGATCGCGCAGGCGTCTATCCTGGTCGACAAATCCGGCAGCCGTTTTACCGATGAAGGGCTGGGTGGCGTCTACATGGCGAATGAGGTCGCGAAACTCGACGACCCGCTGGCAGCAACGGCGATTTTCGATGAAGCGGTCTGGACCGGCATCGCCGCCGACAACCGCTACCCGCCCTGCATGAACCCGGTCTTCGAACAGGCCGGCGGCACCGTGTTGCAAGCACCGGATCTGGCCGGGCTGGCGGCACAGATCGGCGTACCCGCCGATGCGCTGGACCGAACGGTCAACGAATACAATGCGGCCATCACAAGTGGCGCGGTTTCGTCCCTGTCCCCGGCACGGAGTACCCACCGTGCCGAAGCACAACCCATCACCACCGGGCCTTTCCGGGCTATTCCGGTCTGTGCGGGAATCACCTATACGATGGGCGGCATCGCCATTGACCGGGACGGCAAGGCGCAGCACCGTGATGGTGGGGCCATCGCCGGGCTATACGCGGCCGGGTCGTCCACCGGCGGTTTCGAAGGCGGACCGAACGCCGCTTATATCGGCGGGCTGTCCAAGGCTATTGTCACCGGGATGCGCGCCGCGGAATCTATCGCAGGGAAGAGTGAATGACCGACGTTTTCGACTACCATCATCATCGGTGCCGGATCTGCCGGGTCCGTGCTTTCCAACCGCCTGTCCGCGGGCAACGACACCGTCTGGCGTGCTGGAAGCGGGACCGGTCGACTGGAACCCGTTTATCCATATCCCTGCCGGGTTCATGAAGACGCTGGTCAACCCGAACGTGAACTGGTTGTACGAAGCGGAGGCCCAGTGAGGGCACGGCGGGCCGCCGCATCCACGCCCCGCGCGGCAAGACGCTGGGCGGCTCCAGTTCGATCAACGGGCATATCTATAATCGCGGCCAGCGGATGGATTTCGACAGCTGGGCGCAGAAGGGCAATCGGGGCTGGGGCTATGCCGATATCCTGCCCTATTTCCAGCGCACGGAGAAACGCATCGGCAAGGGCGACGACACCTATCGCGCGGCGCGACGGCGGGCTGGTGGTCACCGATATTGACTGGCGGCATCCGCTTTGTGATGCCGTTCATCGACGGCTGTGGTCAAGATGGGCATCCCGCTGAACCCCGATTACAACGGCGCCAGCCAGGAAGGTGTGGGCTATTTCCAGCGCGCCCTGTTCAATGGCCGCCGGGTCAGTGCCGCACGTGCCTTCCTGCACCCCGCCAAATCCCGGCAAACGCTGGAGGTGCGGACCAAGGCGCATGTGCAGCGCATCCTGTTCGAAGGCAAGCGCGCCGTCGGCATCGCCTACAAGCGCGGCGGGCAGGAAGTCGAAATCCGCGCCCGCAAGGAAATCATCCTGTCCGGCGGGGCGGTGAATTCGCCGCAGATGCTGCAGATATCCGGCGTCGGCCCGGCCAAGCTGTTGCAGGAACTCGGCGTGCCGGTCGTGCATGATCTGCCGGCGGTCGGCGAGAACCTGTGCGACCATTACCCGGTGCGGCTTGTCGCGCGCGTAAAGAACCAGCAGACCGTAAACGAACAGGTGCGCGGGCTGAACCTGGTCAAGGAAGCGATGAAATATGTGTTCACGCGCAAGGGGCGTGCTGACCCTGTCGCCGACGCTGGTGCATATCTTCTGGAAGTCGCATGAAGCCATGGACAAGGGCGATTTGCAGATGACCTTCACCCCCGCGAGTTACCGCGAAGGCGTGCAGTCGCAGCTTGACGAATTCCCCGGCATGACCGTCGCGGCCTGGCAGCAGCGACCGGAAAGCATGGGCTATGTCCGCGCAAAATCCGGCAGCGCGATGGACAAGCCGGCGATCCAGCCGAATTACCTGGCGCATGAAACCGACCGCCGCGTCCTGCTGGGCGGCATCCGGCTGGGCCGGAAGATGCTGGAAACGCCGGAGCTGGCGCCGTTCTATGATCGTGAGGAATACCCCGGCGGGCCGCTGCAGAATGATGACGAGTTGATCGACTTCGCCCGTCAGCGCGGCACAACCGCCTTCCACCTGATGGGCACCTGCCGCATGGGTCCCGCCGACGACCGCAGCACTGTCGTCAGCGACGAGTTGAAAGTGCACGGTATCGAAGGGCTGCGTGTCGTGGATGCATCGGTCATGCCGGCAATGCCATCGGCGAACACCAACGCGTCCACCCTGATGATCGCGGAGAAAGCCGCCGACATGATCCTCGGCAAGACGCCCCTGCCGGCGGCGGCTGTTTAGGCGGCGGGCACTGCTTCAATCGGTTCGCCCGTTATCGCGACCCGCAACAGCTTGCGCTCATGCGGGAAATAATCGGCGACCGGGTAGTGCAGGCAATGGGAATTCTCCCACACCACCAGCGTGCCGGGCCGCCAGACCAGGCGGAAACTGTATTCCGGCCGCTGGACGTGACGATAAAGCGTATCCAGCAGCGTTTCGCTTTCCGCCGCATCCATTCCGTCAACATAACGCAGGTAGACGGGGGTATTGACGAACAGGAATTTCCGTCCGTTCTGCGGGTTGTATCCGACCAGCGGATGGCGGGTCTTGCGCGCCATCATCGCCTTGAATTCTTCTTCGGTATAGCGGCGTTTCGAATTCTGGGTCGGGCGGACCTGGTGGATCGCCCATAGCGGCGCAATCCGCTCCTTCATATCGTCGGCCAGACCGTCATAGGCGGCTTCCAGGCTGGCAAACAGCGTGTCGCCACCGCATTCCGGTAGCAGTTTCGTATACAGACCCAGCTTCGGCGCCGGGTCCGCCCGGAACGAATGATCCATATGCCAGAAATTGATCGTCTGTTTTTCATGCGGGCGGATATGAATAACGCCGACATTGGGCGGATTACCGTCAACGGGCTCCAGATCCTCGTCGTCCGGCCGCCCGAACAGGCTCATGAAATCGGCAAAGCGGCCCGGCGTGAGCTGCTGGTTCCGGAAAACGATTACCTTGCGGTCAATCAAAGCCTGCCGAATCTCCGTTTCCTGCGCCGCGGTCAGGGCGTTCAGGTCCACATTTTCGATTTTCGCGCCGACCAGCGGCGTTATCGGCCGCATCGTGATGGTTTCGAATGCCATGCCGTTCCCTTCTCCCGTGAGAGACGCTTTGACACGGCCATCTTTGGGCGTGGCGCGCGCCGCGTCAACGGGCAGTGCAATCTGGCAGGCGATGCCATTGGCAATTCGGTCGCCAGCCCGCGATAATACAATCGCCCACGTCACACCAACGAACCAGCAGGATGACCATGAGCAATATTTGCGAACTGAGTGCCGTAACCCTGCGCCGCCTGATCGGCGCCGGGGAAGTTTCCCCCGTCGAATTACTGGCCGCATGCCGCGAACGTATCGAACAGGCAAACCCGCGCCTGAACGCCTTCGTCACCTTCTGCTGGGACCGCGCGGAAGCGGAAGCCCGGGCGGCGGAAAAACAGGTTCGCGATGGCGACGCTCTGGGGCCGCTGCATGGCCTGCCGATTGGCATCAAGGACACCATGGTTTCAGGCGGTGTGCTTTCCACCTTCGGGTCACCGATCTATGCCGACAACATACCCGACGCCGATGAGCGGCTGGTCGCCGAGACACGACGCGCCGGCGCCATTGTCGTTGGCAAGACCAATGCACCGGAATTCGGCGCGGGCGCAAACACGACCAATGCCGTATTCGGACCAACCCGCAATCCGTTCGATACAGACCGCATCTGCGGTGGCTCGTCGGGCGGTTCGGCGGTGGCACTTTCCTGCGACATGGTTCCGCTCGCAACCGGATCGGACACCGGCGGTTCGCTGCGCACGCCCGCCGGCTATTGCGGGTGTCGTCGGCCTGCGCCCCAGCCCCGGCCTGGTTCCGATGTCACGGCGCGGCATCGGCTACACCGCGATATCCGTACAGGGCCCGATGGGCCGCGACGTCGCCGATACCGCACTTCTTCTTTCAACAATCGCAGGCGCCGACCCGGTCGATCCACTGGCCGGCCCTGTTGACCCGGCAGATCTCACGTCGCTGCCCGAAGTCGACCTGAGCACATTGCGGGTCGCCGTTTCGGAGGATCTGGGTTTCGCCCCGGTGGACACGAGCATTCGGGAAACCTTCCGCGCCGTAATCGGCGATATCCGGGGCAGCTTTGCCACCGTGGAAGAATCAACACCCCCTCTCAAAGGATCCAACGAGATTTTCGAGGTGCTGCGCTCGATGGCTTTCCTCGTCAACCACGAGGCGCATTACCGCGACCACCGCGACAAGCTGGGCCCCAACCTGATCGCCAATATGGAACAGGCCGCCAGCTACAGCTTCGCCGATGCCGCGCACGCCCAGGCGGAACAGACCCGGCTGTACCGCGCGTTCGTCGACTATATGGACGATTACGATATCCTGCTGGCGCCGACCGCCGCCGTGCCGCCCTTCCCGGTCGAACAATTATATCCGACGCATATCAACGGCGAAGAATTGCGCAGCTACTTTCACTGGCTCGGGCTGGCCTATGGGTTAACGCTGACCTCGCACCCGGTCATCACAATCCCCTGTGGTCTTGATGCGACCGGCACGCCGTTTGGCCTGCAGATATGTGGCCGGCGGTGGGGCGATCGCCGCCTGCTCGCCATCGCCGCAGCCGTCGAAAGCCATCTGAAATCCCTGCCCGCCCGTGCACGCCCCTATCCCGATATCGCGGCCCTGAGCCACCCGGACTGAAACGTGAGGCCGGGAATCCTCAGGGCCGGAGCCGCCCCAGCATCGTTTCGAATCCGCCGTCGCTTGCGGGTACCGGCATCAGGGCGAGGATGGATTTGGTAATACCGCCATCGACGGGAAGATTCGCACCGTTGATGTAACCGGCACCATCGGAGGCGAGGAAGATAACCGCGTCGGCGATATCCTTGCCGTTGCCGATCCGGCCCGTCGGGACCATGGCTTCGCGCGCTTTCTTCAGGTTTTCATCGCTGTAGGTCGCGGCATGCGCCGGTGTCGAGATCATGCCCGGGCTGATGGCGTTGCAGCGAATTCCGCGACCACCCCATTCCACCGCCGTCAGATAGGTCAGCCCGAGCACGCCGGCCTTGGCCGGGGTATAGGCGCCGCGCACCGCCTGCCCATTCGACCCCGCCATCGAGGCGATATTGACGATGGCGCCCGTCCCGGCCGCGAGCATCCGCCGGCCGACAATCTGCGTGCAGACAAACGGCCCCGTGAGATTCGTGGCGATTTCCCGGTCCCAGCTTTCACGCTTCAGGTCTTCCAGCCGCTCGTTATGGCGGGTGGCCGCGTTGTTGACCAGAAGGTAGGGCGCTCCGAACGCCGCTTCCGCCGCCTGCGTCGCCGCCTCGACCATGCTTTCGTCGGACACATCCACACGGGCCCCGATGGCCCGGCGGCCGGCATCGGACAGCGCCTTCGCCGTGGCCGTGGCCGTTTCGCCGTCATAATCCCAGATGGCGACGGCATATCCGGCATCGGAAAGGCGCTGCGCGATAGCAGCACCGATCCCCCGCCCCGCGCCGGTGACGATTGCGAGTTGGCCTTCGGTGTTGCTGGTTTCGTCAGACATGGTGTCGGCACCCCTTATTCGGATGAATCACAAAATTGAACGAAACCTTAGACATCAGCGCTGGCCCCGGCAATGCAGGCCGGAACACGGGCGCAACCGCGCCGGTCTAGATCGGTTCGGCGATGAATACCGGGATCTTGCGCGGCGCCTTTTTCTCATAGTCATGATAGGGCGGAAACGCTTCGGCGGAGGCATCCCACAGTTTCTGGCGTTCGGGGTCGTCCTCGACCTCGCGTACCCGCATTTTGAAAACCTCCATCTTGTCGCGGATTTCAACATTCGGATTGGCCCGCAGGTTATAGACCCAGACCGGGTTCTTTTCCCGCCCGCCATAGGAGCCGACGACGACATAGCCGTCACCAACCTTGACCCGCATCACCGGGATCTTGCGGATGCCGCCGGTCTTGTTTCCAGTATGCGTCACGATAATGCAGGGCAGACCGGTATCGCGCAGTGTCGTGCCCTCGGTGCCGCCGCTGCCTTCGTAAAGTTCGACCTGCTCGCGTACCCAGTCCAGTGCGGGGGGGATGTATTCAGCCATGATATTTCACCCTTCGGATTTCAGTCAGTTCACCGTCACGATACACGACACTGGCATGCCACGGGAACCACCAGCTTGCTGGACAGAATTACCGCCCCCGGTCTAGCTTCGCAGCCAACGGTTTTATCATACGGGCCGGTCGGGCGCAGAACCGCCAAGAGCGGAAAACCCATGAATTTTGGAGATTCAAACGCATGAAACAGATAACGGTAATCACCGGCGCGAGCCGTGGTATCGGCGCGGCGACGGCGCGGCTGTGCGCCGCCGCAGGGCATGACATCTGTGTCGCCTACAGATCGGCAAAAGACGAAGCGCTGGCCGTGGTGGTGGAAATAGAGGCCGCGGGCCAGCGCGGCATCGCGGTGCAGGTCGATACCGGTGTTGAAAGCGATGTCGTCCAACTGTTCAAAACCGTCGACGCCGAACTGGGCACCCTCACCGGGCTGGTGAACAACGCCGGTATTTACGGTCCGCGCGGCCGGCTGGATGCCCTGTCACAGGAAGAGCTGATGAAGGTGCTGACGGTCAATGTCGCCGGGCTGTTCACCTGCTCCCGCGAGGCGGTATTGCGCATGTCCACGACGCATGGCGGTGCGGGCGGGGCGATCGTGAACGTTTCCTCCGGTTCGGCGACCAAGGGAAACCCGAATGTCGGCATCCAGTACGCGGCGTCGAAAGGCGCGGTAAACAGTCTTGGCATCGGCTTGTCGCAGGAAGTGATCGGCGAAGGCATCCGGGTCAATACCGTTGCGCCCGGCCTGACCGAAACCGACATGCCGCCGGCCGACCGGCTGGAAAGAGACGGTCCGAAAATTCCCATCGGACGGGTGGCGCAGCCAGAAGAAATCGCCGAAGCCATCGTCTGGCTGCTGTCGCCCAAGGCATCCTACGTCGCGGGTGCCAATATCCGGGTCGGCGGGGGCATGCCGTAACAATACGGCGCTGCCCCGCCACCTCAGTCGGCGGCTTGCGCCACCTGCCGGGTCAGTGCCGCCAGGATCTGATCCAGGTATTTATCCGCCATCGCCTGCAGTTCAACATCGGTGCGGTCCTGCACCGGGTGGGGAACCCAGATGTAGTCGGGATCGGTTCCGAGCAGTCCCGCCTGCGTGGCGGCGGCTTGCACGAATTGTTCAGTCGCAACCGCGACTGACGGGATACCACGGGCTTCGATGTTTGCAAGATCATGCGTACAGCACGACGTGCAGGCGCCTCAGTCCACCAGCCCTTCAACCATGACGTCACATTCCGACGCGATGGCCTGCTGGATTTCCAGCGCGGCAGGCCGCGCCACGGTGGCTTTCTTGTAGCGCTTCACATTCATGCCGTGCTCGGCCAGCCGTTTCGCCAACTGGTCAAGGAACACATCACCGCGGACCTTGGAAATATCCAGGACCCCGACTGTCAGCCCGTCCAGCGATGCGGACGGGGCAGACGGACACGGCCCGACGCCTCCTGTTCCGACGTCGGGTCGAACAGCGTCTTCATCTGGTTCATTCTGTCACCTCTTATGGCCGTTATCGGGTTTCACAATACAACAAAACGCGGCTTTACGAAATCAGCGGCGAGGATTGCCCGAACGTGCCATGGAAAACCATGTCGGCGAGCGGGTTGCGGGCACGGGGCGCTGCTTCCTGTTCCTGGCGTTGCGGCGAAAGACTGTCTGCCGCCCCCTGGTAGCCCAGTGCGATGCCGCAAATGACACCATAGTCGTCGGGAACAGCAAAGGTTTCGCGAACCTTATCCACTTCGATCCCGGCCATTTGACGCAGGGAAAGACCGCGGGCCGCTGCCTCGAGAGTCAACAACGCCGATGCCGCACCGGTGTCATAAAAAGCATGCCGGTTGTCGTCGCCGTTCGGCTTTTTCAGGTTCGCCAAAACGATCATCAGCACGGGGGCCTTGGGCGCCCATTCCTGGTTGGCCGGCTTCAGGCAATTGACCATGCGCTGGTGGTTCTCCGTATCTTCCCTGGTGGTCACGATAAAACGCCATGGCTGTATATTGTTGCACGACGCCGCCCAACGGGCTGCTTCCAGTACGGCGACGAGATCTTCCTGAGGCACCGTGAGCTCGGAATAGGCGCGCGGGCTCCAACGGTTAAGGATCAGTTCATTCAGCGAGACGGATGTTTCGGCGGGCCTTTTTGGCAGCATGTTTAATTCCTTTTAAATCTTCGAATTTCAGGATGGCCAGGGGATAGCGTCAGCCCGCCTTCTTGCGTTCAGGGACGTCCAACCCCATGCCTTCGACATCGCCGAACAGCTCGTTCAGCCTTTTGCGATCCACTTCCGGCAATGGCGGACGGAGTATGGAATCGATGTTTGCTTCGAGATGGTCAATGCTCGACGTGCCGAACAGGATAACATCGCAGCCCGGTTCATGACGGGCATAGCGATAAGCGGCGTCGATCAGGTTTTGTGCCCCGGCTTCGTGGATGAGGAAGCCAAGCGGATCTTTTTCCTTTGCCAGCCATTCGGGCAGTTTTCCTTCGTCGATCTTGCCCTGGATTTCTTCCTGCAGACGCCCGGGGACGCTGAAAATATTGCGCACGACAAACATCGCAAGCGTGCCGATGTTGTTCTTGATGATATGCGGCAGCATGCGCACCCGTGGCGTCTGGTTCAGCATATGGAAGCCGATCATCATCACATCCCAGATGCCGTCCTGTGCGGCCTGGGATCCCATTTCCTGGATCGGGTCATTGGGCGGTGTTTCGGTAACGCCCAAAAACCGGAACTTGCCCTTTTCCTGTTCGCGCTGCAGCACCGGTGCGATCCGGTCCCGCACTTCGGCATAGTGTTTTGGATGAACCGCATGAAAGAAAAAGACGTCGACATAGTCCTGGCCGAGTTCGCGCAGCGAATTGTCGAGGCTTTCCACGATATCCTCAACCGGGCGGAGTTCCCCCGCCGCTGCAGGGTTGCACTTGGTCGTGAGGATCAGTTTGTCGCGGTCGTATCCCTTGACCGCCTTGCCGATCACATGTTCGGTCTTGTACGCCGCCGCGCCGTCCAGAAGGTTTACCCCAAGGTCCAGGCCGCGCTGCACCAGCGCCACCGCCTCGGCCTCCGACTTGCCCCGTTGCAGGCCGAGCCGGGCATTACCGCCACAACCAAGGCCAGCGACGCTTGCCTTCAGGCCGGTTCTTCCCAATGTCGTATATTCCATGGCTTTAATCTTCCTTCTTATTTCTGCCTGATACAGCGAAAACCGGCATTGACCACGAGCAGGCGCAAAAAACCCTCAGACCTTGAAACGGTCGAAGACCCGCCCGAAACGCCATCGATGGAGAGTGGCATCCTGATACAGCCCGGCTTTGTTATATGGCTCATTGTTTACCAGACTGCGGCCCGCATCCAAATTCGGCAAATCCAGCAGCCAGACATTTCCGATAGATTCCGTTCCGGCCTCGTTGAGCACCGGCCCCCGCATCATGATCTGGTCGGCATGTTCGCTAAGATAGGCCTGATGCGCCGCCCGGTGCTCCTCGCGGGTTGCCGTGCCGCCCGGACGGTCGAGACCATAAAACAGCGCCTGGATATTGCCCTCGCTGCGCGGACAATCGCGCCAGCTGAACGGCAGTGCCGGTTTCCAGCGATGGATGCTCCAGCGCTTCTGCACGCCGCCGGTGACATAGGGTTCGTCGGCAATTTGCTTTTCGGCGGCGGCCCGGTCGGGCAGGTCAATCAGCCGCAAACTGCCCAGGTCCGCCGATTCATCATCAGTCGTAAACGGCCCGGCGAACAGGGTCTGCGTATCGAATTCCTTCAGGTAATCCAGATGCGCCTTACGATATTCATCGCGCAAATCCGCTGAACCAGGCTCGTCATGAATAAGAATGGAAAAATACATCGCACCTCCCGCCTAGATTATTCTTTTCAGGGTATCAGATCGTGCATCCCGGGTTTAAGGGGGGATTACACAAGGCGTCAAGCTGACCCGCTGCATACGCGGCTGGAACGTAGAACACCATTGATGCTTACGCATCTTCGTCACTAAAGTGATGTATGCAGGTCAGAAGCGATAATCGGGAGGCTGCCATGAACCAGCGTGATTCCAGTAAAATCCAGGTTGCGACGGACATTGACACCAATTCATCCACCTATGTACCGACTCTCCAGCGTACCGAAGGGCAGCCGCCGCCCATCGCGGCAAATGGTGGACTCTCCTATATGTCGTTCGACCGGAACGGCGACTGCGGGCACGGCGGCGGCGATAGAAGCCGCGCTGGCGCAGATCGCCGGGGGCGAAGGGCAAGACGGTCATCGACATGATCGACAACGCGCCCCCGGTCCGATCGAGACCAAATGGGGTCTCGGCTTTCGCGACTACGACGAATGCATCGCCTACATCCGGGCGAACAACATTGAAGCGCCCGGAAGGCGGCGTGGCGCTGCCCCTGCGCTTATACCGTGCTACGAGCAACCGACCTATTCCATTGTACCGTCCAACGACGCTGTGGCGGGACCCGGCGCGCGCGGCCGAAGCCGCAGCTGCTGCGCCAGAACGAAGAGCGATAACCGGCGGCGGAGCCTGTATTTCCCGCAGGTCATGCGCGACGCGCGGCGGATTTCAGAATACCATCCGGGCTCTGCGGGCCGACAGCCCGGAATGCATGGACAAGTTGGGGCGTCTCGCTGGCGCATCTGGAATCCAAATGCGCGAATTTCTACGATTCCGGCGACGTGGAGCGCGTGTTCTATCCGGAAATCGAAAAGCTGCTGCTGGACTTCTTCCCGGGCGCGACGGACGCCCTCGTCTACAACCACGATGTCTTCGACAAGGATTACACGGCGACCGCACCGAGGACCAGGACGCGAAGAACCCCGGCGTGAACGCGAATTACGCCAACCTTGTGCACAACGACCTGAACGATAACAGCGGCCGGGTGCGCTGCCGCGGAGCTGCTGACCCGGAACCTGCGAACTTCGGGCGCGAGCAGCATTACACCGAAGCGGAGGCGGACGCGAAGATGTCGCGGCGGTTCATGTCGATCAACCTCGCCAAGCCGATGGAAACGGTCGAGCAGTTTCCCTTCGTGCTCTGCGCCTGGCCGTCCTTCGCGGACCAGCCCTATATCAACAACTACCGCGTCTATGACGATCGGGTCGGGGAGACCACCCGCTTCACCTATCGCGCCGACCACGAATGGTACTGGCTTCCCCGGCAGACGCCGACGGAGGTGTCGATGCTCAAATGCTACGATTCCGTCACCGATGGGTCGGTATCACGCTGGTCGTTCCACACCGCCTGCGTCGACCCGACCGTGTCGCTGGACGCGCCGTGCCGCAAGAATGTGGTCGTTCGCTCCTATGTGTTCTTCTAGGGCACCATGCGCATCCCGGCCGCAGGCAATCTATCGTGAGCACACAAACCACGGATAAAACCATCGACGAGATCACCGCCTTCTGGCTGGGCGAAAGCCTGCATGATCCGGAAGCCGCCAGTACCCGCCGCGAATGGTGGTATGACGGCGGCACGGCCGTCGATGATGAAATCCGGTCCCGCTTCGGCGCGCTCATTCCCCGCGCATGTGACGGGGAACTGTCCGATTGGGAGACAACATCGAATGGCGCCCTGGCGCTGATCCTGTTGCTCGACCAGTTCACCCGCAATATTCACCGGGGCACGCCGGATGCCTATCTGGGCGACCCGCGGGCGTTCGAGGTCGTCAACCGGGCCATCGACAACGGCCTGGACAAACCGCTGCATCCGGTGGCCCGCATATGGCTCTACCACCCGCTCCATCATGCCGAACAGGTCGAAGACCACGACAGAGGCATCGCGTTAATGCATGACATGCTGAAATCGGCGCCCCGCGAATGGCATCCCAACATCGAACGCAGCATTACAGGCTGGGGCCGCCACCGCGACATCGTCGCCCGCTTCGGCCGCTTCCCGCACCGCAACGCAATCCTCGGCCGGGCAAGCACCGAGGAAGAGCGCGCGTTCATGGAAGACGGCGGCGAAAGTTTCGGTCAGGGACGACGGTGAGGGTTATCGCGGGCAGCTACGCCGATAATGCTTTCGTCACGAAACTACTGGCACGAAACTGTAGGGGAAAACGAAAATCACTTCGTTTGCCAAGTATAGCCCCGCTTCAACAAGCAAACGGCATGGCGGTCAGCGGCTTCATTGGAAAGCTGCGGCGACAGATAGAATGAACATTCATCTCATACTGCCCCCCATAACGGCTTATTCGCGGGACTTACATCTCCTCGAAGATTTTAGCGGCGATCTGGCCGATTTCCTCATCCTGTTCGGCAGTGCCGCCGCTTTCTCCCAGCGCCCCCAGGATGGTACCAGTGGATGACGTCAACAAAATGCCGCCCCAGACAGGCGTATACATCGGATCACAAAACCAGCTGATTTCCCGCCGGTTATCGCCAAGACTCATATCGAAAAGCCGGTCCTGGATGGCGCGCGTGTTCCGTTTCCACTTCACCGCCGTATAGGCCTTGTGGAAACTCATGCGCGCGTTGAGCGCCGAAGCGTTATCCATGCGCGACAGATGAATCAGGTCGCCGCCGGCATCGGTCACTGCCCCGGCAAAATTGAGTCCCCGTTTCGACGCTTCCGTCAGCATCGCGTCCACCATGATGCGCGCCTCGTCCAATCCTAATTTATCCGCCATTTTTTCGGGTCCTATCTGTGTCAACACAGTTTGACAGATCGTATTGATGCATCCCCTCGCCCTAGCCCCGCACCGGTTTCGTCACCGGGTTACTCGCAACCGGGCTACGCGGGGAGAAGCCGCCGATGATGCCGGAGAATTTCCCCGCCCCGCCGCCGGCGCGAACGATCAGCAGGCAGCCTTCGCCAAATTTCGGGACCATCTTGCCTTCCCATTCCGGCCCGGCCCCGGTGGCAACACCGCCCGCGCCGACCTTTACCTCGTCATAGGGCAGGGTCAGGCGTTCCATCAATTCGCGGCGTACGCGGTCTTTGTCCCAGCCGCCGCGCATGAAGGTGATTTCGTGTTCCGGGCAGATCACGACCAGGCAATCGGGGCGCCGGGAACTTGTTGACGTTGTCGGAAACCCGCAGACTTGCGGCAAAGCTGGCCGCCAGCTCCTCCGGCGTACGCGCGCGTTCATCCACCACGCCCTGCAGACCGTATCCGGCGAATGCCGTTACCGCATCCGTGCCCGCGTCCAGCCCCTGATCGACAGTCAGCGGCGTCCAGGCCGAACCTTCCTCATCCTCCGCGAAGCAATAGGTGTGTTTGCCCGGGTTGCCCAATGCGGCGCGATCCACCCCGCCCGGGATGCCGCCACCGACATTGCGGATGGTCAGTTGCAGCGCCCGACCGATGGTCGAATTGGCGCGGTTACCCTGCCCCAGCGCGTTGCCCTTGGCGTTCATGCCGATGCGTTTGGCGACGGGCCCATTGACGACGATCACCGGGCCGACATAGCGCGTGGTCGCGATCACCCCATGCAGCCCGAATAACGGGTCCAGCACCGCTTCCACCGCCGCCAGCACGACCGGCAGGTATTCCGGCTTGCACCCGGCCATAACCGCGTTAATCGCCACTTTCTCCACCGTGCAGGGGGTGAGCAGCGGCGGCATATCGCCCAGCACCTCGGCCGGGTCGCGCGATGTACCCATCAGCATGTTCATCACCCGGGCGGCGGTCGGCGGCACGACGGGCAGCCCATCGCTCCAGCCCCGGTCGAAGCAGGCTTCGATATCGTCTTCCTGTTCGCCAATGGAAACCGCGCGCGCGGTGATACCGGTTTCTCCGTGGCGGATCTTCAATTCGGTCAGTTTCGACGGATCGACATTCAGCGCACCGCAGCCCGGCCGGAACGCGGGCAAATCCGCGCCTATATCGTTCAGCCCGGTCAGCGTGGCCCATTCCGACTGATCCCAGCCATAGGTGCGACCTACCTCAATACCGCCGCGATAGCGGATTAGCGTCGGCACGATCTCGACACCCAGACTGTGCGATACGTCCAGCGACAGGTCGTCCGTCACCCCGGCGAGACCTTCGGGAAAGGTCGGGTCGTCCTGCGTATAGATCGTCAGGTCCGCAGCCCCGGCCAGGCGCGCCAGCACCGGCGCGACCAGTTCGCATGTCGGGCAATCCCGCTTGACGATGGCGACGAGACCATCCGATAAATCTGCTTCCGTGCCCATGTGCCTCTCCAATGTTATGCGTTTGGAACAGGTTACCGGGGCGCGGGCACCATCGCACGGGAAATCGCGAAACAGTCCGCCGGGCCGTTGCGCAGGCGGAATTGCCGCCGCAGTACCGATGCCGCTACAGTTCACGCTATTCCGTCACAGAAAGACAAATAACCAAGGGAGACCCCGATGAGCGAGAATGGCGACCGCATTATTGCGCTGGATAAAGAACGCATGCAGGCCATGGCGGACAAGGATATCGCCAAGCTGAACAACCTGTTGTGCAAGGATCTGATCTATACCCATTCCTCGGCCCGCCTGGACACAAAGCAGAGCCTGATCGAGAACATGGAATCGGGTGCCACGGTCTACACCTCGGTCATCCCATCCGATGTTGTCGCACAGGATCTCGGTGACACGGTTGTGCTGACCGGCGTTACACAGATCAGCATAGACTCGAACGGTACTCCAAAATCATTCGGGGTCCGGTTCACCGATGTCTACCAGAACCAGAACGGCACCTGGCGCATGGTGGCGTGGCAGTCGACCAAGCTTCCGGTGTAACCCGCCACATCACGGATTCGTGAATACGCACCGGCGTTGCGGACGCACCGGGTCATTTCGCCGCTTCGCAGCGGATGGTACGTTTCTTCTCTATGAGGGGACTAGATCGAACTTGGTGCGTCGCGGCGGCGGTGTTCATCACCCTGCTGGTTTTCGGACAGACGGGCAACGCCCTGTCTGCCGAAAAGGTTGTATTACGGCTTAACTGGTACCATCAGTTTCAGTTTGCCGGATACTATGCGGCAAAGGAAAAGGGGTTCTATGCCGAGGAAGACCTCGACGTTGATATCCTGGAACACGACCCCGCAGAATCGCCAATCGACAGCATATTACGCGGCAACGCGGATTTCGGGGTTTCCGACACCAACCTGATTCTGCACCGGTTGCGCGGTGAACCGGTCGTCGTCCTCGCCGCAATCTTTCAGCATTCACCACTGGTCCTGCTGACCCGGGCGGAAGACAATATCCATGACCCAGAGGACCTCCGCGGGAAACGGGTCATGCGCCAGCGGAATGTCAATGACGCCGCGATCACCGCCCTGTTCCAACAGGAAGGCATCGTCGACAGCGACATCATCCACCTGCCCCAGAATTTCCGCGACGACGCCCTGCTGGACGGAAAGACTGATGCCGTGGCGGCCTATCAGACGATCCATCCGTTCTATTACGAAAACAGAGACGTATCGCTCCGCATCCTGAATCCGCTCAATTACGGCATCGATTTCTATGGCGACATGCTGTTTACCAGCGCCGCTATGATGCGGGATCGACCGAATATCGCCCAGCGCTTTCGCCGGGCTTCGATCCGCGGCTGGAAGTATGCGCTGGAAAACCCGGCGAAGGTAATCGACTGGCTGATAAAGCAGTACGATACCAGGAACAGCCGTGATCACCTGCAATTCGAAGCACGCATTACAAGAAGAATGATTCTGCCAAAGCTGATCGAAGTCGGACATATGAATCGCGAACGGTTCAATGAAATCGCAGCCATCTATCGCACCCAGCAGCCGGAAATCGCTGACGCGACCCTGACCGGAATCGATTACAGGGACCACCTGATTCCCCCGCGCAAGATCCCCGACTGGGCACGCTGGGTAACCGGCGTTGCGGCCGGGCTGGCGCTGCTCAGCCTTGGCCTGTTGCTGATCGCCCGGAATTTGCGACGCCGGGTCGCAGAACGCACAAGCGAATTGCGGGATGCCCGTGATGTCCTGCAACGTCAGCTCGACATCATCGACCGCCACGTCATCATGTCACGCGCCGATGCCAACGGGATCATAACCTACGCATCCGACGCCTTCGCCAAGATATCGAAATACCCGAAGGAAGAATTGATCGGCCAGACGCATGCCCTGTTCAGCCATCCGGATACGCCCCGGGAGATCTATCGTGAATTGAGAAACGCATCGCTGGCCGGGAAATCATGGTCCGGTGAATTCATGAGCCAGGCAAAAGACGGCAGCGCCTATTGGGTCGACATCACGGTGGAACCCGATTTTGACAGTGACGGAAACTATGCCGGCTTCACCTCGCTGCGCTATGACATCTCCGACAAGAAACATATTGAAGTCCTGTCGGAAACCGACCGCCTCACGGGCCTGCCCAACCGGCTCAAACTGGACGAAACATTCGAACACGAAATCGCCCGGGCCAAACGCTACGGGCACCCGCTATCGGTTATCATTTTCGATATCGACCATTTCAAGCAGGTCAACGACAGCCATGGCCACCAGAAGGGCGACGAAGTCTTGGTCGGCCTGTCTTGGCTGATTCAGGCGCATATCCGCAGCGCCGATATACTGGGCCGCTGGGGCGGCGAGGAATTCATGATCGTTTGCCCGGAAACCAACCTGGAAGGCGCGGGCGTTTTCGCGGAACATCTGCGTGATGCGGTCGCAACACATGACTTCGCCGAGATCGGACACCTGGCCGCAAGCTTCGGTGTTACGGAAATGCGCCCCGACGACAGCGAAGACGACATGATCCACCGCGCCGATGCCGCCCTGTATCGCGCAAAACAGGACGGCCGCAACCGCGTCGCCCTGGAAGCGGTCGCGTAACCTTTCGTCCCCGGCAGCGCAGGAGACAGCGGCCGGTTAAATCGGTTACGCTTTCAACAACGCCCTTCAGCCCCGGGAGAAACCTGTCTTGAAAATTGCCTTGCCGGACCTGGTGTCCAATTCTTATTTTCCCGCCATTGCGGCCATCGAACTGGGGTTCTTCCGCGAGGAAGGGATCGATATGGAACTCGAGATGATCCACCCGGTTCCGGCCACCTTCGAAGCCCTGCGGGACGGCAAGGTCGATTTCGTTGCCGGTTCGGCACATGCGCCACTTGGCGCGTTTCCGCACTGGGCGGGCTCCAAACTAGTCTGTTCGCTGTCACAGGGCATGTACTGGTTCCTGATGATGCGCGCCGACCTCAACGTCGAACGCGGCGACCTGTCGGCGCTGAGTGGACGGCGCCTCGTTGCCGCCAACGGGGTCGACCTGGGCTTCCGCGGGCTGCTGAAGGAAGCCGGTATCGATACCCAAGCCGAAGGTATTCAGATCGCGCCCCTGTCCGGCGGCGTGGCCAAGGGCGTATCCTTCGGCGTTGCCGCGGTCGATGCGCTGGCGGCGGGCACCATCGACGGGTTATGGGCCAACGGCATGGCAGCCGAAAAAGCCGTCACCAGCGGTGTCGCCAGTATTGTGCTGGATGTCCGTCGCGGCGACGGGCCGTCGGCCGCCTTTCACTTCACCCAACCAGCGCTGGTCACAACGGACAGGCTGATTGCCGAACAGCCGGACACCGTCGCCGCCGCAGTGCGCGCCATCGTCAAGACGCAGAATGCCCTGAAGGCCGACCCGGCCCTCGCAGCCGATGTCGGCCGCAAGCTGTTCCCCGAAACGGAGGCCGGACTGATCCAGCGCCTGATCGAACGCGACCTGCCCTATTACGACCCGACTGTCACCGAAGAATTCACGAACGGCATGAACCGGTTTGCGCAAATGATGGGTCTCACCGATGTAACGGTGCCCCATGATCAAATCGTGGCCACCCGGTTCAGCCCCCTCTGGAAAGGGTGAACCGGACATGGGCGATGCAGTCACCCATCTGAAAACCGATGTGCTGGTCATCGGCGCGGGCGGCGCCGGCATGTACGCCGCGATCGCCGCCGCACAGCATGGCAAGCAGGTGCTTCTGCTGGATAAGAGCCTGATCGGGCGCGGCGGTGCGACGATCATGGCGCAGATGACCGTCGCCGTTGCCATGGGCGAGCAGGCGCCGGACCACTGGACCCGCCACCACGCCGATACGCTGACAGCCGGTCGCGGGCTGTGCGACGAGGAACTGGCCGCCCTGCTGTGCCGCGAAGGGCCGGACCGGATTCGCGAGATGGACGAATGGGGCGTCGGCTGGACGCGCGAGGACGGCCACCTGAAACAGGTCATGGCGCCGGGGCATGACGGACCGCGTTGCGTTTTTGTCGACTTCCTGAATACCGGTCCGGCCGTCGCAAAAACGCTGCGCGCGAAGATCGCAAAGACCGACGGCATCCGCCGGGTCAGCAACCTGTCGGTCACGTCGCTGGTTACCCGGGACGGCGGCGTCGCGGGCGCGGTTGCCCTTGACCTGAACTTCGGAAAGCCGGTCACGATCGCCGCCGGCGCGGTCGTCCTGGCGGCGGGCGGATTGACCCGGCTGTACCGGCGCAACAGTGCCTCAGTCAATATGGGGGGCGAGTCATACGCGCTGGCGCTGGATGCCGGCGCCTCGCTGATCGATATGGAATTCGTACAGTTTTTTCCCATCGGGCATCTGGCCCCGCGCCTTGTCGGCATGGATCCGATCATGTGGGACCCGTTCCGCTACAAGCTGGGGGGGCGGCTGCTGAACGGCAATATGGAAGAGTTCATCCACAACTACGGCGCCACGGATTCCGGCACCTATACAGCACCCCGCGACGTCACCGCCTATGCCATTGTCAAGGAGGCCGAAGCCGGTTGCGGCTCGCCAAATGGCGGCGCCTGGCTGAGCTTCGAACATATCGGTGAGGCCACATTGCGGGACGCCTTCGGCCCAGTCATCGACCGGCTGGCCCGCAACGGCATCGACCTGACCACCCACCCGGTCGAAGTCGCCCCCATCGCCCATTATCACATGGGCGGCATTCGCGTGAACGAGCAGATGGAAACAGAGATTGCCGGATTATACGCCGCGGGCGAGGCGGTCGGCGGCGCCAACGGCGCGAACCGGCTGTCCGGCAACGCCATTACCGAGGCGCTGGTCTTCGGCGAAGTCGCCGGGCGCAACGCCGCGCAAAACCCGAACACACCCGGTTGGCAAGCGGAATGGGCACAGAACGCGATTGGCGATATCGCGCGTCTATCCAACAGCGGCGACAATCGAAGCGGACTGGAGTTCGGTGCGCTGTATGGCGAACTTCAATCCCTGATGTGGGAAAAGGTCGGGCTGATGCGCAATGCGCCGGGACTGGCCGAGGCGCTCTCCCGTATCCGTGAGATGCAGACGATAGACCTGCCCGCCCTGCACCCGCGCGATACCGGGGCTTTCGCGCTCGGCGTTCAGGAATGGTTCGACCTGCGGGCAGCACTTGCGACAGCGGAGGCGATCACGGTTTCGGCCCTTAACCGCACCGAAAGCCGCGGCGCCCACCAGCGCGAGGACATGACCGATACCGACGCCGACCAGGCCTATAACCAGCGCATAAAACGAAACGGCGCGCACATAGCCCTCGATACCCTGCCGGTCCGCCGTGCCGATATCGAAATCATCACGAGCGGAGCTGCCGAATGACCAGTGTTGCCATCACCGTCCAGCGCGGGCTCGCGGGCGAGACACCAAGAGACGAAACATTCACGGTTCCCTACAGCGAAGGAATGTCGCTCCTCGACGGGCTGATCTGGATCCGCGCCCATGCCGACGCGACACTCGCCTTCCGCTACAGCTGCATCAACGCAAATTCCTGCAAGGAATGCGTGGTCAGCATCGCGGGAAAAACGGAATACGCCTGCACCGCGCGCCTGACCAGCAGCGCCGTTACCGTGCGACCGCTCGGCAACAAGAACCTGATCCGCGACCTTGTCACCGACACGGTGCCACCAAAGGAAAAGCTGGGGGCGGTCACGGGCTGAGGAAGCACAAACCGAAAAACAGGGGGAAGTCACATGCGTTTGAAGGACAAGGTTGCAATCGTTACAGGCGCCGCATCGGGTATGGGTGCGGCAACCGCACTGCTGTTCGCGCGCGAAGGGGCGACAGTTGTCGTCGCTGACCTGATGGAAGACGAAGGCCGGGCAGTTGTCGCGGAGATCACGGCCGCCGGTGGCACGGCGCGTTTCGAGAAGCTGGACGTATCCAGCGCCACGGAATGGGAATCCGTCGTCGCGGCGACACTGGACGGATACGGCAGGGTCGATGTTCTGATCAACAATGCCGGAGTCAGCGGCAGTCACCCGGACCTGTTGAACACCGACACCTGGGACCAGCAGATGAAGATCAATGCCGGCGGGACGTTCCTTGGCATGCGCGCCGTGATCCCCGCCATGC
Source organism: uncultured Alphaproteobacteria bacterium (assembly GCA_943788635.1). Taxonomy (GTDB): domain Bacteria; phylum Pseudomonadota; class Alphaproteobacteria; order UBA8366; genus MarineAlpha4-Bin1. The sequence continues at coordinate 72,205 of CALSRA010000014.1, read as the reverse complement.
AGAAAGCCGGCGGCGGCGCCATCGTGAACACATCGTCCATTTCCGGCGTTGTCGGACAACGCATGGTGCATATGGGCTATAACGCGGCCAAGGGCGCCGTGCGGACGGCAACCAAATCCGCCGCCGTGCAGTTCGCCCGTGACGGCATCCGCGTCAATTCCGTCCATCCCGGCGTGATGCCGCCGATGCGGACCTCACAGATGACCGCGGACCCGGCAATTCGCAGCAAAATGATGGCCGCCATCCCGATGGGCCGCGAAGGCAAGATCGAAGAGGTCGCCAACGCCAACCTGTTCCTCGCCAGTGACGATGCCTCTTATATTACCGGCGCCGAATTGGCTGTGGATGGGGGCTACCTGGCGCAATAGCGGATCCGGGACGGTAGGGAAAAGCACCGAATGACGATCCTGCGCTGCGGGTTGATTCTACTGTGCCTCGCCGGGGCCATGCGCACGGCGGCTTCAGCGGAAGTGCTGGAGATCGAACCGCGCGCCGGCGTTTTTCTCAGGATGCTCATCGAGCTTCCCCCCGAAGCGAAGGCCATCGCGATGCTGTTTCCCGGCGGCAAGGGCATCGTACGGATCAATGCGGACGGCTCGATACGCGGGACGACGGGCAACTCTCTGACCCGCTCCCGCAACCTGTTCGCCGCCGGCGGCATCGGCACCGCGCTTGTCGATGCGCCTTCGGACCGCTGGAACCGGGACGGCCTGACCTACGCCTACAGGATGTCCGCAGAGCATATGGCAGAAATCGGACAGGCTATCGCCGCATTGCGAGAACGCTATCCGGAACTGCTGGTCTGGCTGGTCGGTACCAGCCGCGGGACCCTTGATGCCGCCGGCGCCGCCGCAGGGCTCGCGGACAAGGGGCCGGACGGCCTTGTGCTGACAGCGTCAATCGGCGCATCCGGTAAGCAAGACGGTACAGTTCTCGACTTTGCACTGGAGCGCATCGCGATACCGACGCTGCTGGTCCATCATCTGGAAGACGAATGCGCCGTCACCCCGCCCGCCGGGGCAGGACGCATCCGGTCGCGCCTGACCGGCACGCCGACAGCCGCGCTGATACTGGTCGATGGCGGCGACAGCGGCCATGGCCGGACCTGCGGCGCGACCACCCCGCACGGTTTTCTGGGCATCGAACATAAAGTCGTGGCGGCTATCGCGGCATGGATCGCCGACCACTGACATTACGGCTAGTATCAGACGGCATTGGATTGTCGACAGGCGGCGCAACCGCGCCCGGACCATCAAAGTAAGAACAGGGAACGCTATATGAAACCGCAGAATATGATCTTCATCATGTCCGACGAGCACAGCAATCAGACGATGAGCTGTTCGGGACACCCGATGGTCCGGACACCCAACCTGGATGCGCTGGCGGCGCATGGCACCCGGTTTACCGCCCATTACACGCCGTCGCCGATCTGCGTGCCCGCCCGCGCCTCGCTGGCGACCGGGCTGTACCCGCACCAGACCGGGAACTGGTGCAACGGCACCCCCTATCATGGCGCGATCAAGGGCTGGAACCATCGCCTGCAGGAACAGGGCTATCGGGTGACGTCCATCGGCAAGCTGCATTACCGCGATGAAGCGGACGATACCGGCTTCGACGAACAGATCATACCGATGCATGTGGTCAACGGGACCGGCGATGTGATCGGCGCGGTCCGCGACGAGCTGCCGCTGCCGGTCCGGCACCAGACGAAGAAGCTGGCCGAAGGGGTCGGCGCCGGGGACTCAACATACCTGCAATACGACCGCGACATCCTGCGTGAGGCCCAGACCTGGCTGACCGAAGAAGCGCCGAAATACGGTGACCAGCCCTGGGTCCTGTTCGTGTCCTTCGTCTGCCCGCATTTCCCACTGGTTGCGCCGCCGGAATTTTATGAAATGTACGACCGGGACAGCATTCCGTTGCCAAAAGGGCAACCCGGCTCCGGCTATACCCGCCATCCCTGGATCGAGGCACTGGCGCAATGTCAGATCTACGACCAGTTTTTCACCCCGAAAACCCGCACCATTGCCCGCGCCGCCTATTACGGCATGGTCAGTTTCCTGGACGACAATATCGGCAAGCTGCTGGGCACCCTGGATTCCACCGGCCATATGGGCGATACGCGGATCGTCTATACCAGCGACCATGGCGATAACCTGGGCGCCCGCGGATTGTGGGGAAAATCCAATTTCTACGAGGAATCAGCCGGCATTCCGCTGATCATCGCCGGCGACGGCGTCCCGGCAGGCAAGGTCAGCAACACCGCGACCAACCTGCTGGACAGCTATCAGACGATCCTGGACTGTACCGGCATCGAGTTGACCGACGCGGAACAGGCTATGCCGGGCAAATCGCTGTTCGACCTCGCCAATGCCGATGATGACCCGACCCGCGCGGTTGGCGGAGAGTACCACGCCGTCGGCGCGTCTTCCGGTGCCTTCATGATCCGGCAGGGCCGGTTTAAATACGTCTATTATGTCGGCTACCCGCCTGAACTGTTTGACCTGGAATCGGACCCCGAGGAAATGGACAACCTCGCGCCGAAGCCCGAGGCCCGGGACAGGCTGGCCGGCTTCGAAGCAATCTTGCGGACGATGTTCGACCCGGAAACCATCGACCGGCGGGCCCATGAAGACCAGGCAGACCTGGTCGAAAAACATGGCGGCCGCGAAGCCGTGCTCAAGCGCGGCGGCTTCATGGGAACCCCGACGCCCGGAAACACGGCGGAGTTCATCAGTTCGAACTGACCGCTGAATTGAATTGGATTATGCGTCTATAATCGGCACAAAGCGTGGTTACACACGACAACACACTGGGAGAAAAATTAATGAGTGACTCATCCTATACGCCCCCAAAAGTCTGGACATGGGACGCGCAGGACGGCGGGGCCTTTACCAGCACCAATCGGCCGATCGCCGGGGCAACCCATGAAAAGGAACTGCCCGTCGGCAAGCACCCGATGCAGCTGTATTCGCTGGGCACGCCCAATGGCGTGAAGGTCACGATCCTGCTGGAAGAATTGCTGGCAGCCGGTCACAAGGGCGCCGAATACGACGCCTGGCTGATCCGGATCGGCGATGGCGACCAGTTCGGCAGCGGCTTCGTATCCATGAACCCGAATTCCAAGATCCCGGCACTGATGGATCACAGCACCAACCCGCCGACCCGGATTTTCGAATCCGGCGCGATGCTGCTGTACCTGGCCGAGAAATTTAACGCCTTCCTGCCCAAGGACCCGGCGAACCGCGCCGAAATGTTGTCCTGGCTGTTCTGGCAGATGGGCAGCGCCCCCTATGTCGGCGGCGGCTTCGGGCATTTCTACACCTATGCATCGGAAAAGCAGCAATACCCCATCGACCGCTTCACGATGGAAACCAAACGGCAGCTTGACGTGCTGAACCGGCAACTGGCCGATAACCGCTATGTAACAGGCGACGATTACACCATCGCCGATATCGCGATCTTCCCGTGGTATGGCGGGCTGGTCATCCACAACCAGTATAACGCCGCGGAGTTCCTGGAAGCGGAATCCTATACCCATGTCGTGCGCTGGGCGAAGGAACTCGACGCCCGCGAAACCGTGAAGCGCGGTCGGATGGTCAACCGGGTGCGGGGCGAACCGAGCGAGCAACTGCGCGAACGCCACGACGCCGGCGATTTCGATACGAAAACACAGGACAAGATCGAAGCGGCCGACTGACGAAAGAATGTTGCGGTTGAAGGCTGTGCAGCGCCATCGCCACGCGCAACCTTCAACCGCAACCTGTCACCTCGCATCAAGTGCGGGATGACGCTTGGATGAGATCGAAAGACGGTGCCGCTCTTTCGATCCTGCACGCGCCGTTGAAACCCAGCCACACGCAAAAGGCGTAGACGATAACCACGCCCACCTTTACGCTTGCGCCTGAAAAGCCCGCGAACCGGAGGACCTGCCGTGACGAAAACCCTGCGCGCCCATCTCATCACCGGCGGCTTTCCGCCCGGTTCCAACGGCGGCCACGACATGGACTTCGCGCGCCGGCAGCTTCTGCAACAGCTTGGCGCCCAGGATCACCTAGCCGTCACCACGGCGAATGATTACGTCGATATCGAACGCTGGCTGCCCGGCACCAACCTGCTGATCACCTATGTCGCCGGTCCCTATCCTGTGGGGGCCGGAAATGCGGCGCTGCAGGCCTGGCTGGAAGCGGGCGGCAAATGGCTCGCCCTGCATGGCACGTCAGGCGGCAAGGCCGTCAGGGCCGAACATAACGGCATTCCGGTCAAGAAAATGGTCAAGGATGCCCATCACGAAACACTGGGCTGCTTTTTCCTCAACCACCCGCCGATACAGGCCTTCGACGTTGCCGTCACCGGCGACCACCCCGTCACGCAGGGCCTGCCGGAACGGTTCACCGTTCAGGACGAACTCTACCTGATCGAACTGACCGACCCGGCAAACAGCCGCATCCTGCTGGCCACGGAACTGGCAAAGGACCCCTCACCGCCCGGCTTCGGCTTCCAGTTTGATGAAGACACCGCCCTGCAAGCCGACGGCAAGACCCGGGCACTGGCCTATGCCCGGCCCGTGGGCCGCGGCGAGATCGTCTATATCGGGCTGGGCCATTGCCATGAAGGCCGCGAGGGCAGCACCTCCCCCGTGCATCCCAGCGTGAACGCCGATGGCAGCATGCCGGCCGAATTCAACGCCGTATGGGAATCCGAAGACTTCACCCGCCTGCTGCAGAACGGCATCGCCTGGGGCGCGCAACCGCGCTGAGAACCACGCCCTGCCGTCAGCGGACCATCCGTTCGACCAACGGCTTTACGGTCAGGCCCTGCACGATGATCGAGAACAGGACCACGCCGTAGGTGATGGAGAGGATCGGCGCCTTGTATTCGTTGTCCGGCAGGGACAGCGCAAGGGCGACCGCGATACCGCCGCGTAACCCGCCCCAGATCAGCACCGGCACCGCGCCTTTGGTGAAGGTTTCGCGGCGCGACAGGATGGCGATGGGGATTGTCACGCTGAGCGCCCGGGCCAGCAGGGTCACGGGGATGGCCGCCAGCGCAATCCAGATATGGCTGATCCCGGCGGCAACGACCAGCACTTCCAGCCCGATCAGCAGGAACAGGACCGAATTGAGGATTTCGTCGACAAGCGTCCAGAAGGTCAGCACATCGGCACGGGTTTTCTCGCTCATCGCGTATTTGACGCCGCGATTACCGATGAACAGCCCGGCAACGACCATGGCGAGCGGGCCGCTCATATGCAGGGCCAGCGCCAGCGCGTAGGTAACCATCACCAGCGCCAGGGTGATCAGTACCTCCAGGCTGGGTTCGTCGATACCATGCATGGCCCGGTAGCCGATATAACCCGCAACAAGGCCCAGTGCCGCACCGCCGCCGGCTTCCTTCGCAAACAGCCATACGATATCCAGCGCGCCCATGCTGCCGCCATGGCCGCCAGTTTCACCCGCCCCGACGCCACCGCCGGACAGTGCAATCGCGACCACGACGGTGAAGACCACAACACCGACGCCGTCGTTGAACAGCGATTCGCCGGCCATCTTCGCCTGCAGGGTATCGGGCACCTGCACGGTTTTGAACAGGCTGAGCACCGCGACCGGGTCGGTCGGGCTGATCAGCGCGCCAAACACCAGCGCCCAGATGAACGGCAGGTCGAGCCCGAACAGCCCGGCCAGGAACCACATTGCCCCGCCGATGGCGAAGGTCGAGATCATGGTGCCGAGACAGGCCATCACGCCGATAGTCAATCGCCCGGTCCGGAAGGCGGAAAAATCCGCATGCAGCGCCCCGGCAAAAAGCATGAAACTCAGCATGCCGCGCATCAACGTTTCGTTGAAATCGATCTGCCGCAGCACGCCGATAACCGTTTCGCCAATGCGCACATTCGGGCTGATCAGGTCGAAACCGATAATCGCCAGCGACGTAACCAGCGCGATGACCACCAGCCCGATGGTGTGCGGCAAATGCAGGAATCGGTGATTGATGAAGCCAAACAGGGCCGAAAGCCCCACGAGAATCGCGGCGATGCTGAAAAAACTCATGGTCGGTCCGGCCTTTCTCCGACAGCGGAACACCGGCGGGATGCCCCATATTACATCTTTTTCGGGCGGATTCGGGGGATTCGGCACACTCGGCGCAAGACAAGCCGGAGAGAAACATATACAATAACTTGATAATCCGGATTGACGCGTGCTGCGGCTTATGTAATCTGCGTACCGCTAATAGGCTGCGGAATCTCCGCGGCGTTTGTTCTGACCAGTCGCTAATGCGACAGCCGGCCTGCGGGGCCGGCTTCGGGAGAAGTCGTTATGGTTGAGGTAATCGTGCGTAACAACGATGTTGATCAGGCGTTACGCGTTCTGAAAAAGAAAATGCAGAAAGAAGGCATTTTCCGCGAAATGAGACTGCGGCAGTCCTACGAGAAGCCGTCCGAGCGTCGGGCGCGCGACCAGGCGGAAGCCAAGCGGCGTCATCGGAAGCTGATGCGCAAGCGGCTGGAACGCGAAGGCTACTAAATCCGGCGCGATCACGCGCCGGCCGATCAGGGCCCCTTGGCCCTTTCTATCGCTTCCACGATCATCTGTTTTGCTGTATCGGCGTCCATCCAGTCGCCGATCTTCACCCATTTGCCCGGCTCCAGATCTTTGTAGTGCTCAAAGAAATGCTGGATCTGCTGCAGGGTGATGTCCGGCAGGTCGGAAAAGTTATCGACGCCGTCATAGCGCTTGGTCAGGTGCGACGAGGGCACGGCGACGATCTTTTCGTCCAGCCCTGAATCATCTTCCATGATCAGCACCCCGACCGGCCGCACATTGATGGCGCAGCCGGGCACAAGCTGGCGCGTATTGCAGACCAGCACATCGATGGGATCACCGTCTTCCGAGAGTGTATGCGGCACAAAGCCGTAATTGCCGGGATAGGTCATCGGCGTGTACAGGAACCGGTCGACCACCAGCACGCCGGCATCCTTGTCGAGTTCGTATTTTATCGGCTGTCCACCGACCGGCACCTCGATCAGCACATTCACGTCGTCGGGCGGGTTGTTGCCGATGGCAATGGCTTCAATACGCATGGGGCACGGATTCCTTCGTTGGGGGGAGACGAATCAGCGGGTATCGGACAGACGGACGCGGTCAAAACGGGTGAGATTTTCCGCCGCGATGACACCGCGCAGGATCCGGCCATATTTCTCGGGAATTTCGGAATAGCCTGTCAGCAGCCCGGCCAGGTCCAGTCCCGCAGGTGGACTGCCTGCGCTGCGGCCGACCGCGCGCGCCCGGCGCAGCGCTGTATAGGCTTCATGGGTGTTCAGGTTGCGCATATAGGCCGCGACCCCGTGGCCCAGCGAATCGAAGCGCATGACCTTGAACCCTGTCGCCCCTTTCGGCTCGATGCCGGGCACGTCTTCGTCATAGGTGCGCATCCCGAACAGGTTGTTTCCCTGCAGGGCAAAGCGGGACGTCCCCCAACCGCTTTCCACCGCCGCCTACGCCAGCACCAGCGAGGCGGGAATGATGTCGACCCGTCGCTTCAATACGGCAATGTCGCCGGGCGTGACGCCATAACGTTCATATAGATCACCGGGAATATCGTCGGGTTTTTCCAGCACGACCTTGCGTTCGGCACGAATTCGGTCGTTCTCACGCGCAACCAGCGGCATCGCAACCCGGAAAAACGCCTGCTTGCGATTATCCGCCGGAACCGCGGACAGATCGACATCAAGCCGTTCGACAAAGGCAGGGGCAACCCGCCCGGTCCGGCGGACATCTTCCAGCGAGACATCCCGCACATGGTGCAGCGCCAAGCTGTCCGCCGGGTCCCGCAGCCCCCGGTCAAAACCAAAGGACCAGTACAGGGCAAAAGCGCCAACGAGCACCGCCGCCCCCGCCAGGTAACGCCAACTGCCCGCCGCCAGAAATCTTTTCACGCTGCGCTGCAACATCATGCGCGGTATTTAGACGCTTAGCGTGTCAGAATCAAGGCAGGAAACCGGTTACAAGTCCCGGCGCCAGTATGCTGCGTACTGATTTACCGTTACGACGCCGCCGGGCGTCATTTCTTCCAGCGCCGCGACCAGCCCGGACCCCGTGCCTCCCGTGGCAGCGGCATGTTCAATCAGGAACAGGTGGTCACCCACTTCCTCCTCGTTGCGGTACAGGCGCACCCTGCCGTCGTCGGCATCCTGCCAGGACGCCCGTTCCACAAGGCTGGTTTCGTCCATGCCCCGGCAAATAATGGCGGTCAGGCGCTTGGCCTGTCCTTCGACCAGTTCCGTAACCCGGTCACCGGGATATAGCTGCATCCCGCTCATCCGGTAATGCCCCCGCACAGACCGGGTGACCCGTTTGGTCCAGATGCTGGAATTTTCGCCACCGATCGCTCTGTACGCGTCGCCGTCCAGCACATCGGCCGATTCCAGATCGTACAGTGCCATATAACGCGGGAAGCCAGCCGTGCAGACATAGCGCTGCAGAACCTCGAACCCTGGCACAGCCGCACGCTCCGGCACATGCTCCAGATCGTACCAGTCGTTGAATTCCTCTTCGTTGATCGGCACCGGTTCCATCAGAACAAACAATATTCCCTTCGCCATCGCCATCTCCCTCCCTGTAACGCAATTGACGGATGAAGATTGCGCCCGAACCGGCCGCGAGTCGACAGGGACGTCGCACGGCGATAATGATTGCGGCCCAGAGCCTTTCCCATTCCCAACCGGCAGGACGACATGACCGATTCACCCAACCGTATTACCGGGCGCTCCGCCTTCCTCGCCATCCTCAAGGATGAGGGAATCACCAAGCTGTTCGGTAATCCGGGAACGACCGAACTGCCCATCATGCATGCGCTGCGGGAACATTCGGATATGGAGTTTGTTCTGGCCCTGCAGGAAGCCCTGGTTGTGGCCATGGCGGACGGCTATTCACGCGCTTCCGGACAACTGGTCGCGGTCAACGTGCATGTGGCGCCGGGGCTCGGCAATGCGATGGGTTCGATCTATACCGCCAAGCGATCCAACACACCGATGATCATCACCGCCGGGCAGCAGGAACAGGGACACGGGCTGGAAGAACCGCTTCTGTATGACCCGCTGGTGCCAATCGCAACGCCGATGGTCAAATGGGCGACCGAGGTAACCCGGCTGGACGACCTGCCGCAGATCATGCGCCGCGCCGCGAAAATCGCCACGACGGCGCCGACCGGCCCGGTATTCATCTCCCTCCCGGGCGATATCCTGAACGCGGAAGCCGGGATCGATCTTGGCAAATCCACCCGGGTGGATACGCGCGCACGACCGGCCGACGACGCGTTGGAGAATTTCGCGAAGCGTATCCTCGCCGCAAAAAATCCCGCCATTATCGCTGGCGAGGAAATTGTCACCAGCGACGCCTTTACTGAAATCGCCGAATTTGCCGACGCGCTGGGCGCGCCCGCCTGGCAGCAGTCAATCGCCTTTGGTTCGCATTATCCGTCCGAACACCGCGCCTTCATGGGCTCGGTCCTGCGCAACCAGGCAGAGGTCCGCAAGACACTGGAACCATACGATCTGCTGGTCTTTGTCGGGTCCGACGTCCTGCGCATGTCTGTCTGGCAGGAAGCCGATGCGATGCCGGCCGATATGCCGATCGTGCAGATCGGCTTGAACGACTGGGAAATGGGCAAGGTCTACCCGGCGGAAATCGCCCTGCGCGCGGATGTGAAGGAAACCCTGAAGGTCCTGACACCGCTGGTCGAAAAACTGGGCGGCGCGGCGCATAAGGCAACGGCAGAATCCCGCATCGCGGCGCTGGCGGACACAAACTGGACGGCCAAGCGGGCACGGGCCGTAACAGTGGCCAAAACCAAGGCAGACGCGGTACCGATCAATCCCGACTGGTTGATGATGGAAATCACGGACACGATCCCCGCCGGCACCGTGGTTGTCGACGAAGGCATTACCAGTTCCGCGCGATTGATGGATTTCCTGCCCTACCGGGACCGGCACGATTTTTTCGGCATGGTCAGCGGCGGTATCGGCTGGGCCACGGCAGCGACCGTCGGTATCCAGATGGCGCAGCCGGAACGGCCGGTCGTATCGATTATCGGCGATGGCAGCACGCTGTACTCCGTACAGGCCCTGTGGACGGCAGCGCATCATAAACTGCCGATTACCTATGTTATTCCCAACAACCGGGGCTACCGAATCCTGAAACAGCGGTTACTGTCGATGCACGGAAACGACCATTTTGTGGGTATGGATATGACCGACCCGCCAATCGATTTCGTCGGGCTCGCCAACTCGTTCGGGATGACGGCGGAACGTATCTCCGAACCCGGAAAATTCGGCGCCGCCCTTTCCAAGGCGATAGAAAGCCGCAAACCGACACTATTGGAGGTTGAAGTGGAAGATTCGGTCGGCTAAAGCCGCGGTACTTGCAACTTTCAAGACATAACGGTATGTGTTACAGTTATAAAAATACATTCAGCATCAATCTGTTAGGGAGGAATAAACGTATGGTATCGGTTAAGAATATTCTGGCTGCGGCAGTGGTCGGCGTCAGCACCGGGCTGATCGCTCCGATTGCTTCGGCAGAAATCCAGAAACTGGACTTCAAGGTTGTCGGCACCTGGCACAACCTGCCGCCGTTCTACCAGTTCGAAAAGCCGTTCTGGGACGAGCAGGTCTCCAAGCTCTCCGGCGGCAAGATCACCGGCAAGATCAACCCGATCACCGAACTCGGCCTGAAGGGCTTCGAGGTCGCGCGCCTGACCAAGATCGGCGTGTTTGACGTTGCCTTTGCTTCCTACGGCTATGTCGCTTCCGAAGCGCCGGAAATTGAAGGCGCGGATCTCTCGTCTGTGTCGAACAGCTTCGACGAGGCCCACGAGGTCGTCCGGGCATACGAACCCTATGTCACGAAAGTTTTCGAAAAGAAGTACGGGCTGAAATACCTGTTCAGCTACCCGTTCCCCAGCCAGATGATTTTCTGCAGCAAGCCGGTCACCAAATTGTCCGATCTGAAAGGCAAGAAGGTCCGCGTATATGCAACGACGCTGGGTGATTTCGTTGAAGGCGCCGGTGGCACCAGTGTGACGATTTCCTTCGCCGAAGTCGTGCCCGCCCTGCAAAAGGGCGTCGCGGATTGCGGCATCACCGGCTCGATGCCGGCATTCAACGCGAAATGGCATGAAGTCATCACCCACGCGATGAAGGTCCGCGTCGGCATGGGCATGTCCTTCATGGCGATGAACATGAAGAAGTGGAAATCCCTGAACGCCGATACGCAGAAGTTCTTCGTCGACCAGGCAGAGCGTCTGGAAGCAGAAATGTGGAAAGCGTCCGAGAACGAAGATAACGAAGCGCTGCGGTGCCTCAGCGGCAAGGGCGAATGCTCGCGCGGTCCGGGCGGCTCGGTGGTCATCACCGACCCGAGTGCGGAAGACGAAGCGCTGCGTCAGAAGATCCTGAAAGAACACGTGCTCAAGAAATGGGCCCAGCGTTGTTCCGAGGAATGCGTGAAGACCTGGAACGCCACAGCCGGTAAAGTCGTCGGCCTGACAGCGACCAAGTAAGACAGAGTACCGGAGCGGGGTGATCCCAGGCTTCGAATACGGAACGGCCGCCATGGTAATCATGGCGGCCGTTTTATTATGATGGGTTGGGCGCCTCGTTTTCAACTGACGCCCGCATGCTGCCGTCCGGTTACGCGATTTCGCTATCCGGTACAGCCAGCACTTCTCCGTTTCGTGCCGCCAGGTAAAGACCGCGGACACCACCACGCATTTCCCAACGTCGTGTCAACGGCGAGTATTCAAGCTTCGGGCGGCGTGCAAGTCGGCGGTCATATGCGGCAAAATCCTGCGCACTATGACGGCACTGCGTCACTGTCATGCGCTGCATTGAATCGTTCCACAACGCACCGAGATAGTTTCCAAGAGCATCCATGCTGATCCGCCTCCCGGCCCGAAAATTCATCGTGTCGCCATTAGATTGACGCACTGTGTGCGCCTTCACAATATACATAGACGCACATAGTGCGCCTTGCAAGCTTGAAATGTGCACTATGTGCGTCTATACCATTGCGCGACAATGCAGGAGGACAGGCACATTATCCTGAAAGGGGATGTGCGACGGGGGCGATATGAGCAAAAAAGACGCGCATGACGAAGAACCCGCCGTGATGTCCGCCAGGGATTTCAAGCAGTGGCGCAAAGCCCTGAACCTTTCCCAGAAAGAAGCGGCACAAGCGCTCGGCCTGAAACGGCGGATACTCCAGTATTACGAAAAGGGCGAACGCGATGGCGAACGTGTTGCCATTCCCAAAACAGTCCGCCTTGCCTGCTTTGCCATTGCCCAGGGCTGCGACGATTATCGGGGTCCCGCCGACAAAGATGAGGCCAAACGGTCCAATATCAGTCACGGTTCATCTTGAAGACATACCGCTTTCACACGTCGTCCGGTCCAGTCCACACCCTGGCCGCATCGGAGGAATACAGATGAAAAAGGAATACGCGGCAATCGCCGATCAGATGGCGGTCTATTTCGACGGGTTGTATCACAGCGATACACAGCGGCTGAAAACCGTTTTCCACCCGCAGGCACGCTATGTCTGCGCGACCGGTGACGAGTTGGTCGATATCGATATGGAAACGTATTTTCCGATCGTTGAGTCAAGGGAGGCTCCCGCCGCACGGCGCGAGACGCGACAGGATTCAATCGTCTCAATCACCTTCGCCGGCCCCGATACGGCCCAGGTTCGCGCCCATTGCGCCATTGGCCCCCGCTATTTCACCGACCTGCTGACCTTTATCAGGACAGAGTCAGGCTGGCGGATCATCTCCAAGGTTTTTCATTATGACCTGTCCGGCGACCAGGAAACGGCGGCGGATCAGACCTCATGATACTAAATGCGGATTTCGACCGGCGGGCCGCCATGCACGCGGCGCGGATGGACTGGGTGCCCTCCCCCATCGCCGGCGTCGACCGCAAGATGCTGGACCGCATCGGTGGCGAGGTCGCCCGTGCAACCTCGATTGTCCGATACGCCCCCGGCAGCCGGTTTTCAGCACACATCCATGATGGCGGTGAGGAATTCATCGTACTCAATGGTGTGTTTCAGGACGAGCATGGCGACTACCCCGCCGGGAGCTATATTCGCAATCCGCCGGAATCCAGCCATACACCAGGCTCTGCCGCGGGCTGCACCATTCTGGTCAAGCTGTGGCAATTCGATCCAGCGGACCGCACGCCTGTCCGCATCGATGCCTATGGCAGCAAGGCCAACCCGGTCGCGCTGTTCCGGGACGACCGCGAAACAGTGCGGATCGAACGCTGGGCGCCGGACGCCCTCATAGCGATTGCACCTGCAGGCAGTATCGAGGCTTTCTGCCTGCAGGGACGTTTCGACGAAGGGGGCGAGGCCTTCCATGAATGGTCCTGGCTACGCCTACCCGTCGGTGCCGCCCTGACGGCGAAGGCCGGTCCCGACGGCTGTCTGCTCTGGATCAAGGAAGGTCATCTGCGCCATGTGGCGACACCGCCATCCGTCGCCGCAGATTCAATTTGACATAACCGGTTTTATAGTTATATTGGTGGGATGAATATTGATGATGGATCTGCCGCCCGTTCGCTGTCCGCTCTTGGCCATGAAGCCCGGTTGCGCGTTTTTCGCCTGCTCGTGCGGGCTGGAAGTGACGGTATGAAAGTCGGCGAAATCGGTCGGCATCTCGGCCTGCCGGCATCCACCATGGCACATCACCTTTCAGCACTGGTTCAGGCCGGGCTGGTCGTGCAGGAACGCCAGGGACGGGAGATCATCAACCGTGCGGACTATGCCGCCACAACCGCGCTGGTATCCTTTCTGACCGAAGAATGCTGCGCCGGCGTTGCCCGGTCCGGGGAAGAAGCCGCATGACCGTCGCCCTTCCCCCCTTTTGCATAAAAAGAACGAAAAAACCGGAGATATCGACATGAATGCGATTGCCGTCCGCCTGCGCCGCTTCCCGCCTTTCTCCAAGATCGACCGCGCCTGGGCAGCGACCGCTGCAATCCTGCTGGTCCTGTTCGTCCTCACCCCGGCGCAAGGCTGGGAGAGCCTGTCCTTCACCGCCAATGCCCTGCTGTCGACCGCGCCTTACCTGCTGCTGTCGATCGCCATTGCGGCCTATGCCGGGGCAACCGGCGCGGACAACCTGATCGCACAGGTCTTTACTGGCAATCCGACGACGATGATCATCGCGGCGGCGGCCTTTGGCGGGCTATCGCCATTTTGTTCCTGCGGCGTAATCCCCCTGATCGCCGCCTTGCTGGCCATGGGTGTGCCGCTGGCTCCGGTCATGGCCTTCTGGCTCGCCTCACCGGTCATCGATCCGTCCATGTTCGTGCTCACCGCCGGCATGCTGGGCAGTGAATTCGCCATCGCCAAGACCATAACTGCCGTCGGACTGGGAATGTTTGGTGGGTTTGCGACCTACGCGCTGGTCAAGAGCGGCCGGTTTGCCGACCCGCTACACGACGGCGTCGGCAACGGCAGTTGTGGCGGTGCGGTCGTACGCGCACCCAAGCCTGTCGTCTGGGCCTTCTGGAAGGAAGAAGAACGGGTCGCCCGGTTCGGTCGCGACGCGCTGAAAACCATATTGTTCCTTGGCAAGTGGCTGACCCTCGCCTTCGTGCTGGAAAGCCTGATGCTGGCCTATGTCCCGGCCGAATGGATCGCGGCCTCACTTGGCGGCGAAGGCGTGGGGCCAATCGTGACGGCCACACTTGTCGGCGTACCGGCCTATCTGAACGGCTATGCAGCGCTGCCGCTGGTCTCCGGCCTGATCGGCCAGGGCATGGCCCCAGGCGCCGGCATGGCCTTCCTCGTCGCCGGCGGCGTCACCAGCATCCCCGCAGCAATCGCCGTCTTCGCGCTGGTCAAGAAGCCGGTCTTCGCACTCTACATCGCCTTCGCCCTGACAGGGTCGCTTGCTTCCGGGCTGCTGTATCAGGCCTGGGTGGCCTAACTCAGTTCGGCGCAGGCCGCACGGGAAATGACGGGGTCAGCAATGCGATGCCGGCCTCGTCCAGCGCCTGCTTGATCGCACCGTTCACCGTATAGCGGGTCTGGAAGTATTTTGAACTCGGCGCCCAATACCGCAAACCAAGCGCGATGGCCCCGTAATCGAAATCGTGGGATACCGACAACTGGCGGGGCGCTATCCGCGTTGATAACATGCTCGCCAATAACCTTCAGGATGATGTCGGTGGCCTGCTGCGTGTCGGTATCAACCCCGACATAGATGACCGATTCGACGATCCTGCTGGCATCGGAATTGACCAGAATCTCGCCCACAATCTCCTTGTTGGGGAATGGTGATCTTCTCGCCATCCTCGCCGCGCAGAATGGTCGTGGCCATTTTGACTTCTTCCACGACGCCGCTGACACCTTTTACCGCAATGGTATTGCCGACGACGAAGGGACGGGTGACGATAATCGCAAGCCCCGCCGCATAGTTGGACAACAGCCCCTACAGCGCCAAAGTCGCACCGAAAGCGCCCGCACCGGCCAGAGCAATGAAGGGGGCAATCGTGATCCCGAAATTGCCCAGGGTAATAATGATTGTCACAACAATCAGAACGACCCGTATGACATTGGCAATGAAACGCGAGAAGGTGACATCCATCTCCTTGCGTTCGCATAACCGCATGACCCGGCCCGCAATCCAGTTTGAAATCACGAGGCCAATGACAAGGACGACAAGGGCGCCCAAAAACTGGAATCCGTAGGCAACGGAGAACTCGATTGCCGTGTCTACCAGCTTGCTCAGTGTCTCCAGTTCCTTACCCATTCGGCAAACCTTTCGCTTCAGTGATTCACACGGGGCGTCACAATATGGCAGATTGCCTCAAATGGATCGTTTGAAACAGAGGAATTCTCATGCGCCTTATCAACGCCCTGCTTATACCCTGGTTGCTGTTCTTTACCGTCGGACGGCCAATTGGCCGGGATTATCTGCCTCATTGCGCAGATTACCCTGATCGGCTGGATACCCCGCGGCGATCTGGGCGGTCTATACGCTCAGCCAGTACAATACCGACAAAAAGATCGACGCGCTGAAAAACGCCGACTAAGCAAAGCGGAAGCCGGAAATGCCCAGAATTACCGTAGGCACCGTCGTCAAGCTGCTGGTGCTGTCCCTTGTCGTCGGGCTGCTTCTGGTCGGTCTGAATGTCGACCCGAAAACGTGCTGTACTCGCTGCGGGACGGCGCCATAAACCTGTTCGAAACTGGGCGTGGACATATTTGGCTGGCGTTCAGTTAAATACTGATCGGCGCCGTCGTGGTTATTCCGATATGGCTCGCCCTGTATCTTTGGCGCTACATGCGCGGCAGAAGCTGACCCCGACCGGGCGAATGCCTAGTCAGACCCAACATTAGACAGGTCATCGTCTTCCAGCGGCTTGTAGGGTAGACCCGACAGCAGCCCGGCCAGCCCGTCGATGAATTTACCGAAGTCGACTTCCTTGCCCGGACGTTCCGGCGCCGGTGGCTCGCTGCGGCGCTCGACGCGGGCGACGGCGACGGGTGCATTGGGGATCTGCCGCGACGGCAGCCCCTTCGATGCCTTCGCCATCACGTCATGCCACAGGGCGGCCGGCAACTGGCCACCGGTGACACGCTTGGTGGGGGTATCATTGTCATTCCCAAGCCACACCCCCGCGACGAAGTCTGCGGTATATCCAATAAACCAGGCATCGCGATAATTCTGGCTGGTGCCGGTCTTGCCAGCAACCTCACGGCCTTTCAATCGCGCCGCGCGCCCTGTCCCCTTGGTCACCGCCGTGCGGAGCATATCATTCATCCGCGCCAGCTCACGACCGGCAAGCACCTGGCCGACGCGCGCACCGCTGCGCCGATAGAGCAACTCCCCGGACCGGGTGCGGACTTCCCGCACCCCGTGCGGCAACACCGCCTGCCCGCCATTGGCAAAGGGCGCGTAGGCTCCGGTCAGTTCCAGCAGGCTGACTTCCGACGCCCCCAGCGACAACGACGGGTGCGGTAATATCGGTGAGGTAATCCCGAGCCGCTGCGCCGTTTTGACGACCTTTGATCGCCCCGCCTTTTCGGCAATCTTGACCGTTACCGTATTGACCGACCCGGCCAGGGCATCACGCAGCTTGATGTCGCCCTTGTACTTGTTGGAAAAATTCCGAGGCTGCCACCCTTCCACGGTAACCGGCGAATCGCGCACCACCGAATCCGGCCCAAACCCGGATTCCAGCGCCGCCAGATAAACGAAGGGCTTGAATGCGGAACCCGGCTGCCGCTGCGCCTGAACCGCGCGGTTGAACTGGCTGCTGGCGTAGGAACGCCCCCCGACCATTGCCAGCACGGCGCCGCCGGGGTCCAAGACGACAACGGCCCCCTGTCCGACCTTGCGGTTTTTACCATGCTTGCCAAGCGTCCCGGTCAGAGCCACTTCCGCCGCACGCTGCAGTACCGGGTCAAAGGTCGATTGTACAATCAGGTCATCGTCCCGGTTGCCAATCAGGCCCGGCATGCGTTCCTCGACCCAGTCGACAAAGTATTGCGAACTTTTCGTGCGCGATTGCGCGGCCAGCCGGGCCGGTTTTTTGCGCGCCGCGTCCGCCTTCTTCTGGTCGATATAGCCGGCGGCAACCATGTTCAGCAGAACCTGCGCGGCGCGATCGCGCGACAGCTTCAGGTCGCTGGTCGGCGCATAGCGCGACGGTGCCTTCAGCAGTCCGGCCAGCATCGCGGCTTCCTGCAGGGTGACCTTGCGCGCCGATTTACCAAAATAGCGCTGCGCAGCGGCTTCCACACCGTAGGTTCCGGCCCCCAGATACACCCTGTTCAGGTACAGGGTCAGGATTTCGTCCTTGGTCAGCCGCCCTTCCAGCCACAGTGCCAGCATCAGTTCCCGAATTTTCCGCAATACCGTGCGATCCGGCGTCAAAAACAGGTTCTTCGCCAGTTGCTGGGTAATGGTGCTGCCGCCCTGCACCACCCGCCCGGCGCTGATATTGGCCACCATCGCACGGGCGAACCCGATGATATCCATGCCGAAATGCTGATAGAAACGGCGATCCTCCGTCGCGATAACGGCATGCGGCAAATCCGGCGGCAACCGCCCGACGCCAACCATCGCCCCGGTGAATGCCCCGCGCTGCGCGATCACCCCGCCATCGGCGGCCAAAACCGTTATGCCCGGGCTTTTCTTGACGCGCCACAATTCGGCGGTATCCGGCATTTCCGGTGCCAGGATCAGGAACGCCCCTGCCCACAAGACGCCAAGCGAAATGAACAATGTCGCCAGCAGGCTGGAAAAACGCCGCAGGAATGACCGCCGCTCTTTGACCGGCGGTGCCTTTTTCGGCTTCTTCTTTGCGGGAGTCTTAGCCAAGCCGTTCGCTCAGTCCGGGTCGCGATTTACGGATGACAGATTGAACCCTTTGGAAGGCGGTTCAAGCATCTTAGCGTCATCACCCGCGCCGGGGCCGGCCGCCGTGCCGGCAATCCGGCGGTAGATCGAACGGATTCCCCGCCAGATTTTCGGCAACAGCCAGATCGCAAACAGCACGAACAACAGCAGGAAGCCCAGAAACAATGTCGGATTATACAGGGCCAGCGCCAGCCCGCCCACGACGAGGATGTCTTCAAAGATCGACGCCCCCCAATTGGTGAACGGTTCCGGCGAGGTATTGATCATCGCCCGGCTGCCCGCCTTCGTCGCATGGCTGCCAGCCGCCACCGCGGCTCCGCCTAACAGCGCCAGCGCAACCATGTATTCTTCACCAAGCCCGACGGTCGCGCCCGCCGCCATCAATGCGCCGGCAGGGATGCGTATAAACGTATGAATCGTGTCCCAGACCGAATCGACGCCTGGAATCTTGTCCGCGAAAAATTCGATCGCATAGACCACCCCGGCGATTACCAGCACGATAGGGGTCATCAACGGGTCCAGCCCTGCCGGCAGCCCGACCAGACCGGTTGTCCCCAGCAAACCGAGAACAAGCACCGTCGCATAAAGGTTAATTCCGCTGGCCCAAGCCGCGCCCAATGCCAACGATATGATCGACAACGCGTCCATAATGTCTTCCCTGAAACCTCGTCGTGCTAGCGGATAATGACCGTCAATCAGGTCATAAATGGGTGTTTTTCAGGAAAACGGCAACCGAATTCTCCCCAACGGACATTGCCCCGACGCCGTCTGCGCAGGTAGCCTGACAGGATGGAGACACATATGACCACCGGGAACGGCGCGGAAGAAGCCGCGCGCGCCAACGCTTTTGACCTGCGCCGAATTGATGCGGGGTTTCTGGCAACCCCCTATCCAACCTACGCATTGCTGCGCACGCATGACCCGATGCACATTGGCCCGGACGGCTCATATTTTCTGACGCGATACGATGATGTGATGGCGGTGTACCGGGACAAGCGGTTCTCTTCCGACAAAAAAGCGGAATTCGGTCCGAAATTCGGCGACAGTCCGCTTTATACCCATCACACGACCAGCCTGGTATTCAACGACCCGCCATTACATACGCGGGTCCGCAAGCTGTTGGCGCCCGCATTCACACCACGCGCCCTGCATACGCTGCAACCGCGTTTCGTCTCCCTTGTCGATGGGCTGCTGGACGCCGCGGAAGCGAAGGGGGCGATGGACCTGATCGGTGATTTCGCCGCTGCGCTGCCCGTTGAAATCATCGGCGACATGCTGGGCGTTCCCCGGGCGGAACGACACCCGTTACGTGGCTGGTCACTGGCAATTCTCGGCGCGCTGGAACCCTCCCCGGCGCCGGATGTCCTGCAACGCGGCAATGACGCTGTCACGGCATTCTCGTGCTATCTGGACGCACTGATCGATGCGCGGCGGAAGCACCCGCGCGAAAACGATGTGCTGACCAGCCTGATCACCGGCAGCGTCGATGGCGAAAGCCTGACCGGCACCGAACTTGTGCAGAACTGCATTTTCCTGCTCAACGCAGGACACGAAACCACCTCCAACCTGATTGGCAACGGGGTTGCGTCCCTGCTGGCGTTTCCGGCGGAACGGCAGAAGCTGACCGAAAATCCCGACCTGATCGATTCCGCCGTCGAGGAATTCCTGCGCTTCGAAAGTTCCAACCAGTTGGGCAACCGGCGCGCGACCGCCGATGTCGAAATCGGCGGTGTCACCATTGCCGCCGGCAGCCTGATTACATTGTGTATCGGTGCTGCAAATCGCGACCCCGCACAATTTCCCGACCCGGAACGGCTCGATATCGCACGCAGCCCGAACCGGCACCTTGCCTTCGGTGCCGGCATTCATGCCTGCGCGGGCATGACGCTGGCGCGCATGGAAGGACGCATTGCCATCAGCAGGTTGCTACAACGCTTCCCAAATTTGCGGGGGGAGGGCGAACCGGTTCGCGGCGGCAGGGCACGCTTCCGCGGCTACCTGTCCTACCCGCTTGCGCTGGGCTGAGGGCTCATTTCCGGGCCAATTGCTCGCGTTCATACAAGGCCCGGTCAAACGCTTCCAGCTGCGCCATGACGCGGCCGTAAATCGTATCCACCGGGAACCCGCCATCAGCATCGGCAACGCCCGCCGGCATGTCCATGAACAGTTCAGCCGCTTCGTCGATGGTCGCCACGCTCCAGATATGGAACGTGCCGGCCGCAACCGCTTGGGCAACATCGTCGCGCAACACAAGGTTCTTTTCATTCGACACCGGAACGACAACGCCCTGGTTTCCGGTCAGCGCGCCATTTTCCTGGCATGTCCGGAAGAACCCTTCGATCTTGTGATGCGCACCGCCGATAGCCTGCGCATCGCCGCGCTGGTTGATCGAGCCGGTTATCGCCAGATCCTGCCGTAGGGGCAATCCGGACAGGTCCGATAGAACCGTCAACAGTTCCGCGAGGGAAGCGCTGTCGCCTTCGACCCCGCCATAGTTTTGTTCGAAGGTGATCGAGCAGTCGAAGGACAACGGGAACCGCCGCGCGAAATGGCCCGACAGGAACCCCTGCAATACCATGACGCCCTTTTGCTGTATCGGCCCGCCGAGTGAGACATAGCGTTCGATATTGATCATGCCCATCCGCCCAACGGAGGCGCGCGCCGTAATCCGCGACGGACCGCCAAAGGCGTGATCGCCCATATCACGCACGGTCAGCGCATTGACCTGTCCGACGGTGCGGCCGTCCGTCGCGATCATGACGGACCCCTTCAGGATGGATTCCTGCATACGGTCCTCCACCCGCGAATTCCGGCGGCGGCGATTTTCGGTCGCCTTGCGGACCATATCGAGCGTCAGCGTCTTTTGTCCCGCCGAGTCCGCGAGTTCGACCGCTTCGGTCACCACGTCCTCGATGATTTCAAACCGCGCCGTCAGCTTTTCGCGATGGGCAGCCCAGCGCGCCGCGATGCCGAGCAATCGCTGTACGGCAGCGGCATCACAGTCAAAGCCCCGATGATCCTGGGCAATCCGACGGATCAGTGCGGCATAACTGGCGACATTTTCCGGCGTCACATCCATGTCCGCATCGATATCCGCCTTGATCTTGAAATAGGTCTGGAAATCAGGGTCAACGGAAAAGAATGTGTAATACCAATGCGGCGCCCCGACGATCACGACCTTCACATTCAACGGGATCGGCGCCGGCTGCGGCGCACCCGCAAGGGGCATGGACCCTGCGCGCTGCAATTCCTCGATCCGGATCACCTTGTCCCGCAACGCCGCCTTGAGGAACTCCCAGCTCATCGGATTCTTCGCCAGCGCTTCGGCGCGCAAAACCAGAATGCCGCCATTGGCACGGTGGATCGAACCAGACCGGATCATCGAAAAATCCGTGCTCAACCCGCCCTCAGCCGGACGGTACTCGATCCGCCCGAACAGATTTTCATAGGTCGGGTTGGGTTCCAGCAGAACCCCCGGGTCCTTATCGTCCTGATGGTCGACGAACAGGTTGATGGCGTATCGGTCTTCAGGCTTCTCGCGCCTTTTCCCTTCTTCGCCATCCAGCCCAAAGAGCTGGAGATTCTCCAGCACGTCCTCGCGCATCTCGACAAGCCAGCGGGTTACGCCCGTGTAGCCGCCCAGTTCTTCCTGTACCGCATCGAAAAGCGGCGCAATCGCATTGTCCGCCGTTTGCCGATACAGCTCGGCCATCCGCGCCCCCAGCTCCGCCTGCTGCTCAGCGGCCCGGCGGTTGATCGCGGCCAGTTTCTCGCCAATGTCACGGGCGGCTTCCTGACGGTGTTCCCGCTCTTCCGCGGATAGCGATTCTGTCGGCATCGGCTTGCCTTCTTCATCGACGGACACAATCGACGGCCCCTGCTGCGATTGCATGATATCGAGTCCCTGGCCGCGTGCGAGTTCCCGCAAGGCCTGGATCTCAGTGTTGACTGCCTGCTGCAGCTTGCCACCTTCGGCCTCGACCTCGGCCTGAAACCCTTCACCGCCGAACGCGGTCGCCAGCCCTTCACGCAATTGCCGCACCAGACCATTCATCCGGTCGCGGAAACGGCGTCCTCCACCGGTGGGCAATGCCAGCGGCGTCGGCCTGTACGAATGCTGGAAGTTGTTCAGATACACCCAGTCATCGGCTGGCGCACCGCCGGCAACAAACGATTCCAGATACTGTATCGTCGCAGTCATCCGGCCGCTGCGGTCTTCACCGACGACGAAAACATTGAAACCCGGGTCGTTGACATTCAGGCCGAATTCCAGCGCCTCACGCGCACGGGAATGGCTGGACAGGGAAAAAACACCGTCCGTCGCACCGTCCCCAAGGGCAATTACCGGAAGCGCGACATCATCTGCTTCCAATTTTCTGGCTGTCATGTCAGGTCCATCCCTCACCGTTTGATACCGGTCGCAGCGCTGCTTCCCGGAACGGGCAGCATACGTCGCACAGTCCGGTTGGACCTCTATGTAAAGATTTCAGGCTTCGCGCGCAAAGTCGGTTTCAGGATTACCGAAGCGTCAACCGCCCTATCCGAACAGGCCGAGAATTGCCGTCTGGCTTTGTCCTGCAAGACTTAGCGAACTGATACCGACCTGCTGCCGGGTATTCAGCGCCAGGCGATTGGCCGCTTCCTCGTTCAGATCGGCTTCCGTCAGCTTGGCGGCCCCCGATTCAAGCGTATTGGCAAGGTCCTGCGTAAAGTCGAGCCGGGTCTGCAAAGCAGAGGTGCTGGCACCCAACGTCGCCGTGCTGGTCCGGACGCTGGACAACGCCGATTGCGTTTCCGAGAGCGCCGCATCGATTTCGGCATCGGTTGCAAATGTCGTCCCGTTGATTCCAAGCCCGCCGCTGGTTGCATCCGTCCCCTCGATTGTCAGGCTGCTGGAACCGTCCTCGTTCAAGGCGACGTCCAGGTCGTCCGGGGTTGATTGCAGGAAATTCGTACCGTTGAAACTCGCATCCTGCGCCAGGCTGTCGATCTGGTTGCGCACTTCATTGAACTGCCCCGCCAGAGCGGCACGCTGATCCGGGTCACTGGTGCTGCGTGCTGCCCGCGCAAGCCCTTCTGCCTGCTGGGTCAGTTGGCCGATAGCATCCAGCCCACTCGTCGCGGCCTGCACGGCGCTGATTGCCTGGTCAACACCATCCTTGGTGCGGCCCAGGTCCTGCGCACGGTTACTGAGCGACTGCGAAGCGAAAAATTCGCTTGCACCATCCAGCGGGTCGCGGACACGAAGTCCGGACGAAAGACGGTCATCGGTCTGTGCCCCCAGCCGCGTCGTCTGCTGCAGGCTGAAGAGGTTGGACCGAACTGCCCCGGATAGACCTATCTGTTCTGCCATCGTCGTTATCATACGGTCTGGGATCACCAGACCGCTCCCATATGTTAACGCTCAGTCTCTTCAAACTGGCAGAATTTGACAAGAAAATCAACGATAAACTATTGAAACTTAAAAGAATTCCGTTAACCTTTACGATTCGCATAAATATAAAATTTTATTTAAATTCATTAATATTCACCACCTCAGACGCCTGAAATTTCTGTCCGGAAATCAGTAACCTGTTGCTTCCAAATCCAGAATCTTCTGCTTAAACCACAGACGCCGGTCAGGCATTAATCAGAGAATCACTGATACCGGCGAATTCGACCAGCACACACCCACTACGATGGTAGCGAATTTTTCCTGCTATTTTAGCATCGATTAACCGTTCCAAAACACTTTGACGATAAGAACCAAAGCAGAACCCGACCAGAGGCTTTGCAAATAGCCCCATTTCGGCGCCTGGGCTTGCCATTGGCTGAAGGCGCATGCAACGTCACTGATTGGTAGTCATGGAAAAGGGCGAATAAGTGACGAAAACAGACTGGCCGGCCCAGATATTCGACGTATTGCGGGCACAAGGCATCACACAGGTCTGTCATGTTCCCGATGCGGGGCATGACCGGCTCATCACGCTCTGCAACGCGCAGAACGACATGGCGGTAACAACACTGACCACCGAAGAAGAAGGCGTCGGCCTGCTGGCGGGCGCCTGGCTTGGCGGGGAACGCGGGGCATTGCTGATGCAGAGCAGCGGCGTGGGTAACACGATCAATGCACTGGCGCTGCCGGCAGCCTGCCAGATGCCGCTGCTGACCATCGTGTCGATGCGCGGCGAATGGGGCGAAGGAAATCCCTGGCAGTATCCGGCCGGACAGGGGGCACCCAAGGCGCTGGAAGCGATGGGAGTCGCCGTGTTTCGTGCAAACAATGCCGAGGACGTTGCGGAAACTGTCGAAGCCGCATCGAAAATTGCTTTCAGCAGCAACAAGCAGACGGCAGTCCTTCTCTCACAGCGCCTGATTGGCGCGAAGTCGTTCTGATCATGGCAGGACAACTTCACAGACGGGACGTCGTGGCGGCATTGCTTGCACCACGTACCCCGGACACACTGGTCATCGCCGGCCTCGGTTCTTCGGCCTGGGATGTCACAGCCTCCGGCGATAGCGATCGCAATTTCTGCCTGGTCGGCGGCATGGGGCTGACGGCCATTATCGGTCTCGGCCTCGCCCGGACCCAGCCGAATAAAAACGTGCTGGTGATCACCGGCGATGGCGACATGCTGATGGGGATGGGGTCACTGGCGACCGTTGCCAATGTCGCGCCCCGCAATCTTTCCATCTGCGTGCTGGATAACGAGCTGTTCGGCGAAACCGGCGGTCAGCCCACCCATACTGCCGGTGTGACCGACCTTGCGGCAATTGCCAAGGGCGCCGGTATTCCACTCACATCGACAGTCCGGACTGAAGGCGAACTGAAAACAATTGTCGGGTCGGTTCACAATGAAGCCGGTCCACAATTCCACGCCATCAAGATCATGCATGAAGAACTGGACAGTCCCAAGCCACCGCTGGACGGCGGCTATACCAAGGATCGTTTCCGCATCGCCCTGCTTGGCGAGGCCGCAGCGGTCGGCGGTTTCAGGGGCTAGATCGTTTCAGCCGGCGCGCCACGAAGTCGATCGTGGCGCGTTCGGCACCTTCGGGCCGACCGGACAGGAACCACAATCCCAGCAGCGCCCCCGCGAACACGCCCCCGCCGATGGCAACATCGCGTAACAGCGACAGCACAGCGAATTCAATGTCGCTGTCATGCAGGTAACGCACCGCAAACCACATCGTGACAGCCGCCGATAGCGGCCGCCAAAGAATGGCGAAGAACGCGGAAAGGTTTGCGAAACCCATCCGGGTCGCGACCATGATCACAATCAGGACAAACCCTGCCGTCACACCGGTCCGGGTGATAGCCACTGCCTCGATCCCCTGCAGATGCCCGGCCAGCGCAATCGACGGCACGAGCAGCAGCATGTGGCACAGGCTGGTCAGCGCGAAGGCGCGCTCGCCGTCCCGCGCCATGAAATAGGGCCGCAATCCAAGGATGAACGCTTCGAAAGCGGCATGAATACCGAGCCATTGAAAGAACGGCACCGCACCAACCCACTGCGCGCCGAGCAGTATCGGCACCAGGTCGGCGGCGACCACGGACATGCCGAACCCGGCGGGAAAGGCGTATAGCGCCTGGATTCCGACGACATTGACGAACGCCCGGCGCGACGCTGCCGCATCATGCGCCAGTTTCGCGAATGTCGGGATCAGCGCCCGGCCGGCAGGGACGATGACCTCCCGGGTCGGCATCGCCGACACTTCGGACGCCATGTAATAGTGCCCCAGCCGCGATGCCCCGGCCAAGCCGCCGATAACGAACTGATCGACCCGTTCGCTAATGAACCGGCAGGCATGGTCGACCATCAGCCATTGCGAAAACGACCAGAGGCCCCGAAAGCGGGAAACGCAGAACCGGGGCCGATAGGGCGACATGTAATAGCTGAGCCCGACCGTCAGCACCGCAGATAACGGCGCCGCGATGGCAAGCGCCCGGTAGTCGCGCAGGGCGAAGGCTATGCCCAGCGCTATCACGAACAGCGACAGCCGGCGAAAGACCCCGTACCGGAAATCGAGCCCGAATTGCAGATTGCGACGGAAATCGACCACACCGATATTTTCAAAGCCGAGGATCAGCGCGCGCAGCGCCACGATCTGGATGACGATTTCCACCCGGTCATCGCCAAAATATCCGGCCGCGAACGGCGCGGCGGCAAATAGCCCCCCGGTGATCAGCGCGCCCGTCAGAATTTTCATGGTCCAGGCGCTGTCGTAATCCGCCCGGTCCGCGTTCCGGTTGCGGATCAAGGCGATTTCGACATTGGTTTCCGCCAGTTCGGTCAGCAACCCGACGACGATCATGGCCATGGCGACGATGCCGAAATCTTCCGGCGTCAGCAGCCGCGCCAGAATGACCGTATTGACCAGCCCGATAGCCCGGATCGACCAGCGCATGGACACCATCCACGCCGCCCCCCGGACCATCGCGCTGTCGACGGATTTTGCCTCCCGCCCGGGTTCGTTACTGTCGGTCAAATTGCCTGATCCGCCGCCATCCCGGCCTAGCGCAGACCGAGACCGCGGGCGACGATACCGCGCAGGATTTCGGTCGTGCCGCCCTGGATCGTCAGCTTCGGGGCAACCATTGTCGCATGGTGCAGCAGCTCATCCAGCGTGGCGCGATTACCGGCATCCTCGTCGATAAACGCCGCCAGTTCCCGAACATGGCCGGGCAGCGCCTGCTCCCAGTTGGTGCCGAGTTCCTTGACGATCGAACCTTCGAGCATCGGGTCCTTGCCCGCCTGCAGCATGCCGTTCACCGAAACGGACATTCGGCGCATGGTATAAAGCTGCGCCACCAGACGCCCGATGCCCTCGGCACTGCGCCGGTCCGGACTGTCGCCCAGCGCCCGGATCACTTCCACCAGCGTGTAAAGGGTTTCCAGGAAACGTTCCGGCCCGCTGCGTTCATAGGCCAGTTCCGTCGTCGCCTGGGTCCAGGCGGCATCGACCTCGCCCAGCAGGTGGCTGTCCGTGATAAAGGCATCCTCGAACACGACCTCGTTGAAATCATGCATGCCGTTCATGAACCGGATCGGGTTGATCGTGATGCCGTCGGTATTCTTCATATCGACCAGGAACTGGGTCAATCCATGCCGCCGGTTGTCGGCGGTCGCCGGCGAGGTCCGGAAAAGCCCGATCATGTATTCGGCATGATGCGCGTTGGTGGTCCATACCTTCGAGCCGTTCAGTTGCCAGCCGCCATCGACCTTCACCGCCCGCGCCTTGGCGGCAAACAGATCGGAGCCCGTGTCCGGCTCGCTCATGCCGATGCAGAAACAGCAATCACCGCTTACGATCCGGGGCAGGACGTCGCGTTTGATTTCCTCCGGTGCATATTTCAGCAGCACCGGGCCGCTTTGCCGGTCGGCCGTGAAATGCGCCCGGGTCGGTGCGCTGATCGCCCGCATTTCCTCGGTCACGACATAGCGCTCCAGGAAGCTGCGTTCCTGCCCGCCATATTCCTTTGGCCATGTCATGCCGATCCAGCCCTTCGCGCCGACCTTGCGGCTGAATTCGCGGCTGAAGCCGTCGGTCATCGGCACGGTTTGCGGGTCGAACGTACCGGCGGCGATTTCTTCCTTCAGAAAGGCGCGGACTTCAACGCGCAGGGCCTCGGCTTCGGGCGGCAGTTGGATGGGGTCGAACTGGATTACGCTTGCCATAATATGATCTTTCCTCTGCCTACTGCGCCGAAACCATCGGCCATAATTCATCCGCGCCGCGCGCCGCCACCATTTCGCCCAGCCGCACCGCCCAGACACTTTCGCTGCCGAACTCCTCGCGCCACGACCACAACCGCATCGTATAGCGATGCAGCACATGTTCGTCGGTGAAGCCGATGGCGCCGTGCACCTGATGGCCGATTCCAGCGCCAGCCCCGGCCGCCTCGCCAGCACGGATCTTCGCCGACGCAACCTCAAGGAACACCTTCTCGTCGAAGCTGTCGCTGCGGGCGATGCGATCCGCCAGCGATCCGGCGGCGGCAATGGCCGCGGCGGTTTCACCGCCAAGCCGCGCCAGCATATGCTGCACGGCCTGGAACTTGCCGATGGGTTTGCCGAATGCCATCCGTTCCTTGGCATAATCCACCGACATATCGAGAATACCGCGCAGTGCGCCCGCGATTTGCGACGCGCGCGCCGCCGCCCCCATCTGGAACAGCGCCGCCTCATCCAGGCCTTCAGGGGCCGGTTCAACGGATTCAGGCACGGCCCCGTCGAAACAGACTGTATCCAGCGGCTCCCCCGACAGGCTGCGGCCCGCCGTGATGACGCAATCGGCTGTGTCGACCAGCGCGACCACCGTTTCATCCCCCCGATGCGCCAGCACCGCAATCCGGTCGACTGCACTGGCAAAGGGCACTTTTCGCACCGTGCCCGACAATGCGCCGTCGTCGGCAAGGTAGATCCGGTCACCCGACCGGACCGGCGCAATGCTCATCGCCCCCTGCGGCACCACGATGCCACCGCGCGCGAGCAGCCACCCGGCCAGCAGGGTTTCGGCCAGCGGCACCGATACCGCATATTCGCCCGCAACCCGCAGCACATCGAACCCGTCGACAATACCGGCACCGGCACCACCCAGATCGTCCGGCGTCCAGGTCTGGGTCAGGCCCGCTTCTTCCAGCGTGTCCCACAAGGGCGCCTTCCAGCTGTCGTCCCCGGAGTTGACGATCATCTGCGGCGCGCCCAGGTCCTGGAATATGCGCGTTGTCGTATCGATTATTATTCTGTCGCTGTCATCCATGCCCGGCAGGTTCCTTCAATGCGGTAAGGGTAACGGGGGCGTTGCGGAAATCGCGGCACGGGACCCAAAGGCCTTCCGCGCCAAGCAATCCCCCCATCCGGCGACAGTATCGCCCATTACCGAAACCAATATCAAACGGCGATAGGGCGAAGCACGGAAACCACGCCGGATTATTGTTTAATCATCCCCCCATACCGATCCGCACCTCCAGGGGGCCGGTCTTGTTCGAATTGCCGCATCGCCAGGATCGCGGCTAGTCTGTTAGGGATAAGGAACAGGAAACGCGACCCGAGGGAGGAATGGCTGCATGGCCTATAAACATATTGAGGTCCGGCCCATCAGCGGCGCGCTCGGCGCGGAAATCGATGGCGTCGATTTGTCACGCGACCTTTCCGATGCAGAGGTGGCGGAAGTCCGCCAGGCCTGGCTGGACAATCTGGTCGTCTTCTTCCGCGACCAGACCATGACCCCCGCGCAGCAGGTCGCTCTGGCCGAGCGCTTCGGCGAGCCCATCGAATACCCCTTCATTCAGGGCCTGCCGGGGTTCCCGGTCATCACCCCGGTGGTCAAACTGGCAAATGAGACAATCAATTTCGGCGGCTTGTGGCATACCGATACGACCTATCAGCAGCGCCCGCCCATGGCCTCGATGCTCTACGCGCTCGAACTGCCGCCCTGTGGTGGCGATACGCTGTTCGCGAATTGCTACCTTGCCTACGAGACCCTGTCGGACGGCATGAAGGCCATGCTCGATCCGCTGACCGGCGTCTATTCCTCACACAAGGGGCGGGTGGTGGATACGCGCGCGCCGCGCGCCGGGGATTCGCCTAAGGAAAATGCCAGCGTCGCGCGCGTCGCCGAACACCCCGTCATCCGCGTGCATCCCGAAACCGGGCGCAAGGCGCTGTATATCAGCTTCGCTCATACGACCTGTTTCAAGGGCTGGACCGAAGCCGAAAGCAAGCCGGTGCTGGATTACCTGTTCGAACACCAGACCCGGCCCGAATTCACCTGCCGCTTCCGCTGGGACGTCGGTTCGGTCGCGCTGTGGGACAATCGCTGCGCCCTGCACAACCCGATCAACGACTATCACGGCCACAAGCGCGTGTTGCACCGCGTCACCTTCGCCGGCGACGCACCCGCCTGACATTGTCGGGCAACCCGTCTAAAACTCCGCGATCGCCATCCCGAACCACTTCAAACGTCACCTCACACACCCCACCGTCACCTCGCACACCCCACCGTCATCCCGCACTTGATGCGGGATCCATGCCGCGACCACGCCAACGACGCCAGCCCGGCGACACCGCTGATGGATCCCGGCTCGGGGGCCGGGATGACAGGTTGTGGATGTTGAACGGGCCGCAAAACACCGCAACCGCCCCCCTTGCGCTGACCCGCCCTGACCGCCGACAATCGGAACAGCACAACAGGGGGAAATCGCCGCATGGCCATGAACTACGACCACGTGATGTCGCTGACATCGGAGGGAAACCGGTTTTCCTATACCGACCGGGAAACCATGCTCTATGCGCTAGGCATCGGCATGGGGCGCGATCCGCTGGATGAAACCGAACTTGCCTATGTGTTCGAACGCGAACCGCTGAAGACCGTGGCGTCGATGGCCAGCGTGCTGTCCCGCGTGCCGATCATGGCGGAGAGCGGCTATAACCGCGCGATGGTCGTGCATGGCGAGATGAGCATCACGCTCGACCGCCCGCTGCCGCCGGAAGGCGCGCTGATCGCCGATGCCCGCGTCGTCGAAGCCTACGACAAAGGCGAAGGGCGCGGCGCGCTGGTTTATGTCGAAACAAAGGTCTGCACGGCCGATGACAACCAGCCGCTGTTCACCACGCTCAGCGCGTCGTTCTGCCGCGGCGATGGCGGCTTCGGCGGCTCGACCGACCCGACCCCGGCGCCGCACACCGTGCCGGACCGCGCGCCCGATTTCACCTGTGCGCTGGAAACCCGGCCCGACCAGGCGCTGCTGTACCGGCTGAACGGCGACCGCAACCCGCTGCATGCGGACCCGGTGCTGGCCAGGCGCGTCGGCTTCCCGGTGCCGATCCTGCATGGGCTGTGCACCTACGGCACCGCCTGCAAGGCGATCCTGCAGACGATCTGTGGTTACGACCACACGATGATCCGCGGGCTGGACGTGCGCTTTTCATCCCCCGTCTATCCCGGCGAAACCATCATCACCGACATGTGGCGCGACGGAAACATCGTGTCCTTCCAGTGCCGGCTGAAGGAACGCGACAAGACCGTCATCCGCAACGGCAAATGCACTTTGGCTTCCTGAAGCCAAACCGAACAGGAGTACCGACCATGACCGAATACACCCGCCCCCTGCCGCAGCCGACGCCGGAGACCCAGCATTACTGGGACGGCGCGAAGGCGGGCGAATTGCGGTTGCAGCGCTGCGGCGATTGCAGCCATGTCTATTTCCCGGCGCGGCCGTTCTGCCCCGCCTGTTCATCGCGCGATGTGAACTGGTTCACCGCCAGCGGCAAGGGCACGCTGTTCAGCTATGTCATCAACCACCGCGCGCCGAAGGGGTTCGAGGCGCCCTATATCATCGCCGTGGTGCAGCTGGAGGAAGGCCCGCGCATGATGTCGAACCTGGTCGACTGCCCGCAGACGCCCGAGGCGCTGGAGATCGACATGCCGCTGGAGGTCACCTTCGTGACCGCCACCGACGACATCGCCATTCCGCAATTCCGCCCCATGGGAGCCTGAACCATGAAACAGAAATCCGTTGCCGTCGTCGGCGCCGCCGAAACCACCGGGCTGGGGAAGATCCCCGACATGTCGAATATCCAGCTGCATGCGGATTGCGCGCTAAACGCCATGGCCGATTGCGGGCTGACCGCGAAAGACATCGACGGCGTCGCCTGCGCCGGGCAGACGCCCGTGGAGATCGCCCATTACCTGGGCATCACGCCTACCTGGGTCGACGGCACCGCCGTCGGCGGCTGTTCCTTCATGCTGCATGTCCGCCACGCCGCCGCCGCCATAAACGAGGGGCTGTGTAAAACCGTGCTGATCACCCATGGCGAAAGCGGGCGTTCGCAGATCGGCCGCGCCCGGCCGGTGCCGCCGCCGTCCAGCCTGATCGGCCAGTTCGAATTCCCCTACGGCCCGATGGGCCCGCCGACCATGTTCCCGATGCCGGTGATGCGCTACATGAAGGACATGGGCGCGACGCATGAGGACTTTGCCACCGTCGCCGTGATCCAGCGCGAATGGGCGGCGAAGAACCCGCGCGCCACCTTCCACGACCCGATCACGGTGGAAGACGTGCTGGACAGCCGCATGATCGCCTACCCCTTCCGGCTGCTGCAATGCTGCCTGGTCAGCGATGGCGGCGGCGCGCTGATCCTCACCTCCGCCGAGCGGGCGAAGGATTTCCCGACGAAGCCGGTCTATATCCTCGGCACCGGGGAAAGCGTGGAAACGCCGATGGTCTCGCAGATGGAAAGCTTCACCTCGTCCCGCGCCTTCCGCACCGCCAGCAAGAAGGCGTTCGGCGAAGCGGGCATCACCCATTCCGATGTCGACCACCTGATGATCTATGACGCCTTCGCGCATCTGCCGGTCTTCGGGCTGGAAGACCTCGGCTTCTGCGAACCCGGCGAGGCCGCGGGCTTCATCCGCGCGCGCCACACCGCGCCCGGCGGCAAGCTGCCGATGAACACCAATGGCGGGGGATTGAGCTACTGCCACACCGGCATGTACGGCATGTTCGCGCTGCAGGAAAGCGTCCGCCAGATGCGCGGCACGGCCCCGGCGCAGGTGGACGGCGCAAAGCTGTCGGTCTGCCACGGCGTCGGCGGCATGTTCGCCGCCAGCGGCACCATCGTGTTCTCCAACGAGGCGCCATAGGGGACATTAGGGGCAACACGAAAGGCCGCATCATGACCATGGACTTCCCGGCCCTGCTCGACCGTTTCACCGCCGCGATCGAACGCGGCGACGGGCAGCGGCTGGCGGTCCTGTTCACGCCGGACGGCACCTACAACGACGGCTTCTACGGCCCCTCGACGGGAAGGGACGCCATCACCGCGATGCTGGAAGACCATTTCCACGCCCATGCGCGGGATTTCCGCTGGAAAATGCATAACCCGCTCTGCGACGGCACCACCGGCTACGCCGGCTGGGATTTCAGCTACACCTCGAAACTGCCCGGCGCGGAGGGCAAACGCGTGATCTTCGAGGGCATGTCCCGCTTCGACCTCGCCCCGGACGGGCTGATCCGCCAATACACCGAAATCTTCGACATCGGCATCCCGATGGCGCAGTTGGGCTTCCCGGCGGAGAGGATTGCGCGGAGTCTGGAAAAGGCGGCGGGACGGTTACGGGAAAGGCACAAGGGCGGGGGGCATTTAGAAAACAATTGAAAACTAACTGTGACAGACAACAAACAAGGTCAAATGAATTTCTTTTATTTGTCGTCTTCTAGCCCATTGTCTACTGAGTCCGGCTCTAAACCCTCACCAAGCGAATCGGGCAGAATATCTCTAATTTTCGAAATCAGATTTACAAATTCGTCAGCCTCGCTTTTGGTAGACAACATACCTCCAACTTCAATTCGATTATTCGCGATCACAACCCTAAAGCCGTCTTTTTTACCGCCGACCTCCGGTCTATGAGTATATTTTTTTTCTTCCTTTTTCTCAGCACCGCTTCCTGGAGTGGGGTATTTTTTTTCGACAAAATCTTTATCTAATTGATATAATTCAATTTCTTGACCAAATGCGCTCACACCTTCCGCACCCATTACTCCACCTTCATCCTCAAGAAATTGGCAAGTGTCTAAATACGCCCGAATTGCTGGAGGAATTGCTGCATTAGTAAACTCTTCTTTAGTGAAATAAGATCGCAATGATGCCTCTGATGGCCTCCCATCAGGAAATCTCTCGTTAATCCGCTTAAATAATTCTGGCTCAAATGCCGAATCAGTGAGAGCATGAACCTTAGATTCTCGAGATCCCGGATATAGTATTTCCACAGACCGCCTGCTAACACGGACTTCATTTTTTCCTCTTTTTTCAAGTAACCCATACTGTATTAAACTTGAAAGCACTTTTGCAGATCGCCCGGAAATACCTGAATAGCCCATCGCCTGCGCCGCGACTTCTCTATCAATGGGGTTAGTGCGCTCCGTATCATGTATTGTACTAATAAATTCAATAGCATCCCTCAACGTTATGCTCGGGTACCTCGGACTCCTCATTCGCGTAACCATATCCAAAATCCTCGCTCTATTTTTTTACTCTATGTTTATAGATTATACCTTTGATTGAGTAAGAGCAATATTTTTTTCGGTATGAGTATTTTTTATTGACGCTCAGCACCGCCATCGTGCATTATTATGAATAAATTGGAG
Source organism: uncultured Alphaproteobacteria bacterium (assembly GCA_943788635.1). Lineage (GTDB taxonomy): Bacteria > Pseudomonadota > Alphaproteobacteria > UBA8366 > MarineAlpha4-Bin1. The sequence goes on along the minus strand of CALSRA010000014.1, from coordinate 37,641 downwards.
TAGTGAGTAATGACAACACCCTTCCAGCCCCCAGCGCCTGACCACCGCGTCCACGGGGGAGACTAACAAAAAGAGCCGCCCTCGTGTGAAGACGAGGACGGCTCTTGTGGTGGTCATGCAATCGAATCGGGATTTACCCCGATGCGTATTTCCGACCGTCTCCAACGGAACATTTGCATGCGGCGACTCCCGATTCAAGTCCCATATATCGGGAAAGGAAAAAGCCGAAATTGCATAAGACTGTATTCGTGAACGCGTATACGCGTTTCCGGTTTGGCCGCCTTGAGCATGTATGCGCTCATTGGCGTAGCAGATAACATGCTTCTCTAGGCGCTGAAGTCGATGCTGGCGGTAGCGGTACTGACTTTTCTTTAATTTAACTTTAGGGCGACTGAGGTCGCCCTATTTTTTTTGCAAATGGTTTCACCCTGTACCGTTTGGCAGTAATGGCGGCCAGAATACCCACACCGATTTCTATTACCCCTTCCCCAGACAGTCCCGCCACCGCGCTAGATTTTCCTCCAGCTAAACTTCCTTCGCCCAGTAGTATCGAGGCATCACCGGGACACTTTCCGAGAGGGTGACCCTAGCCTGTCGTGACTCCGTGAAGATATGGATGTCGGATGGTACCCGCTCACAGGTCGTAGGGGAATCACTCAGCGTCCAGTCCGCTCAAAAACCTGAAGCCGTTCGACCATTTCCTCAACCGCGCGATCGGCTTATAATAGGGGCAACGCTACCCGGTCTCACCACCACGACACATCCCCGCCCATGCCGCATCTCGACCCGGACACCTTCGCCTTCATCACCGAGCTTGGTCAGAACAACAGCCGCGAATGGTTCGAGGATAACCGGGCGCGCTACGACGCCGCCAAGGGCGACTTCACCTCTTTCATCGGCGTGTTGCTGATGGAGATGGAACAGTTCGACAGCCGGGTCACGGGCATGGACCCGCGGCGGTGTATCTTTCGCATCTATCGCGACACGCGGTTCCACAACATCAAGGCGCCGTTCAAGAACAATTTCGGCGCCCGCATCCTTGTCGGCGGCAGCAAGAACCTGCACCGGCGTACCGGCTATTTCATGAACATCGAACCCGGCCAATGCCGCCTGAGCGGCGGCGCGTTCCGCCCGGAACCGGAATGGCTGCACACCATTCGCCAGCGCATCGCCGCCGACAGCACCAACCTGAAACGCGTCCTGCAAGAACGTACCTTCCGCAACACCTTCAACGGGCTGGAAGGCGAAGCGGTCAAAACCGCCCCGCGCGGGTTTTCGAAGGATCACCCGGACATCGAACTCATCCGGCTGAAAAGCCATATGGCGCGGCACAGGCTCGATGACGGCGCGATGTTCAGGCCCGGTTTTTTGAAACAGGCGCTGCGGGTCTGCAAGGCGCTGCTGCCGCTCAACGAATATCTCGACAACGCGCATTGATCCGGGCGCCGCAGCAAGGGCAGTCCGTTTTCCTTCCCGTCACCCCTTCCCCAAGCACGCCCGCCAGCGCGTCTGGCTGTCCGCAGGCGCAGCCGCCTTCAATCGAGAAGGCATCGGGGTCAGTCATGGGCGGGGCTCCTTTTCATTACTATGAAGACCGCATGGCCACCCTGCCGCCGTCAGCAGGAGCGCTGCTTCAGCTTGTCAGAGGCGCCCAACTCTCCCACTGGATCAATAAAAATGGTACGGCGAACTCAAGAATCCCAATCCAGATCAGGAATGAAACGGGGAAAAGCAAAAATAAAGTTAGCAGAAAGATCAGATATTTTTTTGTACCGTCCAGTGAATCCGCTTCAGGCGGGGATTTTGCGCCTTGGCATAATCGAAGATTACAGCGGGTCGAAGACACCGTTCCTTTTCCGGCTCAGCCGAAAACACCCGGTGAACACGCGCTTGCCGGCGAAAATGCTTGATCAGGTAGCAGACAAAGAAACTGCCGATTGCAAGCGATGGCGGCAGAAATTCCCAGGAAATTTTCCGGACATATGTGTCCAGAAAGACGATCAGAGCGCTTATGAACAGCGCGAAGAAGACAAGCTGGCGGCGTTTCCGGGCGAATTTCCGAATGACCTCATCATCCCCTCTCGACGGGCTCACGACGAGCACATAGATCAGCCTGCCCAGCGTCAGTATCAACAACAATACCAACACAGCAAAGGCGAGCTCGATGATCAGCATCAACTGAAGTCAGAGCCGGGGATATCGCAAATACCGTGCAGGACCATCGGAACGGCGTTAGCGTCGGTCATGGACGAGGCCCCTATTCAAACGGCGGCTCGGTGCCTTCGGGCAGGGCCGGATCGAAGATGTTCAGCGTCATCGCGATCAGCGCGTAATAACCCATGATGCCGACCAGATCGACGATGCTGCGGCGGCCGAAGCGTTCCACGGCGGCATCGAAGGTTTCGTCGCTCACCTTGTTGGTGGTGAAGAATTCATTGGCGAAGGCGTAGACCAGGGTCTGGTCCGGGTCGGCGAAGACCGGGGTGCCGCCGGTGCGGATCGCCTCGATCGCGGCTTCGGGCACGCCCGCTTTCTTTGCCGATTCCACATGCGAGGAAAACTCGAACTGCGCGGTCCAGAACCGGGCCGATATCAGGATCAGCAGTTCGGAGATCTTCGGCGGAAATGAGCTTTGAAACCGGCAGAGCAGCCCCAGTTCCTGCACCCGGTCCAGCAGCAGCGGGCTGTGCAGCAGCGGCAGGAAGGGGCCATGCAACCCGCCGCGCGGCCCGGCGGTGATCTTGTCGACGACGGCGCGCTGGTCGGCGTCCAACTCATCATCGGTCAGTTCCGGCATGCGTTTCATGGCATTGTTCCCCCCGTGATCCGTCGGTTCCCCGGTACGGTCCCCAGCCTAGCCATGCCCACTGCACCGCGCCAGCCCGGCCCGGCATGCTGGGCAATTGCCGCACTTTCGGGATATCGTGATCGCGCGACGTAGACGGCGCCACGGAGAAAGGCAGGCATCCATGAAGACGATCCTGAAAATCGCGGCGCTGTTCCTGTTCCTGCTCGTGGTGTTGCCGCTCGCGGTGACATTGTTCACAACATACCGGTTTTCCGAATCCGACTGCGGCAAACTGATCACGCTGGCACAGGATGACGAAAAGGTCCGGTATCTGGAAAAATGGGCCGATGCCGCCATCCGGCAGCCGCCCCTGCTGGATTATCTGGGCAAGCCGGACGGCCGGAACGCCGCGGCCGATGCAGATTTCTTCGACAGGATCGACATTGACTGGGCCTACCTGGCGCTGGGGCGGGATGCCGCATCGGTCACGTTGCTGCCGCCACCGGTGGCGGACACGCCCCCCGCCGGGCCTGTCACGGCCATCGGCATCGGGTCCGGGCGGGACTTTATCGCGGTCGGCGTGAACGGGACGACGGACATGACACTGGGCCGCGGCGGCAAACTGCCCGGCGATTACGCGGAAATGTTCACCGCAGCCGGCAAGCGAACCGTCGTCTATTGCCTGACCGACACGCGCTGAAATTCCACGGCATGCCCGGCGTGCCTCTTTACGGGGGCCAGCCGTCATTCCATACTTCCCGGGGCAGCAAGGCGAGGTTGATATGGTCGAATTCAAACAAGTGCATTCCCTTTTCGTCGGCGAGGTCAGCGGCATCGACCTGCGCGATCCGGTCGATGCGGAAACCCAGGCGGCCCTGGTCTCGGCCCTCGACACATACGGCATGCTGGTTTTCCACGACCAGAAGATCGACGATGAGCAGCAGATGGCGTTCAGCGCCCGGTTTGGCCCGCTGGGGCAAACTGCCATCGTCAAGCGCAAGGGCTATACGCCGCGGCTGAACCCGCATTTCACCGATATTTCCAACCTGGACGAAAACAGCGAGGTTCTGGCGCTGAACGACCGGCGGCGGATGATGGCGCTGGGCAACCGGCTGTGGCACACCGACCATGCCTTCCGGCCGATCCCGTCGAAATATTCGCTGCTTTTCGCCCATGCGGTGCCCTCCGAAGGCGGGGAGACCGAATTCGCCGACATGCGCGCGGCCTATGACGCACTGCCCGACGCGCGCAAGGCACAGGTCGCGGACAAGGTGGCAATGCATTCGCTGATGTATTCGCGCGAGGTAATCGGCTTCACCGATTTCGCACCGGAAGAACACGCCGCCTTCCCGCCGGCCCCGCATCCACTGGTGCGGACGCATTCGGGGTCGGGCCGCAAGTCGCTGTATCTCGCTGCCTATGCCAGTGAAATCCGCGACATGCCGGTGCCGGACGGCCGCATACTGCTGCGCGACCTGACCGAACACGCCACCCAGCGGCAGTTCGTCTACACCCATAACTGGCGGGTCGGCGACCTGCTGATGTGGGACAATCGCAGCCTGATGCACCGCGCCGGCGATTACGACATGACCCAGCGCCGCGACCTGCGCCGCCTTACGGTCATGCAGGAAATCTCCACGATGGACGAAGCGAGGGTCGCGTGATGGATATTGCAGCTTTTCGATCTTCCACGGCGAGTGACACCCCGCCCGCGGGCCTCGACAAGGCGCTGACGGCGCTGTGGCATGACGCCAGGGGCGACTGGGACACGGCGCATAAACTGGCGCAGGCGCAGCATGACGAAACCGGCGCCTGGATGCATGCCTATCTGCACCGGGTCGAAGGCGATCTCCCCAATGCCGGCTACTGGTACCGCCGCGCCGGCAAGCCCGCATCCACCGCACCGCTGACCGCTGAGTGGGAAGAAATCGCGACCGCACTGCTGGGCTAATAGATTAAGTTGCCATTTTGTTCTTTTTATGCTATCATTTCTTTTTTTGATTGTTTTTTAGAAGACGGAATATTAGCGAATGCGCACCGATGGCAATGAATGCCAATAGATGCCAATAGATGCCAATCAATACGCAGGTTCTGACGAAACGCAGCCCGCCTCCCCCTGTCCTCTGCGCCAAGGATGAGAGGGTTTAAAAAAGGTATGGCGAGTGCCGTGGATGCCGCGATGGCAATCAATGCCAATAGATGTCAATAAATGTAAACCGATGCACATCACCCGGCCTGTTTTCAGCCGACGGTGCGTCAGCCGGGGATCGTCAGGTAGTGGATGCTGAACAGGTTATCCGGATCGGTCCAGACCGCAGCGCTTTCAAACCCGGCCCGTTGCGCCACGGCGGTGAATTCCTCGATCCCGTATTTGTGGGAATTTTCGGAATGAACCTGCTCGCCGGCGGCGAGGTCGAAACTGTCCGACCCGATGCGGATGGTCTGCGCCTTCAGGCTGCGCAGGTGCATTTCAACGCGGCCCTCGGCGTCGTTGTAAAAGGCGACATGTTCGAAGGCATCAGGGTCCAGCTCCGCGCCCAGTTCACGTTTCATCCGGTGCAGCAGGTTTAGATTGAACGCTGCGGTATACCCGGCCGCATCGTTATAGGCAGCGTTGAGGCGGGCTTCGTCCTTCTTCAGGTCAACACCGATCAGCAGCGCCCCGCCGGGGCCCATTACCGAACGAATCAGCGCCATGAAATCTGCCGCGTCGGACCGCGTGAAATTGCCGATGGTCGAACCCGGGAAAAAACCCAGCCGTCGGCCCTTTACGTCCCGCATCGCTTCTTCCGGCAGCGCCGCCAGCGTGGTGAAATCGGCGCAGATCGCACCGACACGCATCGCCGGATAATCCCGGGCAATCGCTTCGGTCGCGTCGCGCAGCGGTTCACGGGCGATATCAATCGGCACGTATTGCGCCGGCCGTTCCAGCGCATCGAGCAGCAGCCGGACCTTCAGGTCGGACCCCGCGCCGAATTCAACAACCGCAGTGTCCGGCCCGGCAAGCGCCGCGACCTCCGGCCCGATTTGGCGCAGCAGCGCCAGTTCGGTGCGGGTGACATAATATTCGTCGGTGTTGCAGATCTTGTGGAACAGCTCCATGCCCGTCGGGTCATAGAAGAACTTGCAGGCAAGTTCCCGGGGGGAACGGGACAGACCGGCGACAACGGATTCGCGAAAATCCTCGATAGCCGGTTCCAGATCGATGAAAAACGCCAGGGTGTTTTGTGACATGAACAGTGCCGTGCATACCGGTCAGGGAAAGGAGTGGCTACGTACCAGCTATCCCCCGATGATGCAAAACCGCAGTCCGGAATTATTCCGCAAATTCGGCGGCAATTGCCGTGCGGACCGCCGGGCGTTCGCGCATCCGCTGCCGGTGATCCGCGACCCTGGGCACACGGTCGGGATCGACGCCATCGTCTTCAAGCCATTGCGCAATCGTGAACAGATACGGATCGGCAATGGAATACGCCGCGCCCATCACCCAGGGGCCACGGAACATATGGGATTCGATAACGTCGTAGCAGGCGCCGACGGCTTCCGGCACCTTGCGGCGCATGGCGTCGATCGCCGCATCGTCATCGGCCCAGCGATAGCCACGCATCCGGTGCGCGTGCGCGACATGCAGCGTGGCGCAAAGATAACTGTTGAATGCCTGCACTTCTGCAAAGGCGAAAGGGTCATCAAGCGGTGCAAGCCCCGCCGCCGGAAAACATTGCGCGATATAGGCCAGCATCGCCGGGGTTTCGGTCAGGACGCCCTGGGGCGTGCCGAGCGCCGGAACTTTTGCCTTCGGGTTGACCGCAAGGAATTCCGGCCGGGTCTGCTCCGCGGTGGCGAAATCGATCCGCTGCAACGCGTAATCCGCCCCCGCCTCCTCCAGCGCGATATGCGACGCCAGCGAACAGGTATGGCGCGCGTAATACAGTGTGAACATGGTCACGCTCCATATCCCCTATGCAGGTGTTTAATCGCCCGCAGCCGCTGCCGGTTCGGCAACCACCCGTTCATGCATCAGGAACAGGATCGAGACAACGATTCCCGCAGCACAAAGGGACAGCACGATATACATGCCGCTAAAGCCGCCGGCGCCGTGCAGATACGCCACCAGCGGAACCGCAACCGCACCAACGGTCAGCGACAGGACGTATTTCATGGCATAGACCCGGCCCCGGACCGCCGGGGTCGTGTTACGTGCAACAATGGCGTCGTTGATCGGTATGTTACCGAACACCAGCAGCATGAAGCACAGCGATACCAGCAGCAGCGGCAGGCCGGTCATATTGAGCGCAATCAGGAACAGTGGAATCTGGATCGCTGCAATAATCAGGTAAATCGTTTTCATCCGATAACGGTCGATCAGCATGCCGACAGCAATCTGCGCGAAGGCGGCGAATACGAAAATCAATGCCGCGGTCGACCCGATGCCCAGCGCACTGACCGCCAGTTCCGGGACGCGCTCGTCGAATACCTTGGGCAGCGAAACCGTCGTCGCATGGAAAATGACGCCGCCGAAGGAAGTGGTCAGCGCGATCAGCGCCAACACCCGGATCATGCCGCGCCGGTCGGGCAACTCACCCGCCGCTTTGGCCTTTTCCTTGCGGGTCACCGCACCGCCCCTGGCGAAGGCCATGTAGCCCAACCCGGTCAGGATGGAAACCACGCCCGGCACGATGAAGGCGGCCTGCCAGTTGACGTAATCCAGCATCGCGCCGGCCACGACAAAGGCAACCGAAAAACCGAGATTGCCGAACACGCCGTTGATTCCGAGCGCCCGGCCAATCTTGTCGCGGCCTTCGACGACCATGGGAATGCCGACCGGGTGATAGATCGAGGCGAAAAGCCCGATACCAAACAGCCCAAGACCAATCTGCAGTGGCGTCGATGCAAATCCGGTCAGGATCGCCGCCGAACCGATACCGATGAAGAACACTGTCAGCATGCCGGGCCGCGACCAACGATCCGCCAGCCAGCCCGCGGGCAGCGCCCCCGCACCGAAGGCCACGAAACCTGGCGTCGCCAGGGGCAGCATTTCGGCATAGGTCATGTCGAACTGGCTGACCATCACCACCACAACCAGCGAATACAACGCCATGAACATATGGTCGTAAAGATGTCCCAGATTCAGAAAAAGAAACGCAATTCGATCCCGCAGCATCGCAATATCCTCCCGATAATGCATCGCATTGTGACGCTGGGCATGCCGTCTGTCTTGCGATAACATGCCAAATTATGTCGCCAAACCGCCAACCCCACACGCGCCGGAACGACCACGCCCATGCCGAAGGGTTGCGCCCCGATGTCGTCGCCCTGGCCAACGACTACCCGGCCGGGCACAGCATCGCACCACACAGCCATCGCCGCGCGCAGCTCATCTTCGCTAGCCGTGGCGTCATGACCGTGACGACGGATGCCGGCGCCTATGTGGTGCCGCCGCAGCGCGCGGTCTGGATGCCCGCCGGCACGGTGCACCGGGTACATTCGCGCGACGCCTATTCCATGCGTACCCTACTGATCCGGTCCACCGCCATCACCGGCCTGCCGGAAAGCTCCTGCGTCGTCACGGTCGCTCCGCTGCTGCGCGAGGTCATTCTGGCGCTGATGGATGCGACCCAGGATTACCCGCCCGGCGGTGTGGAAGAACGCCTTGCCGACGTGGCGCTGGACCTGATCACAGCCCTGCCGGTAACCCCGCTGCATCTGCCGATGCCGACCGATTTACGACTGGCAAAACTGACGGGGTATCTGCTCGCCAATCCCGCCAGCAACCGAAATCTGGAAGAATGGGCGCGCGAGATCGCCTTGAGCGGCCGTACGCTGGCGCGCATGTTCACTGCTGAAACCGGCATGACATTCGGTGCCTGGCGACAGCAGGCGCGGTTATTGCGGGCGCTGGAACTGATGGCCGCGGGGCAGCCTGTCACGACCGTTGCGCTGGATGTCGGCTATGAAAGCCCGAGCGCGTTTATCGCCATGTTCCGGCGGGCATTGGGCGTTTCGCCGGCCCGCTATTTCGCCAGTTGATCAGCAGGGCGTCTTGCGCGCGCGCCGGGAACCAAGTACCCGTTGCGGGAAGAAGGATGGAGACAATGCGTGACGGATAGATCGAAAATCGGTTCGCCCTGTGTCGGCGTCTGCGTTATCGATGCGCGGGTCGGCTCCTGCTATGGCTGCTTCCGCACGCCGGCGGAAATTACGGTATGGCCTTCAGCGACCGATACGGAAAAACGCGATATCCTCATAAAACTGGACGCGCGTCGCGACGACGCCGGGATGCCGCAAATCTGGACCGATATCATATCCGATGGAAATTCCTGACGCATGACCGCCGTGACAGAACCTGCCAGCAGCGACACCAGGGTCATCGGCGTGCTGGGCGCCGGGCATTTCTTCAGTCATTTCTATCTGCTTTGCCTGCCGCCGCTGTTCCCGCTGCTGCGCGATGAATTCGGCGTCAGTTACGCAGCGCTCGGCTTCATGATGACCAGTTACAACCTGATTGGCGGCATCATCCAGGCGCCCATGGGCTTCCTGATCGACCGGTACGGCGCGCGCTATATCTTGCTGGCGGGCGTCGTTCTGATGTCCGGCTCGGTACTGCTGATGGGTTTCACCAGCAGCAAAATAAATGGGGCATTTGATCCTGTTTTGTAACGGAGGATCTGGCTCACCTTGATTTGATGTTAAGCCGCTTGTCGTTGATGGTTCAAGCGGCGGTTTTGAATGGTGAGTTTCTTGATCTTTTTTCTCCTTTCGATGATGGCCGTATCCCGCCCGAAGTAAGCATCGGCAGGCGTGACGTTATTCAGGCTCTCGTGGTAACGATGGTTGTTGTAATGCTCGACGAAGGCCCCGATCTGGTTTTCGAGATCGCCGGGCAGGTAATAGTTCTCCAGTAGGACGCGGTTCTTCAACGTCTGATGCCAGCGTTCGATCTTGCCCTGGGTCTGCGGATGATACGGTGCGCCCCGGACATGGTCCATGCCCTGGCCTTCGAGCCACTCAGCAAGATCGGCGGATATATAGGACGAACCGTTGTCGCTCAGCAGGCGCGGCTTGTGAACAACTTCGGCCCTGTCACAGCCTGACGCCTTCAAGGCCAGGCCCAACGTCTCCGTCACATCATCGGCCCGCATGGTCGTGCATAACTTCCAGGCGATGATGTAACGGGAATAGTCATCCAAGATGGTCGACAGGTAAAACCAACCCCAGCCGATGACCTTGAGGTAGGTGAAGTCGGTCTGCCACAGTTGGTTCGTAGCCGTGGTCTTGTCGCGGAACTCGTTGGCTGCCTTGATGACCACGAAGGCTGGGCTGGTGATCAGGTCATAGGCTTTGAGAAGCCTGTAAACCGAGGCTTCTGATACGAAGTAGCCCTTGGTATCCGTGAACCTCACGGCCAGTTCCCTGGGCGACAGTTCCGGCTCGTCGAGGGCGAGGTCGACGATCTGCTCGCGGACATCGTCGGGGATGCGGTTCCACACCCGGCCGGGACCGCTGGTTTGGTCCTCAAGGCCGGCCTCGCCAAACGCCAGGTAACGGTCGTACCACCGATAGAACGTGGTGCGAGGAATACCCAGCTTGTCCAGCGTGCGGCGGACCGGCAGGTGAGAGCGTTCAACCAGCCGGATGATTTCCAGCTTCTCGGATGCGGGATATCTCATTCCTCGTCGCCCCCATCCCCGATCATGCTTTTTTTGAGCAGGCGATTCTCCAAGGACAGTTCGGCGACCAGTTCCTTCATGTCGCGCATCTCGCGCTTCAGGGTCTTGACCTCACCTGTGTTTGCCTGGCGCGCCGTGTCGCCCGCCAGTCGCTTCTTGCCCGCTTCCAGGAACTCTTTCGACCAGCTGTAATACAAGCTCTCAGCGATGCCTTCCCGGCGGCATAGGGCAGAGATACTTTCCTCGCCCCGCAGCCCTTCAAGGACAATGCGGATCTTCTCTTCCGACGAATACTGCTTGCGCGTCTTACGCCGGATATCACGGACAGCCTGATCGGCTGGGGCTTTCTTGCTCATGGATTTCTGTCTCATCTTCGTTCCCTTCGGTCACTACGATGAGCCAGAAATCCTCCGTTATGCAAACACCTCAATATGTCCCAAAGGTGCTGACGTTAGACTACGAGGCAATCCTGATTCTCGCCGTGCTGGCAGGGCTGGGCAACAGTGTCATTCACCCGGCGGATTATGCGGTCATGTCCGGCGCGATCAGCGAAGGCAAACTCGGCCGTGCCTTCAGCCTGCATACGTTCAGCGGCGAATTCGGTGGCGGCTTCGCCCCCGTCGTCATGGGTACCCTGGCCGCGATGTGGGACTGGCGCTCGGCACTGATCGCGGCCGGGGTCGCCGGGCTGGTTATCGCGGCCATCATGGCGAGCCAGAGCCGCCTTCTGGTGGATGACACCGGTAACACGCGCGATGCGCCCGCGAGCGAAAAACAGGCGACCGGCATGAAGCTGCTGATGAGCCCGGCGATGCTGCTGTTCTTCGCCTTCTTCGTTGCGATCTCGCTAGCGGGCGGCGGCATGCAGGCCTTCGCCATCACCAGCCTGATCGAAACCCAGGACATTACCCTGGCGGGGGCCACCATGGCGCTGACCGTGTTCCTGTTCGCCAGTTCCTTCGGTGTGCTGCTTGGCGGGCCGCTGGCGGACCGGGTCAAGCGGCAGGAAATGACGATGATGATCGCCGTGGTCATCGCTGCGGGCTTTATCATCCTGCCGGCCTTCATGGACCTGTCGGTCATCATGCTGTTCGGCATCCTCGCCATTGCCGGGCTGGCGCAGGGCGTGACCCGCCCGGCGCGCGACATGATGGTCCGCGCCGCCACCCCACCGGGACAGAGCGGCAAGGTGTTCGGTTTCGTTTCAGTCGGGCTCAGCATCGGCAGTTCCATTTCGCCACTGCTGTTCGGATAGGTCATGGATCAGGGCGCGCCGCGCATGATCTTTGTTCTGACAGCGTGCTTCATGCTGCTGATGCTGGCGGCGTCGCTGGCAGGCCACTTCACCGCCCAGGCCGCTGCACGGAAAAAACAGTAATCAGTTTCCGTCGAAGACCGGTAAATCGGTCGCATCGGCAAGTCGAGGGGCGACACGATCGCGATCGCTGAGATGCAGCACCGGCGCCGGCCAATCAATTCCCAGCGCCGGGTCGTCCCAGGCGATGGCGAATTCTTCAGCCGGACAATAGGCGTCATCGACCTTGTACAGCACATCGGCGCTGTCGCTCGTCACTAGGAATCCATGCGCGAAACCGCGCGGCACCCAAAGCTGCTTGCGGTCCCGGTCGGAGATGTCGACACCGACCCATTGGCCAAAATGCGGACTGCCGCGACGGACATCCACGGCTACGTCAAAGATCGAGCCCGACAGCACTGTGACCAGTTTTCCCTGCTGCGTCGGATACTGAAAATGCAGACCACGCAGAGTACCGCGAACCGAGCGTGAAACATTGTCCTGCACAAATGCATCGGCCAGCCCGGCTTCGCTGTAACGCGCCCCGTTCCACAGCTCGAAGAAAAACCCGCGACCGTCCTCATGGACATTCGGCTCGAAGACCTTCACGCCCGGCACATCGGTTTCAGTGACCTTCATGGCGCCCTGCCATCCCCAGTCAGACCAAGCAGATACCCGGCGTATTCAGAGCCTTTCAATCGACCGGCAGCGCGATACAGTTCATCGTCGCTTATCCACTTATTGCGCCACGCGATTTCTTCCAGACACGCGACTTTCAGTGACTGCCGGCGTTCAATGGCCGCGATGAATTCCCCCGCATCCAGCAACGCATCGGGCGTACCGGTATCCAGCCACGCATAGCCCCGTCCGAAGACTTCGAGATCCAGCGTTCCGGCTTCGAGATACCGGCGGTTCAGATCGGTGATTTCCAATTCGCCCCGCGCCGACGGCTTCAATGAACGGGCAATTTCAACCGCATCATTGTCGTGGAAATACAATCCGGTAACGGCAAGGTTCGACTTGGGCGAAACCGGCTTTTCCTCCAGTGACAGTACCTTGCCGTCGGCATCGATTTCAGCAACGCCATATCGTCCCGCATCCTTGACCGAATACCCGAAAATAACCGCACCTTCCGCCCGCGCCGACGCCCGACGCAGCAATCCGGGAAGCCCCTGCCCAAAGAACAGATTATCGCCCAGCACGAGCGCCACCGGCGCCCCGGCAAGAAAGGATTCAGCAATAAGGTAGGCCTGCGCGATTCCTTCCGGTGCCGGTTGCTCCGCATAGGACAGCGAAATGCCGAATTCCGAACCATCACCCAGAAGTTCCTGAAAGCCGGGCAGGTCACGCGGTGTTGAAATGATCAGGATATCCTGGATACCGGCCAGCATCGGCACGGACAGGGAATAATAAATCATCGGTTTGTCGTAGATCGGCAGCATCTGTTTGCTGACTGACCGGGTCATCGGATACAGCCGCGTGCCCGAGCCACCGGCAAGAACGATTCCTTTGCGCTTCATGCCCTTATCCTGCTGCGTTTCGGCCATGCCCCAGCCGTTCCCCGGCGTAACGCCCTGTGCGGATATTGTCCAGCCACCTCTCGTTGGCCAGATACCATTCGACCGTCAGGCGAAGCCCGTCATCAAGCGACGTGTCAGGTCGCCAGCCAAGCGCCCCGGAGATCCGAGAATGGTCGATCGCATAGCGGCGATCATGCCCCGGGCGGTCCTCGACAAAGGCGATCAGGTCACGATACGCCCCCCTTGGCGGGGGGCCGGATGTCCGTCAGCAGATCACAAAGCCGCTCGACAAGAGCGATATTCGAAATGCTCTCGCCACTGCCGACATTATAGGTTTCACCCGGTTCACCGCCGCGGAGCAATGCCTCCAGCGCCGTGCAATGATCGCCGACGAACAACCAGTCGCGTTCGTTCGCTCCATCGCCATAAACCGGCAATGGCTGCCCGGCCAGCGCCTTTGAAATCAGCGTCGGCACGCCATAGGTGCGGTTATAGGACCGGACGAGGCCATCGCCGGCCGCTTTGGATGCAGCATATGGTGAATTCGGTCGGAAGGGGCTGTCCTCTGTGAATGCGCCGTCGGCGATAGAGCCGTATACTTCATCCGTCGAGACCTGCAGGAACCGGAAAGCGGCACGACCGGAATCCGGCAACGCATCGCAATAATCACGGACACATTCCAGAAGCGTAAACAGGCCCGCAATATTGGTATCGATAAACGCAGCCGGGCCGTCGATAGACCGGTCGACATGGCTCTCTGCCGCAAAATTGACGACATGATCCGGCCGGTGGCGGTGCAGCAGATCGCGCAGCAACGCCGAGTCGTTGATCGACCCTTCCTGAAAACGGTGCCGGTCATGGCCGGTCAGGGATGCCAGGTTCTCCAGATTGCCCGCATAGGTCAGTTTGTCCAGACTGACGACCTGATGCCCAAGCGCCACCATATGGTGCGCGAAATTGGCGCCAATAAACCCGGCGGCGCCTGCGACGAGGAGGGTATGCGGCAAGGCGTCAGTCTTCCTGCAACCGGGACGGAAACGGTGCTGCACTATAGATCAATGCGCGCATCCCCTCAACGGCGCGGCAAGGATTTCGAACGTCCCCGGGCACAGGCGGCAACGCACAGGGCCACAAGCGCCGCAAACAGCAACAGATCGCCACTCAACACTTCGGCCAGCAGGAAATGCGAAGCGATCAGAGTCATGAAAACCTGCAGCAACTGCACCTGGCTGACCCGGGCGACTCCCCCCATTGAAAGCCCGGCATACCACGCGAAAAACCCGAAAAACTGGCTGACCAGCGCAAGGTATAAGAACGCATAGACAGCGGCGGGCGCCGCCGTCCATGGCACCGGCGCCACGAAAAACGCGGCAACGCCCATGACAGGCGCATACAGCGCCATCATCCAGACAGTCACACGCAAGCCACCGATATCCTTCGCGACGTCGCCGCCGATAGCGTAGCCGCCCGCGGCCGAGGCAATTGCCAAAAGGAGATACAAATGCCCCAGCGCCAGCCCGCCATCCGCCTGCAGCAGGATAAAGGTCATGATGACCAATGTTCCCAGCGCACTCGACAACCAGAATGATTTCGACGGCCGCTCGGATGTCACAAAAATGCTGACCACCGCTGTAGAGATCGGCAGCAACCCGACGACGATGGCGCCATGCGACGACGGCACTGTCTGCATCGCCAGAGTGATGAACAGCGGAAACCCGATGACGATGCCGATGCCGCCGACCAGCAACCGCCGGACATTGGCCCAGCCCGGCCACCGACGATAGAAAGCCAGAAGCACAACCAGCGCGATCACGCCCGCAATCACGCCGCGCCATACCGCGATGGTGCCGGCATCCATCGCCGAAACCGCCAGCCGCGTCATCGGCAGGGTCAGGCTGAACGACGCAACCGCGACAAAGCCAAGCAACAGGCCCAGCAGGATGCGGCGATCAATGGGGGATTTGGTCTTCATACGCCTGACAACACTGGCTTATCGCGCCCCTCCGCTTGTTCGAACTCGGGAATTTCCGCACGACGGACCCTATCGCATCTGGCTCACTAGCGTTTGGCATGGCAATAGATTCTACTATCCGGCATATCTGAATTTTTCCTATTGCGGCTACAGGACTATAACAGGCCGCGCCACAATATCTGATGGTAAGCGGTTCAAGGAGTACCCGATGCAGCGTTTGTCCGTTCTCGACCAGTCCGTCGCCATGTCGGGGCGGCCGCATGCCGACTCCATCCGGGATACGCTGGAACTGGCGAAGTACTGCGAAACGCTGGGATATCACCGTTTCTGGGTTTCCGAGCACCACAGTCACCCGAGCATTGTCGGAACAGCGCCGGAAGTTCTGATGGCGGCAATCGCGGCGCAGACCGAAAAAATCCGGATCGGCAGCGCGGGTGTCATGCTGCCGCATTACGCCTCGCTGAAGGTCGCGGAACAGTTCCGGGTACTCGATGCGCTGGCGCCGGGACGCATCGACCTTGGCGTCGGTCGCGCACCGGGATCGGATGGACGCACCGCTTTCGCATTGAACCCGAATGCCAACACGGCCTCGGCGGAATTCCCGCAGCAGGTTCAGGAACTCATGGCCTGGGTCACCGGCACGGCCCTTCCTGACGGACATGCTTTCCGTGAAATCAAGGCGCATCCGCTGGGTGACACGTCGCCGGATGTCTGGATGCTGGGCACCTCGGATTATGGCGCACAGGTCGCCGCCCATTTCGGCCTGCCGTACAGTTTTGCGCATTTCATCACGGAAGGGCGCGGCGTCGCGCAGGCAATCGACATATACCGCCGCCACTACCAGCCCAGCGAGGCCCATCCTGAACCGCTTGCCAATATCTGCGTCTGGGCGCTGGTCGCCGATACCGAAGAAGAAGCCGACAGGCTGTTCACCTCGCGCGCGCGATCCCGCCTCGCGCGGGACCGGGGTATCCTGCAGCCAATCGATCCGCCCGACGACAACCTGGACACCGCCTATTCCTCGGCGGAGCGCGGCCGCGTTGAAATGATGAAACGCGGCGCTTTTGTCGGCACGGCAAAGTCGGTTGGCGACCGGTTGCGCGCCCTGGCATCGGAACTGGGCATCGATGAAGTCGTTGTCCTGACCTGGACCTACGATCTGGCGCCGCGCAGGCATTCCTATGCGTTGCTGGCGCAGGAATTCGGCCTCGGCGGCTGACCACGCATCGCAGATCCGGCCGGTATTGTTGCCGGCTACCGTTGCCGCTACGCTAACAGCAGGCAGAACACATCTTCTGTTGATCCTTGCCGGGAACGGGCGATTTCGTGCGGGCTGGCAGGGGACACCCTCCTCAATCTGGTAAATGCAAAAGCATGATTTCCCTCAGCGAAGAAACCGTCATCCCCGCATCGCCGGACACCGTCTGGCCCCTGCTGCGGGACCCGGCACTGGTCGCATCCTGCATTCCCGGCGCTGAACTGGCGCCCAATTCGGACGACGCCATGTGGCGCGGGTCGATCCGCGTCAAATTCGGCCCGACCGTCGCGACCTTCCGGGGCGAAGCAGCGCTGAAGTTCGACGACGCAACGAAAACATGCACGGTCGAAGGCCGCGGCATCGACCAGCGCGGCGCATCCCGCGCGCTGGCATCCGGCAAGATGACCGTCACCGGCGAGACTGAAACCACGCTTTCCATCGAGGGCGAATTCAACGTGACCGGGCCACTGGAAACTTTTGCCAATTCCGGCGGCGTTCATGTCGCACGGGCATTGCTGGGCGAGTTTTCGGCGAACCTGAGCAATCTCGTCGCCAGCCAGGGCGACGCGCCCGCCGCGGCAGTTGAACCGGAAATCTGCAGCAGAACCCGCGGCGGATGATACGGCACCGCCATCGCAAACACCCCCGCCTATCCCGGCGCAGGCCCGGGAACTCAGCGCCTTCAGCCTTCTGTGGAAGGCATTCAAATCATGGCTCAGCGGCCTATTCGGCTCGAAAGGATAATCAGGCATGGAAAACCTCAAGGTAACCGACGTTCTGGCACAGGCATTCGTCGCGGAGGGCGTCGACATCGTCTATGCCCTGATGGGCGACGCCAACATGTACTGGGCGGCAAAGATGGCCGACAATTACGGGGTCCGCGTCATCCATGCCCGGCACGAGCATTGTGCCTGCGCGATGGCCGACGGCTATGCCCGCGCAACCGGCAAGGTCGGCGTCGCATCCACCACCTGTGGCCCGGGCTTTACCCAGATCATGACCGCACTGACCATCGCGGCGCGCGGGCAATGTGCCGATGGTCGTGTTCGCCGGCGATGCGCCAATGCGATCCGCCTGGTATCTGCAGCAGATCGACATGGCCCCGCTGACGCTGGCAACCGGTGCGCATTTCATTGGCGTCAAATCCATTGACCGGCTGCTGGACAACGTGCGCGAAGCCTTCCAGATCGCGCAGATGGAACGCAAACCCGTCGTGCTGAGTATCCCGATGGACATGCAGGCCGAGGAATATCCCTATATGGCCGATTACATGCCCTCCGCCGATATCCTGCCGACAGCGCAGCGCCCCCTGCCCGACCCGGTTATCGTCGACCGGCTGATCGACATGATCGCCGAAGCCGAAAAGCCGGTCATCATCGGTGGCCGGGGCGCCATCCGGTCCGGGGGCGCGCGACGCGCTGGAAACGCTGGCCGAGGAAATCCGGCGCGCTGCTGGCGACCTCGCTGTTCGGCAAGGGCCTGTTCGACGGCAACCCCTATGCGATGGATATCGCCGGCGCCTTTGCCAGCGACTTTGCCCGCGAACGCTTCGCCGAATCCGACCTGGTGATCGGCGTCGGCGCGGGGCTTGGCCACTACACGACCGAAGGCGGCTATCTGTATCCCGGCGCGCAGGTCGCCCAGATCGACATCAACCCGCGCGGGTTGTGGCAGGGGCTGCGCACCGCCGACCTGCATATCCGCGCCGATGCGAAGGCGGCGGCGGAAGCCATCGTCAAACGCATGGATGAACGCGGTGTTTCCCGCACCGGATTCCGCAGCGGCGACATGGCGGCGCAGATCGCGGGTGACAGCCCGGACAGCAAGGAATACCCGGTCCAGCCGAACATGGTCGACCCACGCAAGATGATCCTGGAACTCGATCAGGTCATCCCCAAGGACTGGGACATCGTTGTCGGCGGCGGCCATTATTTCTCCATCGCCATGACGCATATGAGCGGTCGTCCGGCGGAAAAATGGCACGTCGTCAACGACTTCGGCGCCATCGGTTCGGGCCTGCCCGCCGCCATCGGCATCGCAGCGGCGCGCAATGACGGCAAGGTCGCGCTGATCGAAGGCGATGGCAGCCTGCTGATGCATGTTCAGGAGCTGGAAACCATCCGCCGCCAGGGCATCAAGATGCTGATCAACATCATGAACGATGGCGGCTACGGCGCGGAATTCCACAAGTTCCGGGCGCATGAAATCGAGGCCGGACAGGCGGTCCATGGCCGCGGCGACCTGGCCGGCGTCGCCACCGGGTTCGGCATGCGCGGCGCCACGGTCAACCAGATGGGCGCATTCCCCAAGCTGTTCGACGAACACCAGAGCGCCAATATCGCCACCCTGTGGGACATCCACACGGATGACAAAATCCCGTCACGCGCCTATCGCCGGGTCCATTACGGCGAGGCGTAACCGGCAGACCCGGTCGGGGCGGAGGCGGAACCGCGCCAACAAATGTCAGAAGATTGGCATTTGTTGGCATTTGTTGGCTTTTATTGGCATCGAGGCGGGCTCGCCACCCGCGGCGCGCCTGTCCCCGGCCGCCGGGGCGGCCACGGAAGTGACCACGGGAATAATGTCTGACGATTGACATTCATTGACATTGATTGACATCGGGGACACCGGCGGCGCGGTTTCGGCCGGAATTTCCGGCACGTCCCCGGCGCGGGCGGCCGCAACCTCCACCGCGCGCATTCCATCCGCCGCGACAATGCCGTCGACCACGGCATCCGCTGAGACCGGCACCGTCCCGCGTTCCGGCATCAGCCCGGCAACCTGCACCTGCAGGGTCACGGCGCGCACGGCGGCGTGGTACTGCCCGTCTTCGATGGCCAGTTCAAAGGCCGTGTGCAGCTTGGCCAGCGCCGCATCCGCATTCCGGCACTGCCGTTCCACGATTACGGCGCGCAATTGGTTGATCCGCTCCTGAATATCCGCCCGCGCCAGCAACCGGCACGCCTGCTCGGCGGTGCTGCCCGACTTGTACCCGGCCAGAAAGGCGGCGGTTTTCCCGACCGGCCTGCGAACATAATAATGACAGAACAGTTCTTGCCGCTCGTTGAGTTCAGCCATATACCATCCCTCTCAAAAAAACATAAAAAGGAATAATAGCATATTTTAGAATAAAAAGCAATGCCGCCAACAGCGCCCGCGCCCGCAAATCGTTCGCGATGCGCGATGCAGGATTCCACGTCGATCATGTCGCCCGGCCTCGTCTGGCTGTGGAAGCGGATCAAACGGAAAACAGGCAGACGGGCCCCGCGCTATCCCATTTCGCGCACTTCGTTGAAAATTCTGGCGGCGATGATTATCGCTTCACGCTCAATCCGGCGCGACACCAGCATCGCGGATCAGGAGGCGTGGCGCGTGTTATGGTGCGGCGGCTTCGCTGATCTGACGCGTGACCTGCAGGAAGCGGTCGATATCGGCGACGGAATTGCAATGCAGGGGCGAGACGCGGATCGCACCGTCCATGCCGAAGGATTCAAGCATGCGCCGGGAGTAGATGCTGGCGGCCACACGCTCATAGACGATCACGCCGCGCCGTTCATATTCGCGCACCGCATCAGTGTAGCCCAGATGGTCGAAGCCGATGGCCAGGATCAGGTCGCGTTTGGTCAGGTCTTCATAGTCGAGGAACACAGTGATGTTCGGCAAGCTGCGCAAGCCGGTGATGCCCTCGCCGCCGTTGAGCATTCGTGCCAGCAGGGCCCGTTCGTGACGTTCGATGTGGTCGATACCGCAGACGAACAGTTCGCGCCGATTGCTGCTCTGGCGGAACTGGCTGCCCAGCCAACAAACATAGTTGACGATCTCGGTGGCCACCTGGGCTGAGAACGGTCGACGCCTTTCCCTATTTCCTGTTTGGCGCCTGGCGCGGCCCATGATGGCATTACATCGCCTCGACATTGGAATTAAAGCATTAATTAGGGTTTGTTGCAGGATTCGCCCAAAGGCTTAGTGTCCGGTCAACGGAAGGGCCGTCGAAACGGAGGCTGCCTAGTGACGACGGGAATACTGTTTGTCGATGACGATCCGGATATCCTGCAAGGCCTGCGACGCAGCATGAAACGGAACCGTAAACGTTTTGACATGCGCTTCGTCAGCAGCGGTGCGGAGGCACTCGAAGCATTGGCCGAGACCCCTGCCGATATCGTGATATCCGACATGCGAATGCCGGGTATGGACGGTGGCGAATTGCTCAGCGAAGTACGAACCCGGTTTCCCGCGACGATCCGGATGATCCTGTCCGGCTTCGCGGAAAAAGAAGCCGTGATGCGAACGGTGGGCCCCGCCCACCAGTATCTTTCCAAGCCATGTGATGCGGAAACGCTTTACACGTCGATAGATCGGGCGCTGTCGTTGCAGGAATTCCTGGAGTCCAAACCGTTGCGCAGTTTCGTCGCGGGACTAACGGTGCTGCCCACATTACCGGAATCTGTCGCGGCCCTGATTGACAAGCTTGATTCAAATGAACCGGCAATGGATTGCGTCGCCGCGGCCATCGCCAAAGACATCTCAATGACCGCACAGGTCCTGAAAATCTCGAATTCGGCGTATTTCGCCAGCGTCCGCAATATCACCAACATGCAACAAGCCATACAGATGCTTGGTTTCGATACGATCAAATCGCTGGCCCTGGAATCCGGAATATTCAACCTGCACCCGGAAACTTCACAATCCGCAGACGTTATCAAGCAACTGAACGACTGTAGCATCGGTATCGGCATGCTCGCCAAAGGGATTGCATCTCTTGAAGGAATGGATGCGGCATCAACCGAGCTGGCGAGTTGTGCCGGCACACTTTCCCATGTCGGAACGCTGGCCCTCCTTCATCGTGACCTGGAGCAGTTCAACCAGGCAACGACCCTGGCCAAGACAGAAAACATCCAAACCGCAGCGGCGGAGAAAAGAGTTTGTGGCGCCTCCCATGCTGAAGTTGGCGCCTACCTTCTTGGCCTGTGGGGCTTTGCCAACCCGATCGTCGAGGCCGTCGCGTATCACCATTCCCCGGCCGAATGTCCCGCCACCGAGTTCAGTATCGTTACCGCAGTTTATGTTGCCCAGCACCTGAACCCGGCGCTCGCCGGCGGCGCAGAAATGTTACAGGAACTCGAATCCACCCTGGACATGGAATACCTGGAATCTATCGGCGCTGCCCATCGGGCCACGGTATGGCGCGATTTTGTTGTCAGCGAAATTGAGAAAAGAACACTGCAATGACGGAACGAGTCCTTCTGGTAGATGACGACCCAGACCTGCTTCAGGGCCTGAAACGGCGGCTGCAAAAACGCTACGACATCTCTACCGCGGAAGGTGGCGAAGCGGCACTGGCGCTCATCGATGAAAGCAATCCGTTTGCAGTCGTCGTCAGCGACATGCGCATGCCCGGTATGACCGGGCTGGAGGTGCTGAAAAAATTACAAAAACTGTCCCCAAACACCCAACGCATCATGCTGACAGGCAACCTGGATCAGGAAACAGCCGTTAATGCCGTGAACCAAGGCAAGATTTTTCAATTTTACACCAAGCCCTGCACCGCGGAGAAACTTTCCGAAGGAATCGACCAGGCGATCCGGCAATACCAGATCATCACGGTGGAACGTGATCTGCTTGAACAGACCCTGGCGGGCAGCGTAAAGGTTCTCACCGATATTCTGGGCCTCGCCGCACCGGAAGCGTTCCCGCAACATTCCCGGTTCCGGGACTGGGCGAAGCTCGTCGGGGCAGAACTCGAACTGTCCCAGCCCTGGCAACTCGAAATCGCCGCCATGCTGACGCCGATCGGCTATGCGGCCTTGCCACCGGAGATTACGACGAAATGGCGGGCCGGGGAGCCCCTCTCTGCAGAAGAACAGAAGATCGTCAATGCGCATCCGGCGGCGGCAAAACGACTGATCACCAACATACCGCGCATGACCGAAGTGGCAGAGATCGTCTACTATCAGGACAAATGGTACAATGGCACCGGATACCCCGAAGACGACGTCAAGGAAGAGGCTATTCCCCAAGGTGCCCGGATTATTAAAATTTTCAAGGCGCTGAATGAACTTTGCGGGATCGAATCACCCGACGTCCATGCCTTTGCAAAACTGGCCGGCCAACTGGGCAAGTTCGACCTCGAACTGCTCTACCGCATGCAAACCTGCCTGATCGAAGGTGAATCCAGCAAGCTTGAAGCTTGAAGCAACGACAGAACCACGCCAAAACAATTCGGCCGGAACAAAGGGAATAATTGTTCCGGCAACAAGGTGCGGATTTCGTCCTGCCCTCGCTGCCGGAACCGGGGGTCAGTCTTCTTCGCGTATTTCCTTGAAGACCTCGGAGGCGATGATCATCGCCTCGCGCACGGACGGCACACCGATATAACCGCCGGTATGCAGCAGCGCCTCCGTCAATTCATCCTCTGTCCAACCCTGGCGGCGCGCCATTTTCAGGTGCAGCTCCAGTTCCGGCCATCGGCCGGTCGCCGTATCGGTTATCACGCAGATCAGCGAGCGGGTTTTCGTGTCCAGGCCGGGCCGGGTCCACAGCAAGCCAAACACGGCTTCGCGCGCGTAATCGCCGAATTTCTGCATGATAGGGTCGTCATAGACAGTCTTTGCCATACCGTCGGCCAACTTGTCGCCCATCAGCTGACGCCGCATTTCACTGCCTTTTTCGTATGCTTCACTTCGGGACATACCTGCTCCTCCCAAGGGTTAAAACGACAGCCTAGCGCATGATCCGGGCCGTTGGGAAACCCCCGACGACAGGCTGGACAGCGCGGGAGGGGAAATGCTGTGATGCCGCCCTGTTACACAATTTCCGGCAGGGAGCATCCGTGAGCATTTCAATTGGCGTCGATACCGGCGGTACGTTTACCGACCTCGTCCTGTCCAATCGGTCTTCCGGCCGACAAGTCATACACAAGCTTCCAACAACCCCGGATGACCCCGCACGCGGTATCCTGGATGGCGTACGCGCGCTGCTGGACAAGGCCGAAACCCCTGCCGACGCGGTTTCGCTGTTCGTTCATGGCACAACCCTGGCAACCAACGCCGTGCTGCAGCACCGCTGCGCCCGGACCGGCATGCTGGCGACACCGGGCTTCCGCGACGTGCTGGAAATCGGCCGGCAACGACGCCCCAGCTTCTACAATCTTTCCGTCCCGAAACCGGCCCCGCCGGTATCGCGCGATTGCGTCGTGGAAATCGGCGGCCGGCTGGATGAGCGCGGTAATGTCGTCACGCCACTGGACGAAGACGCCGTGCGGCAGGCGGCGGAAACGCTGAAGGAAAAGCAGGTCGCCGCCATCGCCATCTGCTTCATGCATGCCTATGCCAATCCGCAACCCGAAGAACGGGCACGCGATATCCTGCGCGAATGCTGGCCCGAGGTTTATATCTGTACGTCCTCCGCCGTGCTGCGGGAATTCCGCGAATTCGAACGCTTCGCCAGCACCAGCGTGAATGCCAGCCTGCTGCCGGTGATCGACCGCTATCTTGAAGACCTGGTCGCGGGCCTTCGCGGCATTGGTATCGCCGCAGCCCCCCTGGTGATGCAATCCAACGGCGGCGCGGTTTCCGTCGCCACCGTGCGCGCATCCCCGATCAACACATTCTTTTCCGGCCCGGCCGGCGGGGTGATTGCGTCCGCCCAACTGGGGCAGCGCACCGATCAGCCCGACATGATCTCGTTCGACATGGGCGGCACCTCCACCGATGTCTGCCTGATCCGCGATGGCAGGCTGACCAAGCGTGGTGTGCGCGAAATGGGCGGGTTTCCGGTCCGCATTCCGACCCTGGACATCCATACCATCGGGGCGGGCGGCGGCAGCATTGCCTGGGTCGACCCCGGCGGCTTGCTGAAGGTCGGCCCGCAGAGTGCCGGCGCCGATCCGGGCCCTGCCCTGTATGGACGCGGCGGGACAGACGCCACCGTGACCGATGCCAATGTTGCCCTGGGACGGTTGTCCGGCGGGTCGCTGATCGGCGGGGCGATGACCGTTTACCCGGAAAAATCGGAGGAAGCGCTATCCACGCTCGGCGCGAAGGTCGGCCTGAATACGGTCGATGTCGCCGCAGGTATTATCGAAATCGTCAACGTCAATATGATGGGTGCCGTGCGCGTGGTGTCCATCGAACGCGGCGAGGACCCCCGCAATTGCGCGCTTGTCGCCTTCGGCGGCGCCGGGCCGCTGCACGCGGTCGAGATCGCGCAGGAAATTGGTATCGCACAGGTTGTCGTGCCGCCCCGGCCGGGCATCATGTCCGCCATCGGGCTTGTTGATG
The DNA here is from genome assembly GCA_943788635.1 of uncultured Alphaproteobacteria bacterium. Taxonomy (GTDB): domain Bacteria; phylum Pseudomonadota; class Alphaproteobacteria; order UBA8366; genus MarineAlpha4-Bin1. Next base: position 12,863 of record CALSRA010000014.1, on the reverse strand, counting down.
CCGACCGACGCGGCGATTTCAGCGTCACCCGGCTGGTATCCGCAACCGACGACAACCTGGACGGGCTGCGCGAGGGGATGGATATTCTGGCCAAGGATGGCGCAGGCTGGCAGCAATCGGAAGGGCTGGCCGCAGACGGGCTGTCCCATGAATGGGGTGCGGACCTGCGCTACGCCGGACAGGCTTTTGAGCTGACCCTGCCGGTGGCAGAGGGCCGGATCGATGCCGCCGCGCTGCAATCGCTAACCGCCGAATTCCATCGCCAGCACGAGATCACCAACGGATACGCCATGCCCGATCACCCGGTCGAAATCGTGACTCTGCGCCTCGGCGTGATCGCACTTCATTCTTCCGCCGAAGAACCCGACATTGCAGCGGCCGTGGCGCCAGTGGCCGATGCCGTCGCCTCGCGGCGTAAGGTCTGGTTCCGGGATTCGGGGTTCGTCGAAACACCGGTCTATGACCGCGACAGGCTGGCCCCCGGCCATGAATTCAGCGGCCCGGCCATCGTCGAACAGACGGATTCCACAACGGTGGTACCGCCATCGGCAAACGTGACAGTCGACGCTGCGGGCTGCCTCCAGATACGGTGTGACACATGACCGATACACTCGACCCCATCACCACTGAAATCATCGCCCGCCATGTTATCGCCACGGCGGAAGAAATGGGTGTGGTGCTGATGCGCACCGCCTTTTCCCCGAACATCAAGGAACGGCACGATTGTTCGACCGCTGTCTTCGATGCCAAGGGCAATGTCGTCGCGCAGGCGGAGCATGTGCCCATCCATCTGGGTTCGATGATCGGCGCCATCGACAGCATCCGGCAGCGTTTTCCGATGCAGGAAATCCGCCCCGGCGACATGTTCGTGGCCAATGACCCCTATAATGGCGGCGGCTCGCACCTGCCGGATCTGAACCTGATCGCGCCCGTATTCCGGGACGGTCGTATTGTCGCCTATGTCGCCAATATCGCCCATCACGCCGATGTCGGCGGCATGGTGCCGGGCAGTGAAGCCGCGATCTGCGAAAGCATCTTCCAGGAAGGGTTGCGGCTGCCACCGGTCCGGCTGGTACGGCAGGGCGAGGTCGCGCAGGACATGTTCGAAGTGATCCTGCTGAATTCCCGCACGCCGGAAGAACGCAAGGGCGATCTCAACGCGCAGATCGCCGCCAACCGGGTCGGTATCCGCGCTATTGAAACGCTGATCACCCGCTATGGCGCGGACCTGTTCGAGCAGGCCCTGGATTCCTATCTGGACTTCACCGAGCGGCGCTTTCGGGCCGCCGTCACCGACCTGCCGGACGGCGACTACAGTGCCGAAGACTACCTTGGCGGTGACGAAGACGGCACGCTGGCCCGGCTGGCCTGTACGCTGACGGTCCGCGCGGGCGAACTGACCTTTGACTTCACCGGCACCGACCCGCAGCTCCGCTACGCGCGCAATATCCCCAACCAGGCACTGGTCGCGACCGTCTATTGCGTGGCCAAGGCAATCCTCGACCCGGACGCGCCGGCCAATGGCGGGGCCTTCCGTATTATCAACATCGCCGCCCCGCCGGGCTGCATCGTCCAGCCGGTCCCGCCGGCCCCGGTCGGCACCAGATCCATTTCCTGCAGCGTGTTGTCGGATGTCGTGCTCAACGTGCTGTCACAGGCCATTCCGGGCCGTGGCTTTGCCGGTTCAGGGCCGCATGCCTTGCTGGTTCTGTCCGGCACCGACCCGCGTACGGGCAAGTATTTCGTCGATTATGAAACTGTCGCCGGGGCGCTGGGCGCACAAACAAATTGCGACGGCATCGATGCCGTCCGCACCCTGACATCGGGCAGCGCCAATCTGCCTGTCGAGGCGCTGGAGCACGCCTACCCGCTGCGGATCGAAACCTATGCGCTGCGCACCGGTTCGGGGGGCAAGGGCCAGTTCAAGGGCGGGAATGGCATCGTTCGCGATTTCCGGGCGCTGGGCGATGACATAACGGTCAGCGTATCCGGCGAGCGCCAGCAGGCCGCTGCGCCCGGCATGGAGGGCGGCGAGAACGGGTTACCCGGCATATTCATCGTCAACCCGGACACCCCCGAAGAACGCAAACTGTCATCCGCGGCCGGTGGCGTTGAATTGCCGCATGGCACGATAATCCGTGTCGCCACGCCCGGCGGCGGCGGCTGGGGCAAACCCTGACAACAGGAGCAATAAATATGGGCAATGTCGATTTTGCCGCGCTGCGAACGCGGTTTCCGGGAACGGAAAACGGCGTCTACATGAATGTCGCCGCCCGTGGGCTGATTACGCGGGAAACACGCGCGGCCATCGACGGCATGCTCGATGCAAGGCTGTACGGCACCGCCAACAAGCCCGCCATGTTTGAATTGATCGAGCGCACACGGTCCCGTTATGCCGCCCTGATCAACGCCGAACCGGACGAAATTGCCATCACCAAGAACGTGTCGGAAGGGTTGAACGCGATCATCGCCAGCTATGACTGGAAGGCAGGCGACAATGCCGTAATCTGCGCCGACCTGGAGCATCCCAACAACGTCTTCCCCTGGCGGAATGTGGCAAAACGAACCGGTATCGAGATCAAGACCGTCGCACACCGCGACGGACAGATATCGCCGGAGGCCATCGCCGACGCCATCGACGAAAACACCCGTATGGTCACCGCATCCAGCGTCACCTTCGCACCGGGGTTCCGTACCGATATCGCCGCCATCGGCAAGCTGTGCCGGGAGCGGGACATTCTGTTTCTGGTCGACGGGGTACAGTCGGTCGGCATTCTGCACACCGACGTGAATGATCTCGGTATCGACGCGATGGCCGTGTCGACGCAGAAAGGGTTACTCGGCCTGTACGGGATGGGCTTCCTGTACTGCCGCCGCGAATGGGCGGAGCGGCTGACCCCGGTCTATATGGCGCGTTTCGGCATTGATTTGGGCGACGCACATGAAGCCGCCCTGGGCGATGGCGAGGACCGGCTGGCACCGGGGGCACGGCGTTTCGATCTCGGCAATTACAATTTCGTCGCCGCTGCTGCGGCGGACGCATCCATCGGCATGATGCTGGAAACCGGCACGCAAGCCATCGAGAACCACGTCACCGGGTTGGCCAACGACCTCGCGACAGGGCTGCTGGAATCGGGGCTGCCGGTCGTCGAGGCACCGGGGGTCGCGGCCAGCAGCATCGTATCCGTCGGCGCGATCGGGGAAGGACAGCACGACTCGGTCAACGACCCGGCAATGGCGTCACTTCACGATCATCTGACAGAAAATGGTGTCAATCTGTCGATCCGGCGGGGTATCCTGCGCTTCTCATTACATCTCTATAATGATGCATCGGACGTTGCCCGGGTCATTGAACTTGCACGTGGGCACAACCGCAGCACCAACTAAATAGACAATAAATTCGCTTCGGGGAGGAAATTCGTCATGAACAAGGCTCAGGAATGGCTCGCGCTGACGCAGGAAGAAACGCTGGAGCCTGATCTGCCGATCTGCGACCCGCATCACCATCTGTGGGTTGGTCAGACCCAGCATACTCATGGTGACTACCTGCTGGACGACATTCTGGAAGACATGAATAGCGGCCATAATATCGTTTCCACGGTCTTCATCGAATGTGGCGCGATGTTCAAGCCGGATGGCCCCGCGGAAATGCGCCCCATCGGCGAAACCGAATTCGTCAACGGCATCGCGGCAATGAGCTATTCCGGCTGTTACGGCACGTCGAGGGTCGCCGCCGGGATCATCGGCACGACGGACCTGAAGGTTGGTGACCGAGCCGCGGATGTGCTGGATGCACAGATTGCCCATGCCGGCGGGCGCTTCCGTGGCATCCGGCTTGGTGCAACCTGGGACGCCAGCCCCGATGTGCCGAACCATCGCACCAACCCGCCCGAAGGCATGATGATGCGCGATGATTTCCGCGCCGGCTTCAAACATCTGGGCCCGCGCGACCTGAGCTTCGAAGTCTGGTGCTATCACAAACAGATTCCGGAAGCGACCGACCTGGCCCGCGCCTTCCCCGACACCACGCTTGTCCTGGACCATTTCGGTGGCCCCCTCGGCATCGGCCCCTACAAGGGAAAATCAGACGAGGTTTTCGCCGAGTGGAAAGCGAATATCACCGAACTGGCCAAATGCCCCAATGTCGTCGCCAAACTGGGCGGCATCGCCATGGAAGTGAACGGTTTTGAATGGCACGAACGCCCGAAACCGCCGACCAGCAAGGAGCTGATGGAAGCGACGAAGCATTACTACGAGTATACGCTTGAAATCTTCGGCCCTGACCGCTGCCTGTTCGAATCCAACTTCCCGGTCGACAAGGTGAGCTGCAGCTACAACGTGCTTTGGAATTCCTTCAAACTGCTGACCAAGGATTATTCCGCCGACGAAAAGGCGAAGCTGTATCACGATACGGCGGCACGAGTGTACCGGCTGACATAAATTAAAGACCGGCCAGGAATTTCAGCAGCAGCCGGGACACCGCTTCCGGCTGTTCCTGCTGTACCCAATGGCCGGCGCCGGGAACGAGGTGGCAGCCGCGCATGTCCGCGCAGGCGAAGACCTGCATGGCTTCGATGGCACCGGGGCGCTGCTGGGTGCCCCAGTCGAACTTGCCGCCGATGAACAGGGACGGCACGTCGATACTGCGGCCCGCGAAAAGGCGCAGTTCGGCGCTGATTTTCGCATCCGTTGTGCAGCGGTACCATTGCAGCCCGCCCTGGAATCCGTTGCGCCCGTATTCGCCACTATAGACGTGTAATTCGTCCTCCGGCAGCCAATGGCAGGCCGCGACCTGTTCCGGCGCGGGCATTTCCGGCGCGACCGTTTCGGCCATATTCCGGTCATGGTCCATGATGTAATAGGTCGGCATCTTCGCCAGTTCCGCCGCCGTCCAGCCCCGCAGCGGAAATGGCTGGTTTTCAGTCCAGTCGGCGCTTTTCTGATGGTAATAGGCGCGCAGGAAGTCGTGGACGCCCTGCGGGCAGCGCCACATATCCTCATTTGCCTGCCGGGTCGAATAGTACCACTGGTAATGCTTGCGCGGCCGGGACAGCGCCGCGAGAGCGGCATGGATGTCAGGCTGCTGCTTCGGGTTTATCGGCGGCGGTCCGGCGTAAGGCGCGCTCATCAGCGCCACGGCGCGGAAGACATCGGGGCGGATCAGCGCGCATTGCGCGGCAACATGGGAACCGAAGTCATGCCCGATGACCGCGTCAACCGACTGCCGCCCCAGCGCGTAGACCAGCGCCAGCATGTCCGTCGTCAGGTTCATCATGCGGAAGGACCGCAGGTCGCCGTCGTAATCGCTGTCCCAGCCGGTGGTGCGGCCATACCCGCGCTGGTCGGGTGCGACCACGTAATACCCCGCCGCCGCCAGCACCGGCATCACCTTGCGCCAGCTATAGGCCAGTTCCGGAAATCCGTGCAGCAGAAGCAGGCATGGCCGGTCCGCGTCTTCATATCCGGCTTCCAGCACATGCACGCGCAATCCGTTGACACCCTCGACGAATCGCGACCGAATCCCGCGCGGCAGGGTGGAAGAATCGTAATTATTGATTTCGGTCATCGCGTTCTCCCTCTGGACAGTAAATTCTTACGCCATCGTATCCGTCCGTACGAGGCATGTTATCCGACACGGAGCAATCGGGAGAAGGTCCATGAAAATCGAACGCATCGAGACGTTTCAGGTGCAGTGGTCCCCAGATGAGCCGCCGGCGAAACGCAGCGCCTTCGTCCGGGTGTGGACCGATGACGGACGGCACGGGGTTGGTGAGGTCTCGCCGATGATGGGCGGGCTGGCCTCGCTGGGCATGATCGTCCACAACATCGCCCCGGCGCTGATCGGCGCGGACCCGCTGGACCACGCCGTCATTCAGGACCGCCTGTTCCACAGCCTGGTCAAGCTTGGCCCCGAAGGGGCGCTGACAGGCGCGCTGGCCGGTATCGATATCGCACTATGGGACCTGAAAGGGAAACTGTTCAACCAGCCAATCTACAAGCTGCTGGGCGGCGCCTGGAAAACCGAACTGCCCTTCTATGCGTCCATCGGCGGCAATGGCAGGGGACGCAGCATCGATGAAGTACTGCGAGCCGTTGAAGCCCGCATGGCCGACAAACCCGCCGCGATCAAGATTCGCTTCGACAACAAGCGGGTTACCCTGGACGAGGAAATCCCCGACCATATCGAAAAGGCCCGCGCGGTGCGGACGATGGTCGGCAAAGACTTCCCGCTCGCCTTCGACGCCAATAACGGCTACTCGACCAGCGGCGCAATCCGCGTCGGCCGGGTGCTGGAAGAACTGGATTACTGGTGGTTCGAGGAACCGGTCCAGCACTACCACACCAAGGCCATGGGCGAGGTTGCACAGAAACTGTCCATCACCGTCTCGGCGGGCGAACAGACCTACACCATGGGCGGGCTGGTTGAGTTGATTGAAGCCGGCGTGCGCATGATCCAGCCCGATATCATCAAGATGGGCGGCATTACCGGGCTGCTACGCTGCGCCGCGCTGGCCCAGGCGCACGGGGTTGAACTGGTCTCGCATCAGACCCAGCCGATGATCGGACATCTGGCCAATTTGCATGTCTGCGCCGCGCAGATGCATGCGACCAAACCCTGCGAATGGAACGACCCGACGGCGCGAACCCATGAGGGTTTTGCCGACCCGCCGATGCCGGTGGACGGATTATTCCACCTGTCGGACCGTCCGGGGCTGGGCATCGAATTCGACGATACCGCACTGTCGAAACAGCGGATCGACGTTACGGGCTAGGCGATCAATTCCAGAATTCGGTCGAGTTTCCCCGGCTCGTCAATTGTCACCAGCGCGTCGTAAAGCACCGGCGCATCCGCCCTCAGGATTGGCTCGACCAGCGCGTCGAATTTCGCGCGGATATCGTCCCAGGACATCGGATTGTCGGGATTGCCAAGCGACCGCCGTATTTCGGCATGCAATACATCGCCATCCGACAGCGTGATATCGAGAATCGATGCGTAACGGCCCAGTGCCGGGTTTACCGAAAGTTCGACCCGTTCCGTCAGGGCCCGCAGGCGCGGGTCGGCAACGCGGTCCATCGCGAAGTCACGCGGCATCACCGGATAACCGTTCAGCGCGAGCGCGATGCAGAAGGCAACGCTGAATTTTCCTTCCAGCGATGTCGACGGGATCGGCTTGCCGACAAGCTTGGTGCTGATTTCCGCAACCTGGCAATGGATCACCACGATTTCCCGCCCGGCCACGGTGTCGCGCAGTTTTCGGGCGGCGTCGATATGGGGATGGATCAGCTTGCCGCAAGCGTAAGGCTTGTAGGAATTGTCGAACAGGCTCTGACCGGCGGTGAATTCCAGACCGTCGAAGCGGAATGATTCGGTCTGCAGCATCGTATCGGCGAAGCCGCCATCTGCGTCATAGGCATGACGGGCCGCTTCAAATCCGCGCGTCGCAAGTTGCGCCGCCAGAATGCCATCCATCGCCGCCTTGCCCGAATGCAGCGGCTTGCCCATCGTACCGAAGGATGTGGTCAGCCCGCCTGCCGTCGTCGCGGCAATGCCAAGCGCATGCGCGGCCTGATCCGCATTATGGTCCAGCAGCACCCCGGCTGCCGCTGCGGCGGACAAGCGGCCAAAGACGGCCGTGGGGTGGAACCCCGCCGCCTGCATCCGGTTACCGAAATCATTATCGCCCAGCACCGCGGAAATCTCGTAACCGGTGATGAAGGCACTCAACGCCTGTGCCCCGTCGATATCCTGTTCGCCGGCCATCGCGAGGATCGCCGACCATGTCGGTGAACTCAGATGGCTGGGGGCATGGCCACGCGTATCGTCGAAATCAAAGGCATGGCCCATCGTGCCATTGCATAGCGCCGCCAGTGCCGGGGTCGTCAACGGCCCGCGAAAAATCCGTCCCTGCCCTTGCGCCTGCCATGACAATGCGGTTTCAACCGTGGCGCGGGATACGGGCTCATCCACCGCGCCCATCGCCACGCCGACCCAGTCGACGAGGCAGCGCTTTGCTTCTTCGATCACCGCCGCGTCGTATTGGCGGTCCTTCGCTGTTGCGATGAACGCGGCCATGCGGTCGCCTGTAATATTCGCCATGTCTTTTCCTCCCCGGTCGTGACGACAAGTTTAGCCCGCCCCTTGCGGCCTGCGCGAAAAAACCGAACACTTGCCGTTGATTTTTTCAGGGAGGGAACGATGACGGCAGCAATCGGGTATATCGGCGTCGGTGATATGGGCGGCCCCATGGTGCGCAACATGATGAAGGCGGGGCTCGACGTTGTCGTCTATGACACCCAGGCCGACCGACTTGACGCCCTGGTCGCGGACGGGGCGCAACGGGGCAGCAGCGCCACCGACGTCGCCAACCGGGCGGAGATCGTCATGGCCTGCCTGAATACACTGGGGGCGGTGCGCGGCGTCGCCGCCGAAGCAGCAACCGGTTCAGCCATCAAGGTCTATGTGGACATGTCGACAACCGGCCCAACCCCGGCGCAGGAATTGCGCGGCATTTTCGACGGCACCGGCATCGCCATGCTGGATGCCCCGATCAGCGGTCATATCAGCAAGGCGGTGGACGGCACGCTGACGGTCATCGCATCCGGTCCGCGCGACGCGTTCGATACCTGCAAACCCGCCTTCGAAGCGATGGGCGAGAATATCTTCTACCTGGGCGACATTCCCGGCGGTGGGCAGATGATGAAGCTGGCTAACAATTACCTGAACAATGTCCAGGCGGTCGGCACCAGCGAGGCGCTGACCATGGGGATCAAGTTCGGGCTCGACCCGGCCGCGATGCTGGAGATCCTGAATGTCAGCACCGGCCGCAACAGCCAGACCCAGGGCCCGCTGGCCGAAGCCGTCCGGACGGGAAAGTTTCTCGGCGGCGCCAATATGAAGATCAGCCAGAAAGACATCACGCTGGCGGTGGAGGAAGCGCAGCGGCTGGGCGCACCGACGGAAATGGGGGTGGCGGCCAAAGCCAACTATGACCACGCCATCGCCAATGGCGGCGACACGGAGCGCTCCACGTCGATCATGAAGCATGTCGCGGCCAAGGCCGGGCTGAAGGTTGAGAGATAACCCGCTCTAGCGGGTCGTCTCGTTCGCCAGATCGAGCACCTGTTCAGCCATCACCGCGAGCATACGCCAGGATGCCTCGACATTCCGGGTTGCCTCGACATCGTCGTAATAGGTATCCAGCAGCACATGGGTGCAGCCGAGGGCTTCCAGCCCCCGCATGTCGCCCAGCACCTGCTCCACCGAGCCCTCGCCCGCGATACGCTCGTCTTCAGGCAGCGGCGCCTCGGTCAGCCGCAGCCGGATACGCGGGCATAGTTCGGGCACCAGCATGCCTTCCTGTTCGGCAAGTTCCGTCAGGCGCGGGATCCCCGTATCGCGCAGCCAGTCCACCCTGATGCGGATCGGATGCCAGCCCTTGCCGAATCGAATTGCACGACGCAGCGCCGCGTCGCTGGCCCCGCCAATCCAGATCGGCGGATAGGGGTTCTGGACCGGCATCGGTGCGGTATGCACATTCTTGAACTGGACAAATTCCCCATCGAAGGAGGCAACCTCGTTGGTCCATAATTCGCGGATCGCCGCAAGATACTCGTTCGTCATGGCGCCGCGCCGTTCAAAAGGCAGGTTCAGCGCTTCGAATTCCTGCTTCGCCCAGCCAACACCGACTCCCAGAATGCAGCGCCCGCCGCTCAACTGATCGACATTCGCAAAGGCCCGGGCTATCTCCAGCGGGCTGCGATACGGCAGGATAATAACCGTCGTCCCGATCAGGATGTTCCGGGTTACACCGGCGAGCCAGCCCATCGTTGTCAGCGGCTCGTATAGCGGCGCGGGGTACCGGACCTGCACATCCGGGGTCACTGTGACATGGTCGGATGTCATGAGGATATGATAGCCGAGACCTTCGGCAAGTTCCGCCCAGCGGCGCAGATTCGCCGGATTGGCCGACGGCCCGAAATTGATCAGATTGACGCCGACCTTCATGTTTCTTCCCTTCCCTGATAGCGTTCCTGGAACCAACTGTATCGGACCGACACGGGGGAGTCATGGACGCAACCACAGAACGGCTCGTCGATTACGCGATGCGCCTCGAATACGAAAGCCTGCCCGACGCGACCGTCGCGGCCTGCAAGCAACGGCTGCTCGACACCCTGGGCTGCGTCGCCGGGGCCTATGACCATCCCCTGTCCGTATCGGTGCGCGGCCTTGCCGGGCGTTATAAAATGGATACGCCGGCAACCATTCTGGGATCGGGACAGCAAACCGCGCCGGAAATGGCCGCCTTCGCCAATGGTGTCATGCTGCGCTTCATGGATCTGAGCGACATGTACCGGCTGCAGAGCGGCGGCCATCCCAGCGACATCATTGCCGCTACACTCGCGGCCGGTGAAATCGGCGCCCGCGATGGCAAATCCCAGATCACCGCCATCGCGCTGGGCTACGAGATTTATTGCAGTTTCTGCGATGCCATCGACATCAACTCGCAGGGCTGGGATCAGCCGGTCTACGGCGTCGTCGCTGCGGCGCTCGCGACCGGAAAGCTGATCGGGCTGAACCGGGAACAGATGGGCGAAGCTGTGGCGCTGGCGCTGGTGCCGAATATGGCGATGTACCAGACGCGGCAAGGTGAGCTGTCCGCCTGGAAGGGCTGCGCCGCCGCCAATGGTTCGCGCAACGGCGTCTTCGCGGCACTGCTGGCACAGTCCGGGGTGACGGGCGCCACAGCCCCCATCGAGGGCAAACACGGGCTGTGGGATGCGGTCGGAACATTCGACTGGTCCCTTGAACCCGGCGCCGCACCGGACCGGATCACCCGCACCCATCTGAAATGCTTTCCCATCTGCTATCACGGGCAGACCGCCGTATGGACCGCACTGGGCCTGCGCGACCGGACACCACCGGCACAAATCGAGTCCATCCGCATCGGCACCTATAAAACCGCCAAGCTCACCATGGCGAACGACCCGACCCGCTGGGCACCGGAAACCCATGAAACCGCCGACCACAGCCTGCCCTATGTTGTCGGGCTGGCGCTGATGGACGGTGAAATCGGTGACGATTCGTTCAGCCCGGCGCGGCTGCGCGACCCAAATCTCGCGGCGTTGATGGCGAAAACAGTCGTCGAGGAAGACGGGGAACTGACCGCCATCTATCCCGAATCCTCACCCAGCAGCATCACCGTCCGCCTGCGGGACGGCAGCGAAATCCGCAATGACCTGCGCTATCCCAAGGGCCACGCCATGGCGCCAATGAACGACAGTGAAGTGACAACCAAGTTTACCGGGTTGTTCCGCAATTATCACAGCGAGGCTGGCGCCGCCCGGATGATCGAATTGGTCGAGAATCTGGATGACCTGGACGATATCGCGGCGTTGTTTACAGCCTTCGCACGACCGGATTGACGCTAAAGCGCCTTGTGCCCTTCGGTGATGAAGGCGAGGGTTTCCATTGCGCAACGGTCGGAATCACTGGCGGCAACATGATAGGAATCACCGGGCAGGACGAGCAGCCGGGACCGCGCGATGGTCTGCTGCCATTTCCGTGTCGCCTCGACACTGCCCAGGGCGCTGCCTTCAGTCGTGATAACGAGGGTGGGGCAGGTGATATTCGGCATATCGGCGGAAATGTCGGACATCGGGATATTCTGCATGAAGCCAAGCTGCGTGGATGCAGGCGTACGCCCCATCAGTTCCGTCCACCAGCGGATGCCCTCTTCCGGGAACGCGCTGCCCAGGCGCTTGCGCATCGTTCGCCCGGCCCATGCTTCCACCCCGCCCGGCTGTTCGAATTCCGCGACCCAGCCCGGTACGTTCGCCGCCGCCTCCGCACGGTCCGGGCGCGGCGTGCCTGCGAGAGTCAACGTCAGCACCATGTCCGGATGGCGGGCAGCGAAATGGCGCGCAACCGTGCCACCAAGCTTCGCCCCGACCAGATGAAATTTTTCGACACCGAGCGATCGCATCAGATCAACAAAATCATCCACGATGACGTCGAGATTCCACGGAAAATCTTCCGGCATGGGTGTCGATTGACCAAACCCCCGCATATCGGGACGAATGACCCGAAACTGCCGGGTCAGATGCGGCATCCAGCCGAACCAGACAGCGCCGCTTTCCGCATTGCCATGCAGCAACAGCACCGCTTCGGATTTCCGCCACGGGTCGCTGCAATCGTCGTCGCGGAAATGCAGTTCACGACCGTCTTCAAGGCGGAAATTCGGCATCATCGCGGCCTTCCAGTTGCTTAAAGACCAGCAAGCCCCTGCCAGTCGATCCTTACACAATAGCCTATCAAAGCGGCAATCCCCTGAGAACCCGCCCCCCCCCTCCCGTTTTGGGCAACCCTACCCACTACCGGAGCACCCTTATTAGAAGCATATCCTGCAGGACACCCCCTCATTGAGGGCAGGCTGACCAGCGTGGTTCGATCATCAACTATTGCACTCTGGAACAGACCCGCCCTGTTCGAAACGCGAAGGGGGCTGAGGAATCAATGACCGTGCAAAACGGCGCTTGTTCATTCAATACAGGGAGTATGAAACAATGAGTAATTTCGATGATGGATTTTCACGCCGCGGCCTTCTGAAAGGCGCCGGTGCGGTTGCCGGCATGGGCGCATTAACGGCGCTTCCCTTCGGATCAGCATTCGCCGCCGGTTTCCCCGAACGCAACATCAAGGTATTCGTCCCCACCCGCGAAGGCGGCGGCGCGGACCGGAACCTGCGCGCCTTTACAGGTGTCTGGAAAAAATACCTGAACACGAATTTCGAACCGTCCTTCTATCCGGGCGCTGCGGGCCGGGTTGGCTATGAAACCTATATGGGCAAGGCGGCAGCCGACGG